>CAZHNZ010000005.1:0-43966 GCA_964534355.1 uncultured Parabacteroides sp.
GTTATTTAGTTCAAATACGCTTGGTATTTAATCAGAGATAAATGACAAATTCTGTTTTTTATCCAGTTGCCCGAATACTTTTTGCAACAAAACATTAACGCGAGCCGATGGATTTTCACGAATAAGCTTCTCTTCGCCTGCCAAATTCAAAAAAAGGCCATCGAGTGCCCGCTGCGTCACATACTCACTCAAATTGGTATTCACAGGTCGTAATCTGGCTACCTGACCCACCATAGATGCTGCAACTTTGTTGTAAGCCGACGTTAGTGCGTTCCACGATTGTGTTGTCGAAATATTACCCACCAGTTTCTTGTCGAGTGAAGCCTCTATTTTGGGAGTAAATGCCGCCGTTAGCTGACTGTATGTTGATTTGCGCAAATACGATGTAGCTGCATTTTTTTCACCAAAAAGAATTGACGTTGCATCCGAAATACTCATATTACGTATTGCACTGACAAAAATAGGTTTTGCTTCTGATGCGGCATCTTCTGCTGCCCGATTGAGCCGGATTATTACATCATTCATCAGTTTATCGCCTCCGGGCACATATTTCAAATTATCTGAAATAACACGTGCCTCCTCCGGCAACAATATCTTCAACGCCTGATTACCCAGAAATCCATCTGTTTTACTAAGCCGAAGAACCGTATTGGAAATACCTACCGACAATGCCTCTTTGAGTCCGGCAGCATTCTGATTTACTAAACTATTGGCGGAGGTCTGACTTATTACCTGAGTTGCGACTTGTTGCAATCCGGAACACGAGGTAAACATCAAAATCGCAAAAACGGGCATCAGCAACAATTTTTTCATAGGCTTAAAATCAAAAATTGACAAAATATATTTTACAAAAATAAATAATAAATTCAGGAAATAAGCATATTTTACAGATAATCCTTATAAATAAAAAAAAAAACAACACAAAAAGGCTATTACATGCTTAAAAAGCCCCGAAATGCCCAATATTATTATACAATAGACACTTTTGCAACAACTTTTCTTTGCAGTTATAAAAACCTTTTCTATATTTGCACGCAGAAATTCCGGAAACAGCAATTTCAACAAAGCAACCCCTCAACAACCGAAGCCCATGAAGCATTTTTGTGCCGATTGGGCTTTTCTGTTTTATATAAAAAAAAACAGGCGATTGGAAATAAACCAATCGCCTGTATATCTGATTATTAATCCAAAATCTACTCAAGAATCTCGTTGTCGTGCATATTTTTCATAAATGAAACAAAATCATTTTTACGATCCGACTCCATCCAATCCATACTCTTACGCGGATGCTCGTTCATAGCCCCACTGATCATGTATGGAATGTGGTATCCCCAATCGATACTTTTCTGCATAGGGTGAATGTAATCCTGAATAGTTTGCAACAAGGGTAACAATCTGTATTTTGGATTTTTCAGGAAAGCAATTAAGATTTCGATCGGACAGTTTCCGGCACCGCGACCCAAACCGAGCAAAGTAGCATCGAGCATGGTGCAACCTTCCATCAAAGCTGTCACGGTGTTCGACATGGCCAACTGCATGTTGTTGTGGGCATGTATTCCGATCTCTTTGCCGGGCAACGCTTTTTTGTATTTGCGCACCAAATGTTGCACAGACTCGACATACATGCTACCAAAACTATCTACAGCATAAAAAACAGGGACGCGCGATTTGGCAATATCCTGCAACGCTTCATCCAGTTCAATCTCCCCTACCTTCGATACGGCCATCAGGTTAATACAGGTTTCGTATCCTTTATCCATACAGTAATGCGCCAGCTGAATCGCTTTATCCACCTGATGCACATAGCAGGCCACGCGTATCATATCGAGCGCGCTCTCCGATGCCGGAGGTATATCGTCGAGGTCGATACGACCAATGTCTGCCATGGCCGAAAGCTTAAGCGGGGTTTCGTTTTTACCGACAATGCGCTCCAGATCCTTTTGATGGCAGAATTTCCACGGACCCACCACATTTCTATCGAAAGCCTTTTCGCTACTCAGGTAGCCAATTTCCATATAGTCGATACCCGCCTCAACGCAGGCATTATATACGCTTCTTACAAATTCGTCGCTGAATTGCCAGTTGTTCATCAACCCACCATCGCGGATGGTGCAATCCATTACCTTGATATTCTCATTGTACATGTTACTGATTGTGTTTTTATTAGACATTTTTTTGATTTAAGATTTCCAGTTCTTTACTTATGTTGTGATCAATCAGGAAGCAGTAAATCTGCTCAAAGGTCTCTTTGTCGAGCCCGTGTTCTTCGGCCCACTCCCCGCGCAATTTTATCACCTGATTTTTTCGGTCCTGTGCTACTACGCTTTCAGCATCTGTCTTGAACTTTACAATTTCACTCACATACTGAAAACGAAGCGAAAACAGACGTATTATCTCTTTGTCCAACACATCTATTTGTTGCCTGATCTCTTCTTTGCTGCCACACTCGGCAGGCTTCTTATCTAATTTGATCATACGGTTATACTATTCAATAATTTGGTCGCAAAGCTAATAGATTAATATTACAATATCAATATTACACAGCTATTTTAATACTAATTTTTTCGAAAATTCCAATTTATTGTTTCAATCCGTAACAAGAAGATGCAGAAAGCAGATAAACAGAGGTTACAATAGGCCACATAGATTGAATTTGCATCAATCCGCTTTTTTTACTATTTTTGTCGAACCTAATCAAATACACCCAAACAGACATGAAAAAAAAATTTCTATCTAAAGCTTTTTGGTCAATCATTACAATACTGCTGGCAAGTTCTACTCCGGTTTTGTCGCAGTTCTCACCCGACAATTACAATGTAATCTGGAATAAGCCAAGCAGCAACTCCGGCGAATCGATGCCCTGCGGCGGTGGCGACATCGGCCTCAACGTGTGGGTGGAAAAGGGCGAAATATTCTGCTACCTCTCGCGCAGTGGGGCATTCGACGAGAACAATGTTTTCCCCAAACTGGGTCGCGTGCGGCTGAAACTTACCCCAAACCCGTTCGATAATGGTGACGTTTTTCGTCAGGAGCTAAAGCTGAAACAGGGCTTTGTGGAAATCACCGGCCGCAAAAACGGCAAATCGGCCACCGTCCGCTTCTGGGTCGATGTGTTTCGCCCTGTGGTGCATATAGAGACTTCCGGCAGTCAGCCCTTTGTCACTGAAGCCCAGTACGAAAGCTGGCGCACGAAGGACCGATACTGGAACGACAAGGGAGAAGTACGTGCCAGTCTGGCATTTAGAGAAGCCCCGATGAAGGCGCTTATCCGCAAAGACTCTATTCGGTTCGATGCCAATCAGGTGGTGTGGTTTCACCGCAATCAGGAGGAGACTTTGTTCGATATTACCGTAAAACAGCAAGAGCTCGAAAGCGTTAAGAATCAGCTATGGAACCCGCTCAAAGGGATGACTTTCGGCGGATTGATGACCGGTGAAAACATGGTAGCCAATGGCAACAGCGAAGGGAAATATGCCTCGACTAACTACAAAGCATGGAGTCTGAAAAGCAAAAAAGCCTCTACCAAACAGGATATTACCCTCTACCTGCACGTTGAAAACACAGCTACGCTTTCTGAGTGGCAAAAGGGCTTGCAGACTATCATTACCAACGAAAAAGCCACCCGCAAAACAGCATTCGCCCAAACACAAAAATGGTGGAACGACTACTGGCAACGCAGCTACGTAGTAATCAACGGAGAAAAACCCGACTCGGCCTCCGAAGCCTGGCAGGTAGGTCGCAACTACCAGCTATTCCGCTATCAGCTGGGATGCAACGCCTACGGCAAATATCCCACCAAGTTCAACGGCGGCCTGTTTACCTACGACCCAGTGTATGTGGGTAGCAATTTCCCCTTCAGCCCCGACCACCGCGACTGGGGTGGTGGTACTTTCACTGCTCAGAATCAACGCCTCGTTTACTGGCCTATGCTCAAAAGCGGAGACTTCGACATGATGCCTTCGCAACTCGACTTCTACGCCAAAATGTTGCCTAATGCCGAAAAGCGAACCGAAGTCTACTGGGGACACAAAGGTGCTTCGTTCACCGAACAGCTCGAAAACTTCGGTCTGCCGTTGTCCGCCTCTTACGGCTGGAAACGCCCCGCCAAAGCCCCCAAAGGAATAGAAAGCAACTATTGGCTCGAATATCTGTGGGATACCTCGCTCGAATTCTGCATGATGGCCATTGAGTTGCACACCTATAAAAATCAGGATATTACAAAATACATCCCGCTCATCAAAAGCTGTCTGACCTTTTTCGACGCACATTATCAATACGAAGCATTAAGCCGCGGAAAGCAGGCACTGGACGGAAAAGGAAAACTGATACTCTACCCCGGATCGGGTGCCGAAACCTATAAAATGGCCTACAACTCGAGCTCAACGATTGCCGCGCTGCAAACCGTCAGCGCCGGTCTGTTGTCGTTGCCCGAAAAGTACCTGACCAAAGAGGAACGCACCTACTTCGAGGCATTGCAAAAACGAATTCCTGCCATTCCTTTCCGCGAAATGAAGGGCAAAAAGTCCATCGCGCCGGCAGAGGTTTTCGCCCGCATCAACAACATCGAAATCACACAGCTCTATCCCGTTTTCCCGTGGCATATATTCGGCGTGGGCAAACCCGACCTGCAAACAGCTATCGACACCTGGAAATATGGCGTGGATAACGAAAATCAACGCCACTACATCAGCTGGCATCAGGATGCGATTTTCTGCGCCGACCTCGGACTGACCGAAGAGGCGAAAAAAATCACCATACAGAAAATGAAGAATTCACCCCGCCGCTATCCGACCTTCTGGGGACCGGGACACGACTGGGTACCCGACCACAACTGGGGCGGTTCGGGCATGATTGGCGTACAGGAGATGTTGCTGCAAACCGACGGCAAACGCATCCTCCTTTTCCCGGCCTGGCCAAAAGAATGGAACGTGTCATTCAAACTACACGCTCCCTACAACACAACCGTGGAGGCGGAAATGAAAGAGGGTAAAATATCAATCATCCGCGTTACGCCTGAAGAGCGTCGCAAGGATGTCGAGTTGCCGCCTTTTAAATAAGAAATTCCGGCACGCTGTCTATACTGTTAAACAGCGTGCTTTTTATTGCATAACATGAATAATATCAATATGAAAACACACCTCCTGCTGCTTTTAGTCTGGATATCCGGACAAATCGCCTTCTCTCAGGCGCCTAACTTAGACCAATACAATGTAGTATGGGAAACGCAAAGTAAAAATTCCAGTGAATCGATGCCCTGTGGCGGTGGCAACATTGGCCTCAACGTATGGGTGGAAAACGGCGAAATACTCTGCTACCTGTCGCAAAGCGGCACGTTCGACGAAAACAACGCGATGCTGAAGTTGGGCCGCGTGCGGGTCAAATTTTCGCCCAATCTGTTTGATGGTGGCAAATTCCGCCAGGAGCTGAAACTACGCGAAGGCTATGTGCAGCTCAATGCAGAGAAAGATGGCAAAAAAGCAAAAGTGAAAATCTGGGTGGATGTGTTTCGCCCGGTGGTGCACATAGAGAGCGAATGTAGTGCGCCCACCACCACCGAAGCCATCTACGAAAACTGGCGCATAGCCGATCGGGTGTGGACGACAAGCGACGAGATGAAGGCCAGCCGCAATTATATGGGTGCACCTTTCAAGGCCGTCGTACGTAAAGACTCTGTTCAGTTCGACGGAAACCGGATATGCTGGTACCACCGCAACCGCGACAAATCGCTGTTTGACGACATCGTGAAACAGCAGGATCTGGAGACCATCAAAAGCAAACTGACCAACCCGCTGAAAAATCTCACTTTTGGCGGTATGATGACTGGTCAAAATATGCAACCCGCCGGCAATACCCGCGGAAGGTATGCCGATGCCGACTTTATCGGATGGAAACTGCAAAGCGTAAAACAGAGCAAAAAACAGAGCGTCAACATCTACCTCTATACCGAAAACAGCCCGACCCTGGCCGACTGGAAAAACAGTTTACTACAAATTGAAAAAGAGGAAAAGAGCACCCGTAAAAAGGCGTTCGAACAAACCCTTGCCTGGTGGGCTCAGTTCTGGCAACGCAGCTACATCGCCATCAACCCCGCTCAGCCCGACACCTCGAAAGGATGGGAAGTGGGACGAAACTACCAACTGTTTCGCTACCAGCTGGGCTGCAATGCCTACGGCAAATATCCGTCGAAATTCAACGGCGGACTCTTCACCTACGACCCCTCGTATGTAAGCAAAAACTACACCTACCCTCCCGACCACCGCAACTGGGGTGGCGGCACCCACACGGCGCAAAATCAGCGTCTGCTCTACTGGCCGATGATCAAGGGCGGCGACTTCGATATGATGAAACCACAGTTTGAGTTTTACAGGAATATGCTCAACAATGCCGAGCTGCGCACGCAATATTACTGGGGGCACAAAGGGGCTTCGTTTACCGAACAGATTGAGCAGTTCGGACTTCCCAATGCCTCAGAATGGAGCTGGGACAGGCCGGCCAATGCCGCTAAAGGGGTGGAATACAACAACTGGCTGGAGTATGTGTGGGACACCTCACTCGAATTTTGCCAGATGATACTCGATGTACAAAAGTACACCGGACAGGACATTTCGCGCTACATGCCCCTGATAGAGAGCTGCCTGGTCTTCTTCGATGAACACTACCAGCAGGAGGCTATGAGCAGAAGCAAACAGGCTCTGGATGGCAACGGCAAACTGATCCTCTACCCCGGCTCGGGAGCAGAGACCTACAAAATGGCCTACAACGCTACCTCTACCATCGCCGCACTGCAAACAGTCTGCAAAAGCCTGCTGGCGCTACCCGACAATTACCTCTCCAAAGAGAGAAAAACTTATTTCGAAGGATTGCTTAAACGCATCCCGCCCATCACCTTCCGCGAAAGAGAGGGTAAAAAAACGATCGCGCCGGCTGCTACCTACGCCCGCCTCAACAATGTGGAGATTACACAACTATACCCGGTTTACCCGTGGGGCATCTACGGCGTGGGACGACCAGATCTGGATGTGGCCATCAACACCTGGAAATACGGCATGGACCGCCCCGACCAAAAGAATATCATCAGCTGGCATCAGGACGCCATTTTTTGCGCCTGCATGGGATTGACAGACGAAGCGAAGGATCTCACCATCAAGAAACTGAAAAACGCGCCCCGCCGCTACCCAACCTTCTGGGGACCGGGCCACGACTGGGTACCCGACCACAACTGGGGAGGCTCCGGCATGATCGGCCTGCAAGAGATGCTGATGCAGACCATCGACCGACGGATACTGCTCTTCCCGGCCTGGCCAAAGGAGTGGAATGTTGCGTTTAAACTACACGCGCCCTACAACACCATTGTAGAGGGAGAACTGCGCAACGGAAAAGTGGAGAATCTGAAGGTGACACCCGAGGAGCGACGCAAGGATGTGGAGATCTTTATTCCATTATAAGTATGGCCTCTCTGACCGACATATTTACGCGAATACCTCTCTCCTTTGCCAGTTCATTACAAACTGAAATAATTCCATTGTCCAGTATATCCTGCCCGTTAAAGATTTCTGCACTCATGCAGTCGACCGTACAGGCAACAATGCCGGCATCACTCAAAGTGTCCAGACTTTTTGTGCCGGCATTGTTTTTACCGATTCCGGCATCGTTAAAAAACACGGCTTTGAGGCCATGCTTCAGCGCATAATGCCCTGCGCTTACACCTCCGTGCGAACCACAAACAACAACATCGCCGGAATTGCTTTCGTTCAAAAAGGTAATACTATCGGTTACAGTAATGCTCACGCCGGCTATCACTGCCCGGGTCTGTTTTTTTAAACCGGACTTACTCTCTTTCGTTTCAGCAACGGAAGATTCTGAACCCCTGTTTACCTGAGTAGATGAAAGATTATCGATAATTGGAATTATTCCGGCAACAGCCTCCTGTACCGAAACACCGGCGCGGACTCCCGCTTCATCGGCCAGAGTATTGGTGTGACTTATAATCCCGCCCGCCCAGGTATCGGCGGCAACACCTATTTCGGCACTGTAGTTATCCACGGCACAGGCCAGTATACCCTCAGCCGCATAATGAGAAAGACCACTGATACCCGCCCGGTTTTTGCCAATACCCGCATTGTTCAGGAAAACAGCTTTCACCCGGCAGTCTTTCAGCTTACGGGCAAAGGTTCCGTTATCGCCGCAATGTGATCCGCAAACCAATATCGGGCTTGTATTGTCGGGCTTCAAATCGCCCAGACTATCCAGCAGTATTACTTCTTCAGATAATTTCATGTGAGAATCATTTTAATTTATGTGAGTTACCACCCCATTTATGTGAATTGCCGCCACATTTATGTGAATTGCCACCCCATTTATGGGGTGGAAGATATAGAATATAAAATTAGGCTTTAGCCAAATGTTTATAATCATTTGGTTAAAGCCCATTCAATCTATCAAATATATCCGGCAGCTAAAGCAGCCGGCAATTCATTACTAACATCAAGCCAGCTCAGCGCGGGCAATGGATATTCCTTTTTCGTATGCTTTCAGATTTCCTTCCACAAACTTTTCCGGAACACTTTCACGTACAATCTGCATCATCTCGTCATGCGAATAGCCCCGGAATTCGGAATAGATGGCCAGCATAACTATATTCATCATTTTGCTGATATCGAAATCCGGACTTTTATTCTCTTCAGGATCAATAATAAAAGTCTTCTTTCCCGATCTCTTTATCAATTCGGTCTTAGACTCCGGCATATCTTTCTCCAGTCTGGTATTTACACTGGAGGTAGAGAGTTCGAAGGTGCTCGAGAAAACGATACCGTCTTCTTTCATGCAGTGCAAATAACGGAGCGTCTCGGTTTGCTCAAATGATATCAGATAATCCACATCTCCCGCTTTGATAAACGGTGAATAGACCGGCTTAGTCGAATAACGGAAATGACTTTCGACACCTCCCCCACGCTGTCCTAATCCGATTACATCTGAAATTTTCAACTCATAACCAAGTTTCATATAATACTTGCTCAAGAGGTTGCTAAATAGGAGAATTCCCTGACCTCCCACTCCTGCTATAATAATATTTTTTCCTGTATCCTGCATTGTTATGATTTTATTGCGTCAAACTTACAAGCCGTAGTACATAAACCACAACCTACACAAAGATCTTCATTTATAACGATTTCAACTTTTCCCTCTTTCCCCTTTTTACTCTCAATGGCTAAACATCCGATGTTTATACATTTCCGGCATTTGGTGCAAAGCTCCTGATCAATGTAGTAAGGATCATTTTTGGGCAGCTTAAATTTTGTTACACACGGCTTTTTAACAATAACTACAGAATTTGTATTTGCATTTACCGCATTCAGAATAGCCTTTTCCAGACTTTCGTACTCATAGGCATCTACGGTTACAATATCCTTTACACCGACAGCTTCGCACACTTTGGCAATCTCCAGTTTATTCTCCGGTTTGTAATTAAAACCAAACTCGCTGGATGCCACGTGCTGACCACCGGTCATTGCCAGACAGCTATTGTCCACAATAATCGTGGTTGACCGGCTGTCGTTGAAAATCAGATTCATCAGCCCGTTGATTCCGGTTGCCCAAAAACCACCATCACCAATCATGGCCACAAAATTCTCTTTGTGATTTGTCGCTACATTATATCCATGAGCAAGCGCAATACTCGAACCCATGCATTTTTGCAGCGAATACGACTCCATATGTGGAAAGCAACCAATCAACCCACAGGTCACATCGGCTGCCGCCTTGATTTTATGTTTTCCCAATATTTGCGTGATAAACAGGTGAGAGCACCCGGCGCAACTAACCGGTAGCCTGAAGGGAATTCCTTCCATGATCGCTCTTTTGGGTGCACCCGGAACAAGTTTCTCCTCAATAATATCGGGGGTAAAACGCATCATTTCGGGGAATTTGGGGAATAATTCTTTCCCGATAACCGATATACCCAGATCCTTGATATTCTTTTCCAGTATATCATGACCATCTTCAATCACATAGAGCTTCTCTACATGTGCGGCCAACTCACGAATCAACTTTTCCGGAAGTGGCATCACAAGACCCAGCTTCAATACCGAAGCCTCGGGTAGCACCTCTTTTACATAAAAATAGGGTGTACCTGCTGTTATTACCCCTATCTTTTTACCCTTCAATTCAAGCTTGTTTATTTCAAAGCCATTGCTATCTCCGGCCAAACGCTTTATGTGCGCCGGAAAATCATTAAAGCATTTTACCAATTTGGGATGCTCAGAGCCTTTGGCATTCATCATCATGGTGGTCATGATAACTTTGCTGAAACTAACCGGATATTTTACTCTGCATTTTGCTTCGTAGGTATAATCTTCATCAATAACAACCCCACTGGTTGTCTTGCATATCACCGATGTTATTTTGAGTATAACCGGAGTCGTGTATTCTTCGCTGATCTCGAATGCTCTGATCATCAAATCTTTGGCCTCCTGACTGTCACTTGGCTCCAACACAGGAATATTGAACATATTACCATAATGACGTACATCATTATAATCATCGCCGGCAATACGACCTACATCATCGCCAACCACCAATACCAGTCCTCCATTGATCTGACTACCTGCTGCCCCGCCCAATGCATCTGCCGCAACATGCAGTCCGACTGTCTTCATTACGGCCAGGCTTCGATAACCTGCAAATGAAGCCCCAATGGCTACTTCTAAACCCACTTTTTCGTTTGTCGACCACTCGCAATAGATCTCCGGGTACCTTTGCTGTGTGTAATCCATTACTTCTGTGGAAGGTGTACCCGGAAAACCTGAAGCAACTTTTACGCCTGCTTCAAAGGCACCTCTGGCAACAGCTTCGTTGCCATTCATCATTTTCATTGTAATATTATTAAATTCTTTATTCATAATTTAAAAAAATGACTGCTCTCATTTTTGTGCAATTCAGATCGATTTTCTGATAATTCGGTATAAAATTAATACATTTCTGTAACATTCCAAAATCAAACAGCAATTTAATCAGATAAATCGTAACATAGCGCGTGAGCACAAAAACTAATATAACGGAAGCGACCTCTTCATTACCCAACGACATGGTTTCAACCGGATCAATCTATTCACCCATACAGTATCTACGTCCATTATAACAACAATCAATTCTCTGCAACTTTGCCACATCGCATTTCGCAGTACCGCAGGCACGATTTCAGGCGGGTTATCCCTGGCCTCACTGCCACAAATGACACTGTGCGGTTCAGCGTATAACAATCGGCCGGCAATATTATGGTATATTGGTGGTAATATGGCTTCGTTATTATGTTATTTCGTTTTAGAAGAGAGTTAAAGTGGGTGCATATGCTCCGGATTACTCAGGTTCATTCCGTATGCCAAACATCCTACGGACAAATGAGTGTTTTATAAATTATCACCTGTCAAATATGATTGATACAGATATTCGGGACTTTCGTAATAAATACTGGAATTAAAATCTTCAATTTTCCTGGATAACCATGAATTGTATATTTCAATTAATGATTCTATCAATGGCTTATTTCCCCTTTTGCTAACGGCAATAATTAATCGTTTATATACTTTACCGATATCCCAATGAGTCGGAATAGAATATTTCGCATATAAGATATTATCAAACACACCATCCTTAATTTTGTGCTTTTCTATAAGTTCAAATGTCAATTTGTCTATATTCTCATTGTGGTAAATATCTGCTAAATCAAAAATATGTTGTAATTCATTTTTACCAATTGCATTTACTATAACACTACGGTGATTTTTTGTTTTCCTGCCCATGTATTCAATTAAAGAGCATAAAAAAAACAAATTATTTGCGTCATTATCTTCTCTTCCTATCATAATTTTCAATGATTTTAGATTCTATGAAATTTATTGTTTTTAATGCTTCGTCATTACAAAAACACACTTGATGTGTTGGGTGTTTAAATTTTGCTAAAACCCAAAACTGCTCACGATTAATTATTCCGTCAATAAAGTCAGAAACATAATTGTAGATTTGGTCATTAGCCATTGCTCCAATAACAATATCATAATTATGTTTTCCTCCCGCACGACACTCTACAATAAAATCGAGCCATTCCTCTGTCATCTCTTCAAAAACAAGAATCCTAAGATTTTCGTTTGGTATATACTCATAAACTGAAACAACAGCAGTATCATATCTGCTTGACCATCGTACTGCTTGTTCCTCTATTTTAGTACAATAAAAGCCCTCTCCAAAATCCTTTGGAAATTTGCTGATAATAATATCAGGCTTCTCTATTGAAATAAAACCTCCGTGAAATACTTTCATTATGAAATTTGTTTTGACTAAAATAAGCTAAAAAAAATTGAGATGCACGAATAAGTAGTCGTAAGCCGGCACCTAACATAATACAGCTAACCTGGTGATTTGTATAATGTCTGCTTTTTCGGTTAAATGCTTACAGATACAAAGATAATATTTTTTTCTCCCATCGCATTTGTTTTTTCTCTTGCTGCGCGATACTTTGCCAGCCAGAGGCCGACTTTTAGCTTTGATATAGGCTGGAGCCGTATGACATACCGAAGCTGCGGCAACCTACGGCGAACAAAGCATCTCAAATAACATTTTTTATGCAATCAATAAA
The DNA here is from genome assembly GCA_964534355.1 of uncultured Parabacteroides sp. Classification (GTDB taxonomy): domain Bacteria; phylum Bacteroidota; class Bacteroidia; order Bacteroidales; family UBA7332; genus CAXXIC01. The sequence goes on from CAZHNZ010000005.1 coordinate 12,632, forward strand.
AAGACACATAAAAATCATTATCTTTGCTTTCAACAAACAGATACAATTATGATACGGCAGGAAATTGTAAATCAGATTAGTACAATTATTCATCAGCAGAATCCTACAGCAAAAGTAATTTTATACGGCTCCGAAGCTCGTGGAACCGCCAGGCCGGATAGTGATATCGATTTACTCATTTTACTTGATCAAGAGACAGTTACACTAAATGAAAGACAAAAAATCACCTATCCACTATACGATGTTGAATTGAATACCGGAATCATAATCAACCCAATGGTAATCCCTCTCAAAATTTGGGAATCAAAATATAAAATAACCCCCTTTTACCACAATATTCTTAAAGAAGGAAAAGTAGTATGATTTCACCGGAAGAAAAAGAAGCACTAATTGCATATCGTATAGAAAATGCTGACAGATACTTAGGTTACACTTTGTGAAATCAGGGAAGCTCTCTGTTAAAATGAATAAGTTGTACAACGACTTATTCGCAAATAGACAGGAAGGGGATTACGCAGACTTTGTGTATTACGATGCTGAAACAGTTTCTGAACTTTACCCACAGGCAATGCAGTTTGTTGAAGCGATAAATAGTTTAATAGAAAATTGAGACCACACCGCAACCCGCAGTGCCGTAGGCACGACTGATGTTGTAACGCCGCGGCTTCAGCCCGGCGAAGAGAGATCCAACACCCCGAAACGCAACCACCAATAGATAAATCGCAACCACAACATCCACAACACACCAGACCTCACGACCCGGGATAAACCCCAATCCCAACGGGTTAAAACCCGTTGCTACAACATCGGTCATCCCTACGGGATTCCGCCACACCGCAACCCGCAGTGCCGTAGGCACGACCGATGTTGTAACGCCGTGGCTTCAGCCCGGCGAAGATCCAACACCCCGAAACGCAACCACCAATAGATAAACCGCAACCACCACATCCACACCGATCCAAACCTCACGAACCGGGATAAACCCCAATACCAACGGGTTAAAACCCGTTGCTACAACATCGGCCATCCCTACGGGATTACACCACACCGCAACCCATAGTGCCGTAGGCACGACAGATGTTGTAACGCCGTGGCTTCAGCCCGGCGAAGAGAGCAACCGATGCGGACATGAGTGCCGTAGGTACGGGGCATAAAACTAACGCCCATCGGCTCTACTTCCCCGAAACTCAATAACCAATAGATATACCGCAACCACCACATCCACACCGATCCAGACCTCGCGAACCGTGACAAATTTCAATACCAACGGATTAAAACCCGTTGCTACAACATCGGTCATCCCTACAGGATTACACAACACCGCAACCCATAGTGCCGTAGGCACGACAGATGTTGTAACGCCGCGGCTTCAGCCCGGCGAAGAGTGCAACCGATGCGGACATGAGTGCCGTAGGTACGGGACATAAATCTAATGCCCACCGGCACAACCACCCCGAAACGCAACCACAACATCTAAATCGGTCCAAACTTTGCGAGCTACAGTTATCTTTAGGCACCTTAAAGCCTTTGGGAATAAATCTTCAATATCGAAGCACCCACCCCCTCTTCTTCAAATGCGCTTTGCAGCCGGCGCAAAAACCGGTTAATTCGTTCAAGTGGTCTTTTCCTGCAGCATCCCTCATCAAGCAGTTTTTTATCGGACAATGCTTCAGACCCTGTGTATGCCCCAACTCATGGATAGAGACTTTAAACAGTTTATCCGACCGATTCTTTCCTTTCAGCCTGTACGAGGATGCAATACAAGCTCTGCCCGGACAGAATCCGAGCCCGAAAACGCCCCAATCTGCATACACGCCCTTCTTCGTACTGATATCTTTGTTCGTAAGCCCTATCGTAACCTCTTCTTCACCTGTTCTTCGGCCCAGAAAGCATATCAAAGAATCGGCTCTATACCTGGCTTTAGACTCACTCAGCGAGTTAGCAGGATAAGGAAGTGATTTTTTCACAACCACCTTTTTATATAACCGCCTCAACTCTTTCCCAACAGCATCTGTTTCGACATCCGAAAAGCCGGAAAATGGTTGAATAATGATTGTAATTCTTTTCTGTTCAATTACGTCAGTTTTAATCGATCTGACTTTACGGTCTGACTTTCCACCACTACAACAAACAAAAAAAAGCCCCATACACACACTGCTCAGAACAGTTATTATCTTCATTGGTAAACTATTAATACGGCAGGTTATCTCATATGTACCACTCCGTTGTTTTTGAATAGGTATTACAATAGTCTGCTGCTTTGTGGTATCAGCAATCTCCCCGCCTTCAACGACTCCCTCAACTGCTTTTATCTCATGATCTCCTATTATTTTCCATTTGTTCATCAATGCCACAAATACTGTGTCGCCCCGCAGATTATCCAGATCAGCATCAAACCCGATATACGGAAAATCTCTGAATCCGCATTCAAAAGCAGATATAAGATAGTTCAATGCCTCCTCTTTTTTATTCATTTTCGTGGGGTACGAGTCAAACACGAGTATATATTCGACAAGGCATACGCATACTGCGACTGACGGTAATATATATCTGCTCGATAACGATAACTCAAGGGGCTTTTCGGGTTATCCTCGATATCCTTATCAAAATAGCTCATTGCTTTTTCGTACATTTCCGTATCATACGCCTTCTTTCCCGCCCTGAAATTTGAACTCTGACCATACATCTGAACTACACAGAAGAGCATCAGCACAATCACGATCTTTTTCATCCCCCTTTCCTCCATTCTTTGATTTGGAAACACGTATCTCCTTTCGGTTCTTACTCCGCTATTTCTAAAAATCGGGTATCATCTCCATAGAAAAGATTAGGAATCAATACCGGGTCGCTCTGGGCACCAGTACCCAATACATATCTATTATTCAGATACTGATACTTCTGCTCAATCTCCTCTCTGTTTTTACAGTAAAAGAGATAACGATAATACCGGTCTTCACACATCCGGTCGCTGAAGTCAAAACAGGGATACAACTCTGCCCACATAAGGTAAAGATTGCCCTGTTTATCCACCAAAATCCGGTTATCGGAATCACCGGCTTCTCTGACTAACGTCAACTGATCCCGAAATTCCTGCAAATCTTCGTAAGCAACACCTCGAAAAATAAAAGGCTCCTGTACAGAATATGATTTTATCATTCTATTAATGTTTTAAGACTGAATTGTTAAATCATTAAATATTACGGCTTCTTTTTGTACCGACAAACCACACGAAAACCGATAAAGGGTTGGGAATCCATAGCATAACAGCCAAACCTATCTGTTTTGGTATAAATTGAATCAATAACCGACCTCCCCTTTAACACCCTGAAATTAAACAACCTGTATCGTTCATTCATACGTTTCATGTCATCTGCGAGATGGCTGTTAGCCCCTATAGGTTTCGCCCCGGAGTCGGCAACTGTACATGTCCAGTCCCTTGTATTCAACAACAAATCATACACACCCCAAAGAAGATAGTCTCGGGCCGGATCAAACGGAGGCAACATACACAAACTACGCCCAAACAGTTCAAATCTGTTTTTAATAACTTTATAAGATACCGATGCCCTGCACCTCGCCAGCTCTTCCGCTTTACCGGCAGTTCTCACCCATTCATCCTCCGTGGGCAAATCATACTCAACATCCGTACCCGAAGTGCCCCTTGTCTTATTCAACCAATCACAGTATGCAACTGCCTGATACCAACTTATCCCAACTACAGGAAAATTTTTATAAACAACAGAACGAAAATATGTAATTTTATAAGTCCAGAAATAATCAAATCCGTATATATTTTTTAGATGTTTGCTATAATCGTCTATTTTTTCCCAACAGGTCGTATCAGGAGTTACCGAAATTATCATCGACCTAAAATAATCATTTTCACCTGTAATCTGCTTTTTAACTCTCTCAAAATGAATCTCTTTATCCGAATTACAGTGAAACGAATCCACCATCACAGAGTCTATTCGCACAGTGCCGCCCGAAAGTTGCCCTCGCCTCCACCTCTCTGCACCACTGCGATCATGAAATGAAAACCGATAGCATGTGTATTCCTCGTTTAATTCCGGACGAATATTTTCAGTTTTATACATATGCTTCAATACATACCTCTCCCACATCCCTTTCGGTTTACGCGGAATCTTTTTATTCCAGTTCAACACGGTATCTCCGCGATCAGTCACTCTTTTGTACGAAAAATCGCCTTCCGAAAGTCTCTCCCGCAGCACAGAATCCCGAACCCAGGAAACAAATTTCCTGTACTCTTCGTTCGAAACCTGCATCTGTCCTACACAAAAGCCAGGATTTTCTTTTTCACCTTGAATATACAACATCCCGACAGGGACTTTCATATCCGGCTCTATACGTTCTCCTTTTCCCCGTTTAGCAGAAATAGATGAATAACAGAAACAAACTATCAAAATCAGAAAAATAACTCTTTTCATGTCTCCGGTTTTTTAGCTTATCGTTTTTCCGTTTTTTCCTCAATAATTGACCAATAATTATCCCCAATAAATGTAAGATAAACAGTTTTATGTTTCAGCGTTTTTTCCCAATAGCCGCTGTATCTGGTTTGATCCTCTTTGAAAACCTGATCGTAGGTCTCCTCAGCCAGTTTGGCATTGTACCTGAGACCATTACCTGTAGCATAAAGTGTAGCCAAAGTAAACCGGGCACGTACCGAACCTCCTGCAGCCGCTTTCTGATAATATTCTGCAGCTCTCTTTCTATCAGCATCCACGCCGTAGCCAAACCAATAACAAAAACCCAGATTGCATTGCGAATCAAAAGAACCGTTTGACGCATACCCCGAAAAAATATCCACTGCCTCTTTGTATTGCTTTGCCTGATAATAGGCTATCCCTTTTCTGAATAATTCAGGAGCTCCCGATGAATATGCAGTTAAGGTATGGGCATAAGATGGGCCAAAGAAAACCCAGGTGACAACCCGCAAATCTCTTTTTGCATCCATCCATTCTCTCCTGTAATTCTCGCCCAACGGTGTTGCAAAAAACTTACTCATTAACCGATCCGCTTCAGCCGGATCCTCCTTTACACCCAAACCGTGCAAATACATCACTGCGAGGTTAAATACAACTGCATTATTTCCCTGCTCGCAGGCAGATTTCAGTGCCCGGAATGTATTTCTATACCAAATACTATCACTCTTAACCGACAAAAAAAGAAGGTTATTTACCGCTTTCTCGCTGCCCGCATCTGCAGCCTGCCTCAACAATGCCACCACCAAAGCTGTATCTCTCGCTTTCTTGCAATACAACTCATAGCCCTTTGCCAGCAAACTATCCGCCATTGACTGATTTGCGCATTTTACCGGCATGGCTCCCGCGACCAGAAGCAGCAACACCACACCTCGGAGAGATAAATAATATCGATTGAAACAGTTTATTTTCATTGATTGAATTAGTTTAATAATCACTTACCGGGACATTGTAACTGCTGAAGAAAAAAGCATTCTCTTACAAAGAAAAACAATAATAAGCCATTTTCAAAATGACAACTCCCCCCTTTTCTCATATATGGTTGTATACATAGAAATCCGGTCAATTTATTTGACAAATCCTGCAAAAAATTCTTAGACTCAAGTAATAAATGCAACTTTGGGGAACACAAAGAGAATACCCTTTGCCAGACGGATAAGCAAACCAAATAGCCTACTACTCCTTGTCTTTATTTACGGAAGCAGAGCATCCATACTCCACCATATCATCTTTGCCCACCTCCATCAATCGCAGATTGTAATTCTCCAGATACTGAAACACATATTTCTTACCCCCTTTTTTGGCTACAATAAGCTGATACCTCATGCCAGAACCCAGCTTACCCTCGAATGGCTCGCCCGATACCACATACAGCGCTTTCACACCCTTATTGGTAATGACAATATCCTTGTGCTTCCCCACACTGAAATCAACGATCACATTTATCTTCTTCTCAACACTCCAGTTACCATTGTTCAACCCCGATGCATCGCGACCACCCGTAGGGACAAAGGTTTTGTAGCACCCGTATTTCATCCGGAAACTCTCCTGACCATAGCAGATGGCGGACACAAGCAGAACTAGAAATAAAAGGTTTGCTTTCATGATCAATCTGTTTTTAGAAAAATACAACTAACGCCCACCGGCACTACCACCCCGAAACACAACCACCAATAGATAAACCGCAACCACCACATCCACACCGGTCCAGACCTCACGACCCAGAGCTAGTTTCATAAATGGCTGAAACAGCAATGCCAATACCACACTGACTATTACCTCCCATTCCCGCTTATCTTTGTATGCCAGATAGGCAATTACCCCAAAACCGGCAAATGCCACAAATCGCACCAACTGATAATACCCATACGGCATATCTGCCAGACAGATTAATAGTAATACGGCTAATGTTAACTTGATTGATTTTTGCATAAATGCAATATATATAGAAAACATCATTAAAAAGCTCCTAGAATGACCGAATAGCTCTGACTCGAAGAGTAGAGCCTTTTATATAATAACTCTGACTTCCTGTTGAAAAAAGAACTGAATAAGCATTATTACTATTGTATTCAGTCGAAGACCAATAATATAGATAACTTCCACTAAATCCACCGTATCCATTTAAATATAAATTTGAACGCATAAGCGATAACTCTGCAACTGAGGGCAAATACCAATCACTATATCCATTTAAATAAAGATTATAACAAATATATGCAGCAGAAGACAAACTAGAACACCCATTTACAATATCAATTGTATTTTGATTACCATTGCCAAATAAAGTACCATCTGCACCTGATATTGAAGATCCAGAACATCCCCACTGTGCAGAAGTACTTTGATCGGAGGTTGCCGAGATTAAACCGTGCTGCCCGGTAGCATCAACATAAAAAACAATACCACCTCCATAATATTCACCAATATAATGAGATTTTGAAGTCGAAAAGCTGACAACGTCACCATATTTGGTGCCCAAATAATTTGTAGCATAAGCACGGGCATAATATGTCGTATTTGAAGATAGAGAATTGAGATTCACCGTAAAAACACCCGTTCCACTACCACTTGAAGCATATGAAGAATTTGAGATTGTGGGGGTAGTTGTACTCGAACTCCAGCATACGCCCCGGCTGGATATATAATATCCACCATCAGAAGTAATTGATCCACCGCACACAGCCGATGTTGTCGAAATAGAAGTTACACTACTCGTATTTATAATAACAGTCGGAGATAATGTCGTAAAACTTATCTGAGAACCATAATCAGTACCCTGACTATTTGTTGCATAAGAACGAACATAATACGTTGTATTCCCGGACAATCCCGTAATTGAACTGGTAAATGACCCACTACCACCTCCATCATTTGTTTTGGAAGAATTAATCGTCGGATTTCCATATGTATTCCAACAAACTCCCTTAGAAATAATAGAAGCCCCACCATCCGTTGAAATAACGCCACCTGAAACAGCAGATGTTGAACCTACACTTGATATTGAGCTTGTGCTTAACACCGGCAATGTTGCTAAAGTCTTAAAAGAGACCTGTTCTCCATATGAAGTACCTTGTCCGTTTGTTACATATGCTCTCAAATAATAAGTTGTACCGGGCTGCAAACCGGAGATATTCAGACTAAAAGCCCCTTTACCTGTTCCTTCACTAATTTTTGAAGATAAAATTGTCGGATTACCGGATGTATTCCAACAAACTCCCCGGGCTGAAATCAATGAACCGCCATCGGACACAACATTTCCACCACAAGTTGCACTCGAACTACCTACGCTACTCACAGAGGAAGTCGTTACACTAGCTAGTGTACTTAATGTAGAGAATGAAACCACTGCACCGTAAGAAACCCCCAAACTATTGACGGCATATGCTCTGTAATAGTAGAGAGTTGCAGGGGTCAAATTAGAAATTGAACTGGAAAAACTACCAGAACCAGATCCATCATTTGTATATGAATTTACAGGATAAAAAAGTACCGTAGAAGAGAGCCCCCAGCAGACTCCTCTTGCCGTAACGGCCAAACCACCTGTTTCCGACACATTACCACCACACATAGCACTACTTGAACTTAATTCGACAAATGTATTTGTTGAAACAACAGGCAAAGAAGCTTTTGTTGTAAAAGAATACAATGCCCCATAGGCAACACCTATACTATTTTTAGCGTATGCTCTGAAAAAATATTGTGTATTCGGATATAGATTCGAAATACTAGAAGAAAAATCCCCCAAAGCTGTACCTTCAATAGTTCTATTGGATTGATAAGTGGGGTTATTACCTGTACTCCAACAAATGCCCTTCTCAACTATTGGCACTCCTCCGTTTGAGACAACAGAACCTCCGACAATCGCAGATGTTGAAGATATATTTTGAACCCAATTACTTGTTGTAACAACAGGAAGAACCGCAGATATTGAAAACTGAACTTCATTACCATAAACCGTCCCAATGCCATTTGTAGCATAAGCTCGCACATAATAAACGTTACCCGGCTGCAAACCAGCAATTTTACTTGAATAATCTCCTGAACCTGTACCATCAACTGTTTTTGTTAACAAACTAATAGTTGGCGATTTTTCCGTATTCCAGCATACACCCCTTGCTACAATAAAAGATCCACCATCAGATGAAATACTACCACCACATGTTGCCGTCGAAGACACTAAATTAGTTATACTTTTTGTTGAAATCGTAGCGAGAGTAGCAGGAGTAGTAAAGCTCCGTTCCTCTCCATAAATAATTTCTCCATTACTTTCCGCAAAAGCTTTATAATAATATGTTTTACCCGGACTCAATGATATTATCGGTAATGAAAATGAGCCTAAAGCACCTTTTTCATATTTAGAAAAATCCGTTCTTTTCGGATTAGTAGATACGTTCCAACAAACCCCTCTGTTTAATAGTCTATATTGACTTGCCGAAACAGCCCCTCCTATAGTTGCAGATATGGAGGTAACAGAAACCGCAGAGGACGTGGAAATTTTCACCTGTTCAAAGTTTGTATTCTCAAAGCCATCATCTTTCTTACATGATGATAAAATAAAAAATACCGAAGCAATGAAGAATATTACCTTGTATAACATATTCGAAAAAAAGCATTTATAATCATGTATCATAATCAGATAGTTAAAACAAAATACCTACGTCCACATTAGCCTCATAGTAGTTAAACTCAAGTGATGAGACCCCTGCTGAAAAACAAACCTTATTAATCTTAAATATCAATCCCGCATCGGTCTCTAATCCTTTAGTACTATTTACACTTCCCAGATTAATTGTCTTCATAAAACTATTACTGGAATAATTGTACAAATTGGCCTTGATGTAATGATTATAATATCCATAACCAGCACCAAGATATATCCCGATTGGCTTTGTATTTATCATCACACCCCCAACCAATGCAAGCCGACTATAATACTCAGACTCACCATCATTAACCCTTTTGTAATACAAATCAGAAGGAAGATTATCAATCTTATAATCAAATGATTGAGTCTTAAAATTTGTCTCAATTTTTGCATACAAACCAATTGTTTTCACAAGTCCTATCCTAAAATCATAGGATATATTATCAAATCTCATAAAGTTTTCCTTTACTATAAGTGGATAAGATGCACCAACACCAATATAAAAAACGGTAGTTTTTCTTTTATAACTATTGTATGATTGATTCACGACTGCTAATCCTTTTTGAATTACATACACTTTCTTCTCTTTATCCCCCGCCGTTACAATAAACCAATCATTGCGAGCTTGTGAATTGTAATTAGCATTACATAAAACCGTAAAATACCCATTATTGGATTGAACAGTGCACCAGCTAGGTAAAAATGAGACTGAATAAGTGCTTGCATTAGAATAGACATTAATGGCTTCACTTTTCCCTCCTTGTGATTCAAAATACAAATATTCCTTTGAAAGACTTAGTGTATTCGTCTCTTCTGCTTTGACTATTGGTTCACTATTAGGCGATTGCGCTTGATTAACATAAATACGTATAGATTTATCACCTGCTGATACTGTAAAATAGTCGCCTCTAGCTGCATTTCCCAGATTCTTGTTGCATGTAACTACTATATAATTAGAATATTCTGTTATTGTACACCAGTTTGGCAATAAAGCAATGACGTACGAACTAGCATTTGTAGTTATTTGTATATTTTCAGTTCCACCAACAGCTGCAAATGACAAACTCGACGTTGACACGCTTAACGTAGTTGAGACTACTTGTACAGACTTGCGCCTATTGTTACAAATTGCCAACAACTGTTTAGCTTTAATATTATTTTTATCAAGATTGAGAACTCCATTAAGGTAACTTTTTGCTCCATCATAGTCGCCCGACTCAATGCATCCCTGCGCCTTACTCAGTTTTGACCTAATCATAGAATTCTTATCGAATTGACACAGCAAATCTGTAGTGGATTGTGCATAAACCACAGGAAAATTGATACATATAAACAACACTATAATAGCTATTGTAAAAGAGAATTTCATATTAGTTCATTTTGTCTAAAAGTTTAATATCTCTAGTTACTTTTGGATTATAATCTTTAAGATATTTTATAATCCGATTAATTGAGTTATTCAAAAAGGGAATTGTCCAATTTGCATTGTATACTTCTTGATAATAACGAGTAGATTCAATTTTACTAATATATGAGCTAGCTGTTTTCTGTCCAAGGTTATTAAAAAAATTCTTTATGTTGGGATCTTTTTCTGCTTCGGCCAAAATATCCGAAATCTCTTTTGAATAATTTGAATATTCCTTCAAAAGCTTTTCAAGTGGACTAAATTTACTCTGCAGTTCCTGAGAATACATCTTTTTAAAATCAACTAATGCTTTATCAACCCGAACAGGATCATACTTGTTACGTAAGCAATCATTTGAAATACGAGCTATAACTGTATCTGCAAAATTCAAATATTTTTTTAACCCAATAATTTCAGCATCTCTACTTTTAATTATCTTATCTTTTTCGGAATTTGAACCATTGAGTTCAATCACTTTTTTATTTAGTTTATCAATTTCCTTTTTGAGGTTATTATTCGACGTATCTGTATTCTGTTTAATTACTGGTACAACTGTCTTTGTAATAGTAGTATCAGAAGAGACTGATTTTTTTTTTCGTGCTTGAGCATCGAAGGAAGAAGAAACTACAAGCAATACGATTATTGTTTTTAAAAATTTCATATTTATTGATTTTTAATTTACCTTAAAATATTGAGTTTCGACTATCTCGTTTGATACAAGCTATAATAATAAGCAGCCCGGCTTTCAAGGCCGCTTACATCTGATACATGACCATAAGCACCTTTAGCTTTTTCCTTATATTCATCTATCTTTGCCGAAATACTAAGCGCAAGATTATCAAATTCAGTTTGCTCTAAACTGAGATTTTGGTTTAACAATTCCACTTGATTTGAGAGATAAGCATAATGAGCCTGCTCTAATCTTGAAGCTACAGAATTAAGGCGATTAACAAGGTCTATACAATTATTAATCGGAGGCATATTCGCATATCTCCTTGCTCTAGCTATTCTTTCTTTAGCAGACTGAACACCGCAATAACTATTAGCGAATGCAGCACGATTTGCATCATAATAATTTACAATAACATTCTTAACCTCATTAAGAGATGCATTAGCTTCTCCTTGAACAACAATTCTCTGATCTGTCGATCTTAGCTGCTGAAGTTGTGAAATACGTGCATTAATTGCCCGGAGCTTACTTTCATCCCAATAAGATTGACTGAATTTTGAATTACAAGCAGCCACAAATGCAGGAACATACTGAGCAGCAAATGATTCAACTAGTTCATCACGTTCCTGATCAGATAGGACTGTATTTGCAAATTGAAAATCTATAATGTCTGGAACTGCATTAAAGACAGAGTCCAAAGCCAAGTCTGTGTTTGCAGACTTAACTTTAGATATGTCTCTTTTTGCCGACAGAACATATTGATTCTTAAACTCAAGCTTGCCCGGAGGCGAAACAATGGTCTTATAATAGGCCATTACTCCTCCAAAAGCCAGAACAATTGCTATTACAAGCAATGAAATTTTTATTGATTTATTCATATTAATTGTTTAATCCGCCATTTGAACCCCTAGTTTCAGTTTTTTTGTCCGAAGCTTCAACAGTCTTTCCTTGTGACGAAGCATCCTTTTTGCCTCTCTCAGCCGTCTTTTTTTTGGCTTTTGATTTTGTTAATCTAGGTATAGATTGATCTTGATCAAGCCAATTAATATAATTTGTTACATTTATCAGTGGATCACCGTCTTTATTGTACGTAGGGGCATGCTCCCCTTGCTTGGGATTCCATTCTTTAACTTTGTTTTTCCTTGCAACTTCTATTATTTTATTAATCTTTATACAGTTATTTAAATTACACCAATTATAAATTAGCTCTTCTAAATTAAAACTATTCATATCATCGAAAAGCCCTTGAAGAGAAGGATATTTTTCCATTTCAGTCTTATCCCAAACGTTATTATCATTGAGATAATTAATAGCATTGTCAAATGAAAATACGTCATCGGGTTTTTCAACTTCACCTGACCCGTCTGTTACTGATGTTGCTGTTGCTGTTGTGTCTTTAACCTCAACTCTATCTCTTTCCCACGGAGGCAACCCAAATTTAAAATGATGTGTATGCAACCACGAATCAGAAGCTTGATACACAACAAAAGTTAACCCAACAACTAAGGCTGCAAGGAATCCATACAGACGTTGTTTCCAGATAAATTCAGAGCTCATTCTGAGACACTTTTCACCGTGAGAATTATTATCAAAATCATAACCCTTAAGTGGAGAGTTCTGAGAAGATTCAATGTCTTTCGACTCTAAAGTAATTACAGCTTCTTGACCATTAGCCATTTCAATTTTGCTTTGGAAAGTCTTCTCCTTTCTTCTAAGTTTTATCTGAATATCACCTCTTAGTAAATCTTCTATGCTTTCATTACTATTAAAATCCGTTGCAGTCACCTTTACTAGTGCATTTCGACAGTCATCTTCAAGAAGAAGAATTTCTTTATATGTGACATCCTGTCCGTTAACGGTAATACTTACTCCTTTACCAATTGGTTCATTCTTGCTATTGTAAACCTTAAACATGGATGATGAAATCTTCTTTTTCCAAACTCCTTGCAATTGAGATATCTCAGGTATAGATTGAATATCACTTTCTATCTCAAAAGCAGGCAGTTTTAAGGGTTCAAAGCCTACTCTTACTGCATATAATTGTACTATTTCTCCTCTTTTTCGAGGAATAGATTCCCTGAATTCTACATTGTTAGGAAATATGAGTTTCACACCCCTTCCTAAAGATAGAAGTTCATGTGAGGTTGGAGCTTTTAGCAAACAAGTTTGTTCGATTGGTAACGTTGAAAGATCTTCAAATTTCATCTTATATTCATCAGCAATAGAAACCTCATTATTTTGCTCTAACAAGAAAATCGCCTTATATTTAGAATAATATAGCTGATATCTGTTTGAATCAAAAATTTCAGGCAAGTTATAATAACCAATAAAGCGAACGCCATACACATCTCCCGAAGTTGGTGTGTAATAAACAGCATATGCTTTATTTGGATATTCTTTCGAAAAGAATGACAATATATCATTTTTGCAATCGTTAAGATTTGACTGACTAAGAATATTCTTAACAAATTTATAAACATTCTCAACTTCAGTACCTGAAATTTCAATTGTATTAGGAATGTAAATCCAACCACTAAGGGAATCTCCAACACGACCAGATATAGCTCGTAGCAGTGTGATAAAGCATCCTTCCTTATCAAATGACATGAAGGATACAATATTGTCAGTACCCTGCAAACCGTTAAAGAGCTTCAAATATTCCCTGATATCTACTACTTTGTTTGTCCACTGACCCTTATTGCATTCAATAACATTACCCGCACCTTCACTCACGAGTTTAATTGCAAAACCTAGCTTGTTCATTATTTCTTGAATATATTAATTCCACGTTGTATTTTACCATTTTTAAATCCCTTAGAACGAATAAGCAACTTTTGTACCACGTTGCCTGCGGGCTTCTCATCAAATAAACAATAATTTTGAAAACAGACCTTACCAAGTGTAAAAGGTACAATTTCCACACTACCATTATTAATTTCACAATCTTTGCAAATCTTAATCAGGCTGTTATAAAAACCACCATAAGATTGAGTGACATATTCTTTAAGAATAGCAGCTAACTGACCTTTTCCGGCATTCGCTTTATCCGCTTTGGTTATCATTAAGTAAATAGCATCAGTATCATTCTTAAAAATACCAGTTCGTTCAATATATCTGAGTGCTCCATCAAGATAAACACTCTGAGTTAAGCCCTCGTACTTTCGATTATCTGCCCCATATTCAAGAACGAAAAAATGAATTTTTCGATTTTTAGTACGGTTATCAATCAGCACTCGAGTAAGCGTGTCGAGTGCATCCATTTCGTCATCACTCATATTCTCGTTTGCATCTGATTTAAACATGCATCGAACAAGCTCACCGGCAAGATCAATACATGTTAGCGGATGCTCTGCATTGTTATCGTCTTCAAGATCAAATCCCATCTCATAAGTGGAATAGATAGAAGTACCTTCTGGCAAAGTAGCAACAGAACCATTTGATTTGAAAAGAGCAGCCAATTTAGTCATATATCCATATCCCTGACAATCATTATCCTTTCTCATGCTTTTTGCAACACGTCCATTCCCTGCAACACTGAGTATTGCACCTAAGGCACAACTTTTTCCTGAAGAGGGTATTCCCCAGAAATACACTTCGGTTGAAAGCTTATTTATCTTGTCTAGCTTTTTCGGAATTGCAAAACCTTGAGTCGTCTCACCAGTTACAAGATGACGAATAAAAGCACTATCAATATCAATAGCATCAAAATCATCATACTCAAGATATTCATTATCAAGAAGCATATTGATAACAGAAGCACGAAGAATATTTGGATCTGATTTTATCATTTCCAGAAGATCGGGTTTCTTAATCCTTGCACGATCAAGATAACCTACAATTAACTCGTAGATTACTCCTTTTTTGTTGGGAATTAATTTATCTGCTTGAATATCAGTTATTCGTTTTGCTAGAGCTTCAATATCAAAACCTATAAGTTCCTCTTTGCGGAGTTTATTTATTAACCTCTTTGCTTCCACGCAATGGATATCATTTGGGTTATCGTCACAAAAACGTCGTAGAGAAGATATATTATTTTTATCAACAGACTCCCAAATATCAACCGTTGCAGCTCGTGTTAGCTCATCACGAATATTTCTGATAAGACTACGCGCCTCATCACGATGTGAACCATCTGGATAGGTTGACAGATATTTCTCTAAGGCTTCAATGTTACGCGCGTTCTTAGCATTTAACCAGTCTTCATCTTCTGAACCAGCTAATTTTAGTTTAACTTCCTTTCTTATATGAGGAGAAAAGCATCCATCTGTTTCATCACAGAGTTCATCGAATGTAACAATACCACTTTTAATGTGTTTTACCAGTTCATCTGCTGAGTACTCGGCAACATTCTCAAGTATTTTTATTCTTGCCATATATGTATATTATTTAATTTTTGGGATTATCTCCATATTCGTTTTTACCATTATCTCCATCACCAAATAGAAGTACAAACATGTAGAACGGTATTAATTGATACCATCCGGAATTTCCTCTATCATGACATCTTTTGCAGTTCTGAGCCCAAAAAAACCAAACCATTGGAATAAAAGAAATCAGAACAAAGATACTCGTTCCTGTAGTTATATTATAGGGTAACATCATCACCTGAATATTGACATACCAAATAAAATATATGATAAATGAAATTCCATATTCTAGTCTTCGGATTCTACCACTGAAAGAGAATGGTTTATTAAACATTCCCTTACCAGTGTTTGTAACAGTTTCTGTCAAAGGATCTGATTCATTAGAAAATGTTGGTTCTGCTGTAACATTAATCGTGTGAGCATCCGGTATAATAATTTCAGCAAGAATCTTGTTATCCCCGGGCTCTGGAATAGGAATCTCAATATTTTGGGTTTCTTTATTAGCCGTTGGTGTTTCTTGCGAAGCTATAGGCGCAGACTGCTGAATTGCTTCAGCAATAATAGCTGGAGGTGCAGCAAGCTTCTGCTCAATGCGTTTACGCATAAGAGGAGTAAGATTGCCACCTTTACTAAGTTCATAGATTGTAACAACACCAGCATTTATTGCTTCAACAATTTGGTCGGTGCTGTAGTCTCTCAGATTATTTAGTATGTCAGATTTTGTAGCCATAATTATTTACTATAGTGTAAATGATGCATAATCGTCATCATCATTAGTCGGCTTTGTTTTTTTAGTCGTAGGTTCAGACTCTTCTTCAAAAGAGCGAGACGCACCTTTTTCCATCCCAATCAATCTAAACTGATTCTTCGTGTGCCTATCCTGTAGAAAATATGGAAATAAAAGCGCAAAATATAGAATAATAGCACCTATAATGGAACCGAATGGAGGAAATGCAGATTCAGTAAATTTATTCGTAAGGCCATCAAGTCCTCTATCTACAGCATCAAGACTTTCGCTAGCCCCATTAAATGTTTTTACACTATTGAAGCCATTGAATTCCTCATTAGTGAGTTTTTTGTTTGCAAACTCAGTCAATTGATCATTCCAAATATGTATGGCTGTTTTTATCTCTTTTGTGTTTCCAAGGAGGAATACATTCCAGGTACTTGCGCCATTACTTGACGACTCTATCCACTTTGTCGCTTCGGTTTTCAGCGAATCATAATTTTGCGAAAGCAACTGAAGACGCAATGTCTTAACCATATTATCTTTCTGAACACTTTCCTTACCTGCAATAAAACCACAAGAATTAAATTCAGCCGGTTGTATGCTACGGTTAGAAATAACACGATTAAGCATGTGTTCATAATTGTCAATTCGCTCATTAGAATAAGCATCGTAGTCAGAGAACATTTGCTTCGAAGATCTTATGGCATCTGTAAAATCACCTACTATTTCTTCATCCCGACTCTGTACAGATCCAAAGTGAAAATATGGAATCATAGCCAACAAGAATATTACGGGTGAACCAAATATAAATACACGTTCAATCCAAATCTTTTTTGCAAATCTTCTTTCAGTAGCCTTCATCATCTGAGCACCGATAAAGAAAACAAAGAGAATAAGATCAATAGTTACCATTAGAACAGAAGCTATTGAAAAATCACCATCTGTCATATAAGTCACCCCTACGAAAGAGATATAACTAATAAATACGAGCGCCAAAAATGCTATTATATGGCCCCAGGAAAACTTTAGTTGTTCGTTCATATTTTATTTTTTATTTGGCAAAAGTTTTTCAAGTTCACTGATTTTTCTTTTATATTCATCTATTTGTCGTCTGATAGCGTCGTAATCAGTCTCGTTAACATTCTGTGGAGGAACCTGATTAATTGGCGGATTGTCAACCTGATTAATTGGAAGCACTTTACCTCCAGCAGAGCCATCTCCGGCTCCATCAGGAGTAGGTCTTATCTGACGTTCAGCCGGTGTACTGAAATCACCACGTTTAACTCCGGCAAGAGCTTTATCAACCAAAACCATTGGTGGAATATACCCATAAACATCTGCACCTGTTTTATAAAGTACATTTCTTGCTTGCAAAACCGTTAAATCTTTCTTAAGTGATTTCATCAATGCAATAGTACCGGCAACTATCGGTGCGGCCATACTTGTTCCATCACAAGATTGGAAACTGCCTCTAGGAAATGAACTATATATTTCTTTCCCCGGAGCAGAAATATCAGAGCATGGACCATAGTTGGTGAAATCCGTAGGATAAAGATTTTTATCCACAGCAGTAACTACAATCGAAGACTGATTTCTATTTTCCGGTGGCACACTTGAAAGAATATCATCATTACCTGCAGCAAAAACAAGTATGCAATTCTTTTTAGCTGCCAATGTACATACTCTTGCCCACAACTTTTCAACATTCTTAAACTGATTTCGAGCAATTTGATCTTGTTGCTTAACAGGCAACATATTCAAGCCCTTGAATGATGGACCAATAGACAGATTCACAACATCGGCATCATGATGAACTGCATACATTACACCAGCCACTATAGCAGAAAGCGAACAATGTTTGTTGTCAAATACTTGTATTGGCATCAGCTTGCAACCAGGAGCAACTCCGGATGCACCTTTACTAAAATATTCTGCACTACCAGCAGCAAGTCCTGCTGTATGGGTACCATGACCTTCGCCTAAACTAAGTCTATTATCCTGAGTGAATACATTGTATGCATCTACAATACGCCCCTTAAACATAGGATGTGATGGATCAATACCATCATCTACAACCGCAATTTTTACAGTTGGAGATCCTTTTGTAATTTTCCAACCAGCCTGTAGATTTATAGCTTTCAAATGCCAGCCTGTCTCTGACGACTGCGTTTTGAACTTTCCTTTTAACTCATATATCTCTTCGTCAAAAACTAAAAACTTGTGATTTGTAATCTGCCCATTAATGGTTTGGCGAATTTTATCCCGCTCATTTTCTGGTATCTGTATCACAAGAAGCTTCACTTCTCTGTCGTATCCGATAATAGAATATTGATCCTCGGGATATGTTTTCTTAAAATCCTTTGCCAGAGATTCTACATCATCGTTCTCGCCTTCCATGAACAAAAACAGGCGATTTGCTATCGTATTTGGCACACCAGGTTGTGAAACAATGGGAATATCAGTCCCTCCTTCGCCCAGAACAGGTGCAACAACACCGCCATCTTCTGGCAAAACACCATCATCCCCGGTTATTGGACGTGAGAAACCATTATCATCGACAACTCCACCATCAGAACTTGTGATTGAATCAACAGGTACAACTCCATTAACAGGATTATGCCCAAAGCCAACACAACTTTTGAAGAACCCTGACAAAAGCCAAATCAGAAGAATTGCCAAAAGAATCCATAATATCCACTTAAGACATCCCTTACCTAAAAATAAACTAGTAAAAAAACCCAAAAGCCATAGCCACCAACGACGATACCAAGGTATTTTCGCTTCGTAAACCGCAGTAAATACCTTGTTGGATACAATAGATAAATTTAAAGGGTTAATATTCCAACCGATGAATTTATAACCTCTATCAGTCTTCACATGTGGAATCTCATCATAACTTAAAGATGTATTAGCCAACTTACGAACACTTGAATGCCCGGATAAAGCACCATGCCCCCCTGCATCAAACCGACAAGTAAAATATTCTTCTGGTTCATTATCTGGAATAATTGAAGGAACTTCCGGATGTGGAACAGGAGTCTCATCTGGAGATGAAACAGCTTTTTCTTCTTTGACATACTTAGCAATGTACTGAAGATCACCTGTTACAAGTTGACCTATTGGAGATGGAGACCAACCATCGAAAATCCATCCTTCAGATGGAGAAACCGGAGGCAAATCACTCTCTGACAATATTGTCCCTTCAGCGCGACTCATGCTCTTGTCTAATTTAGAAGCCAGTGTGCCATTATTGCCAGCGTCAAAAGTAATCTTATACTTTTTCACAAAGGCAAAGTCGTGAATAACCGAACCAATTACCTTGTGCTGCTTAGTGTCCGGTGTCATTCCCCAAGCAACAAGAAACACCTTATCGTCACTGCAATAAACCCGATCATCATCAATATACCTGATAGCACCCGCCATTATCTGCAAGTCTTCGCCATTCAAATTCACAATGCAAGACTTATATATTCTGACTGTATCCTCTAGAATACTTTTATACTTATCAAGTTCGTCACCTGCCAAATCCGTAAGTCGAGTAGGATGTTCAAACCAGTTGTCGACATGCCAACATATTTGATCTTCATTAATCAAATATTCTGGAGTCGCAAGAAAATGATGTAAGCTGGAAGGGATAACTCGTTTCACAACACTAAAAACACTATCGTAGCGCTTATAAATGGGATCATGACCTATACCCTGGAAATCTGTGAAATCCGAAACTTCAGTATAGCATAGCTTTTGTTTTCCAAAAAATGTATGTCCAGCCATATCTATCTTTAATTATATAGAGTTTCACAACTGTCTATTAATACTTTAATCTTAGCATTTGCAACCGGATCTACATGAGATATATCGCTTGCATAGAGAAGTCCTATTGTTACTAAATTTTCCCAACGCTGGAAGTTATCCCACAGTGGCAGCTTCATGAGAGAATTGGTATCTATAACATCAATATCAGAAGCAGCATCAAATGCACTAAGTGTTTGTAGCAGCGGCTGTGGTTTTCTGACAACATTCCACGCTGTCGAAGATAAATCAACCTTAATACGACATTTTTCAGCTTTCAATCGGATATTTTCAGCTTCTTCATTAGTGATATAGCTACGTCCTACAGAACTAACAAAGTTATTCAATGTAAGGGAAGCATAATCTGCAATAGCATTTGGCTGCTCATACAAACTGAATATCTTACAATATCTATGTATGCGCTCTGATAGAATTCGTTTAATATTCATCTTCTTCAGAAGAGCTGCTAACATAAAAACCACATCCTCTGAGTGTGGTAGTATCGGTTCAAGAATTTTCACTTGATTGTTTATGAATGAATTCCAATAATCAAGAATGTGCTTCGTCACTACATCAGCAACAGTAGTGAGATTCTCTGTTTCACTTGAAACAACCGCTGTTATTGAACAACCACGTGCATTTAATGCCTCTTCTAATTTAGCATCATCACAACCAAAAAAATCACATAGTTTTTGAACATTTACATCTTTATTATCTGATGGATTAATCCCAGCTTGCTTACGAACAAAATTTATGATCGAGAAATCCTTTGGTGTGTCTGTATGACAAATAATGATATCATAAGCTATATCTCTAAGATCTCCAACAGGAACCATTAGATTATCGATAATATGTCCAAATATCTCAGGTTTTTCGCCTACACAAAGAATCAATGACATTCTGATATCGCTTGCTATTTGTTTGACCTTTTGATTCTTTGCTTCCTTGTCATCAGGCTCAAAGTAAACACATAAGCTATTATAAATTTCTTGTTTAATATGTATTAGCTGTGCAAGATACTTCTTCTTTCGAGCATTTTCCAGAACATTTGCTATTGCATCAAGATTACGTATAATTGCTTTTGAACCATCGTTATTGACGGTTGCAACATCATCCCATGCATGTTCCGGGTTTGCGAAATGCCGTTTAACAAAGTCATTTTTCAAGAAACTAGTTCTAAGATTCTCGAAGTAATCAGGATATTCCGGATGAATATGAATTGACTTTTCTTCTGATTTTTCACGACCATCACTATATCCATCAAATAATTTATTCTTACCAGACCAATAGAAATCACGCAATGGATATATATTTTGAAATGCTGAAGTACGGAATAACCCTCCTGGCTTTACCCAATCCTCCAACCAGCGATTAGGCTTGATGATTTCCGGATAAACAGTATTAAAACGATTCCAATGAGAATCGAGTTTATCCATGCTCGCTGAGATATCTGTTTTAGTCTTTTCTAAATCAATATTGAATTTTGTTGCAATAAAGAAAAGAGGCGCAATACCTTTTGTTTCATTAAGCATCTCAGAACGTTCTGCAGGTGTACTACCAATATTCTCCTCAATCCAACTGTTAATCGTCTCGCCAATGGTTGCTTCAGCCTTCTGGTCATTATGATGGCAAAAAAGCACACTACTTATTCGCCATGAACGAGAATACTTATTAAATAAATAAGCAACTTTACCACGGCGAAGAATTTTTGGCAAAACTGTACTAATTTCTTGTTCTTTGTATTTCTCACGAGAACGAGCACCAGGAAAATCCAAAAGGTCTATTTTATGCAAGAAACTGCGTGTTTCAGCAACAGTCGATGGTAGCTCAAAAGTGAGTTCTGCAATCAAAGCAGATAAATTACCTTTATGAAAGTCTTTCGCTAAGACATTTCCTGATGCATCGTAAACATCTGTATAGATTTCATCATTTCCTGTATCAATTTTAACTCCACAAACTGTATCAAGCCATTCAATCTTAAGCAGTGTACCCTTATCTCTTAACACAGCATCAAATGGAACATAAACTTCTGTTTGGAAGTTTAACTTTTTATATTCATTTATCAAAACACAGAACAATCTACTTAGTTCAGGATTTTTGTTCCATAGAAGACTGAAAATATCAACCCACTTATCATATGATACATATTGAATTATAGGCGATACTATTTTACGGAAATTCGATTGATTCAAACTTGAAGCAGCATTACCAATTACATCATGAATATAATCACTAATATCTATAATATCATCTTCTTCTAATTTATTATGCTGTTTAGTGTGAGTGGCCCAAATAATATTCATGGCTTCAAGAGCCTTGTTAATATCATCGTACTTCAGAACATTATCTTGATTAATCTTTATGTCATTATAATATGAATCGGCCAAAAGAAGAATAATGTCTACAACCGAAAGATTTCGAACTTTCACGTAATCCTTCATGGCATTATTACCACCAGCAATTGTAAAGCGAGTGATTACACCTGTTGATTCAACCTTAGAGTTATTACCACCACTAGGATTAAGATCATCAATAAAACTATATGACTTTCCGGCATTGGTTATAACAAAAGGAGTATTAGGAGTAGACAATAAACTACTCATCAAATAAGATTTCCCTACCTGACTCTCACCATAAGCTGCTGCAGAGCAGTTTTCTTCCAGTGCAGAGCGAATACGTCTTAAATTGCGACGATAATCCTTAAATACTTCATAAGGAAAAGACTCCCTGCTATATTCTTTCGCCCAGGCTATTGATCCATCAATCAATGCTATATGTTTGTCAATATCTTGTATCATACTTATTCGTTAATTCAAGTTTAGAAATCAAATGCACCTGAGTCAAGCCAATACTGACCATCCACGCCAAGGCTCTGAATATGAATCTCAAGATTACTATCCAGAACATCATTCCCTTCACGATCGATAATTGTAGTAATAGATAAGTTTTCCTTATCCTCAGGATCTCGCTCAATCGTCATTCTAAAAGGCATTTTTTTCTTAAGTGAATCGATCAACTCATTAACCAGCCCCATAACCTTTGCGTCTGTTGGGCATTCCTCGTTACTTAGAATAGCCTTCTTTCTTATCTTGTCTGCCATTTTGCGCCTGTTAAAATCTATTGTGTATAAAGCACGACATGGATAAGAGTCCATACCAATCTGACGTACGTTCAATTTCTCAGGAATACTACTTACCGTCAAATCACCTCTATTTTGGTCTGGTGTAATGAAAAATTCTATCGGTTGCCCATCTCTGGAAGCCTCTATGTAATTCACTGTTGACTTAAGGTTTTTCTTTAATAAGTCAAGATTAATAAAAAACTTATTAAGATTTGAAAGTTCAGAAGCATAGTGACCAATAACTCCACCTACTGCAACAATAGTCTTTGCATTCTTAATATAACCTGTATTTTCTCCAAATGGGTACCAATCTCCAACATAATAATTGTTTAGAACAATCAATCTATTCGGAGAAACAGAATAATACTTCAAGAAGATATCACGAATTGCAGGCAGAGAAGCAGGTCGTCCGGATAGCAGTACAACATCGCATGCAAAAGAATACATAATAGTTGCGACCTTTTTAAGCAAAGGCTCAAACTCTTTGCGCACAATTTCAGATACTGATTGCTTATTGAATCTCCATGTGAGCATTGTAATATCAATATTTAGCCTGTTCTTAAATTCATTGATTATAATTTCATTAGGTGGACACTCTGAGAACACATCATCATACTTTACAATGCAGTCTTTACTATCTTGCTTCAAAAGCTCAAGAAAATAACATGTTAATGGCACAGCATACTGAATATTGAAATCCTTCCTCAATACTCTATCCGACATTGTTTGACCATTATAATCTCCGCCAAAGAAATCCTTCATTTTCTGACGGTATTCCTTCGTTGAGATATCTTTTAATTCCATTCGGAATGCACTATTTTCATCAAGTAGCATTATGTTTTTAATCAAAGCATATAGCATATCATCACCTGCATAGTAATAACTATCGTAAAATTTAGGATCTGGAGTAATTGTAGTCACATCTCCTTTTACATAAGTATATTTACTTATCATTAAGTCAGTTGTACCAGCACCAATATCAAGTGACCCTACCGTAATAGAAGGTTGCTCATCTCCATCTTCTACTTTTCCATAAAGATTAAAGAATTCACTACAACAACCCTTATACTTATGACCGACTTCTCCATACATATAAACCAACTGAGAACATGTAGCTTCGTCGTAATACCAAACACTATCATCATCTTTTTTTGAACAAACAGAAGGTATTACCTCAACAGACTTTCCTGGTTTTTTGTTATTTGCAGGATCTGTATATTCAAAGTTCTCAAGCAGAATAACTGCATCCTTTGCACAATTCACAAGAGCCTCTCGTTCAACTTTTGACATTGCAGTTGGACAAGTTACGATAATCCTACGTATTCTTCTAGGCATAAAAGGTTTTCCAAATCCAGCTTTATTTGAACGATGTTCTTCTCCGTTTATTTGAGTTTTTGCTTGAACAAGCATTTCTAAAAACGAGAATGTCATAAGTGACCTACGAGAATAATGAAATGAGCTACCACTATTTCCGGTTAGATCAAGTGTCCCTTCACTCTTCAGCTGACTTGTAATACCTCTCAAGTTTAAAATATGATCATCCTTTTCGCCTTTTAATACCAAGAATTTCCATTCTTCTTTATTTGGTCGCCAATCCCAAAGGTATCGTTTGGGACTGGAGTATGTAGACAACGACTCCACTGCGTCAGCACTATTAGTCGCAAGATGTATCAAACTATTGGCTTCTTGCCCTAAACGTATCAAACTTGGGTAAACAAACTGTTTGCTATCTTTGATTCCAAAATCACCAAAATCTACTTTACGGAATGCAAGCCGCATATCAAAGGGTTCATCATGTTTATTTACAGAGATTGAATCACCAACATCTTTTATAAGGTTAGAATAATCTATGAGCTCAAGTTGACGTACTTGATTAAAGTTGGTATTATCTTCAATTAGAAGAGCTGTAGTGCGAGAATTACCAATATCAACAACCATGTCAACATCATGTATTTCAACATCACTATCCTTACAAAGTTTGATCTTTGGGAAATCCCCTTTTGTTGAGAGGTAGTTAATTAAATATGTATAAGAAGCTATGTAAGACATACGTCTTATATTAGCACCCTTTATTTGAGACACCCTCTGAATGCCAGGATGCACAATATGAAGGAGGTATTCATCTATGTAGCTCCAATTCTTACCAGGTGTGCAAAAGTCCATTAACATAAACTCATTACTGCAAAGTTCGAAATCTATGTCGTTCCTAAATTTATCAGGAAAAACCGGACATTCATCATACTCATCATTTTCATATTTAGCTCTGGTATCAAATGCCAAAATAACGTCGTATTTTTTTTGACCTTTATATTCTCCCTTTGGAATCATCTTAAAGCGAGCCCAGTTTAGTGGTCCAAACTTAAAACGTTTTGGAGTTCGCTTGAAGAAGTATGGAATTGGAAGCCAAACATTTTCAAAACAAGACAACTTATTATCGCGGTCAGAAAATGTCATATCAAAGATCTCACCTTTAACATCCTTACAATTAGCATCATCAATGCGAAGGGGTAGTATCCCATCATTCTTCAAATCATTGACATCAATATCTATTGTTGGGTCATTAAGATAACCACCATTATGAAGTTTTTGTTTGTTATAATAAATATTACCCTCATCCTCAGTCCTCAGTTCATAGACTGGATCCAAACGCCACTCTCCAGTTTCAGTATCATACCATTCATGATACCATAAATTAAATCTCTCCTGCGTATTTATACTCAAGGAAAATGTTACTATTTGTATGCCAGAATTGGCGATTAATATATGTTCGTTCATAAGTAGTACTTTTGTCAATAGTTCCAAAAATTCGGCAATTCGTTTTTTAATTAAACTTCGAACGAAAAAAAACAACTCAGCCCAAACCGAAGTCCATCATTTCCGTTACATCTGTTATCTATTAATAACATCCCCCTCCCAAGAAAAGAATATACATTCACATCAGCACACCCAAAGGTGTACAAACATACGCAACTGCGACTAAAGCACAGATACACAGACATGAAGTATTATACACAAAACCCAGAGGGGGTATGGGTTTGCGTGGAGTATTTATTACACACCAAAAGTAGAAAAAAACATTCACATAAATTCAAATAAAAGACTCTTTTTTTTATCAAAATGAGAATATTTTTTGAATATATGCTAGGCAACATATTTAGTATTTAAAAGAAAAACTGTTTTAAGTTAAAAAGTGCCCATTTTCACAATTGACGACACAAAAAAGGCGTGAGTACTGTTGAACTATCTGCTTCAAGGTATCGCCAAACACCCACCGACCAAATAGACAACAGCCCCACGCCCCTATAAGGACGTGAGCGCTATCGCTACTACTCTTGACCGGTTTTGAAATTGGCGATTTCTGAAGCAAGAATAATATCTAAACGCTATACGTTATTTTCACATGTCTTTCGGATAATTACTTATCCGGCGCAAATGTAGTGGTTTCTGCGGAATAGAACAAGAGGAAGGTAATATTTTAATGGATGGATAAACGGATTGATACAGATTTAGCGGGAAATCGTAATAGTTTTAGCATCGTTATCTATTACTATTTTACCATACTTACTCAGCGCACTTTGGCCGAAGAGCAACGGTGCTTTTTTGCTATCGACCACAACCGCCGGCACATTGTACAATATAAAACCACCGATATCTACTTTCCGCAAAATGAGCCGGGTTCCCAAACCTACATCACCATTGGCAAATGTGTAACGCTCCGTCCCCAACAGGTCAGCGGGTTTCAGGTAGTTGTTTTTGAGCATAAACTGCACCTCTGTCTGCGACACAGACACCTCGCAGGCTCCGGTATCGAATGTAAAATTGAGGGGCAACCCATTTACCCGGCAGGGCATTGTGTAGGTTCCACCATCGTTCGGAATCATGGGCATAACCACCGTCTGCGGGGCGACATGCTGTTGCAGGGTATCGGCAACCACATCACCTATCTGTGTAGCCATAAACTTCGCATGCCATTTATCTACAGCGGCGGTAAACTCCGGCAGATTACGAATATCGTCCAAATCGTCGTCGGAGGCAATATGGCTGAAGTTGACATACCCTTTCTCCAAAGCCATTTTCAGCGCATTCACAGCCTGTTCGGGGCGTTTCATGTCGGCGTACAGACAGGCGGCATCGTAATAACTGCCCGCCGTCGGATATGCCGCAATGATTTTTTTCATCCACGCCTCAGCCTCAGTGTGGTGACCCAACGCCATCAGGGCAAAGTGCCGGACACTGCTATTGCTTACAGTGGTGTCGTTTTGCAGCAATGTTTCGTAATCTTTTCGGGCCATTGCCGTATCCTTCAGTTCTGACTGATACAGGCGACCCCGGTGCCAAAGGGGATAAAAGAGCGTCTTATCCAGAGCAATAGCCTGATTATAATCTTCCAGTGCTGCATCGGGCAGCTTCAGAAAATCGTCGTTGAGCCAACCCCGCCGGTAGTAAAACCAACCATCCAGCGGATTGATGTCAATCGCGCGGGAAAAGTCGGATTTCGCGCCCGCAAAATCGGGCAGGTATTGCTTTGCATACCCGCGGTAAGCCCACAAATATTCGCTCGTAGAGTCGACAGCAATAGCCTCACTAAAATCGGCTATCGCCTTTGGGTACTCCCCGCACTCCATATAACTCATGGCCCTGTGGTAGAGCAGTTCCAGCCTGCGTTCGCCATCCGGTGCCTTCAATCCCCGGCTGAAATCGCTGATGGCCGGTCTGTACTGCCTGTTCTCCTCCGCTATTTTACCCCGCAGCAAAAGCCACGACACATTATCGGGCTGTGAAACCAGCATTGTGCTCACATGCGCCATGGCTAGTCTGAAATTATTTTTTGCATACTCCTGAAAACAGGTGAGCGCAGAGTCGTTTTGCTCGTCCTGCCTGACTGCCTGAAACATAAAAACAATCGCATTATCTGTCTGTTTTTGGGCGTAACAGCTCTGTGCCAGATAGAAGAAGGGCTCCGACTTGCCGGGAAACAGAGCTGTCAGCTCATAGAGTTTTTTCTCCGCCTTTGCAAACTGATTTTTGGCCATACAGATGCGGGCCAAACCAATCTGAGCCGACATTTCGCCCTCGTTGAGCAGCAGCACCTGCTGATAATCGGCTTCTGCCCGGTCGTATTGCCGGTTACCGAAACAGGCCTGTGCCCGGTTCAGATAATACTCCGCAACCTTCGGATTGAGCCGGATAGCCGAACTGAAATTGGCAATCGCCTTCTCCGGATTCCCGACAGAGGCATATATCTCTCCCCTGAGGTTGTATATTCTGGCCCTGATCTCTTTATCGGCAGGTTTAGTCAGAGCAAAAACGGCAGATAACTCTGTGAGGGCCTCCCTGTTTCGTTCCTGTTTATAATAGATAAAAGCTCTTTGAAACCGACTCTCCGCTTTATCCGGAAAATCGGAGATATCCCTGTTTACATAATCCAGCGCCTTCTCGAAGTTCGAAGCCTGAATTGCCTCCAAAGCCCGGCTTAGGTTGTAGTTATGCGCACACAGCAGCGCACTGACAGATAAAAAAACAATCAACAATCCCTTTTTCATACATATAATGTTTAAACACAAATACTCTATCTTTCAACTTTCATATTATCGGTATTGACGGGGTGACCCGGAGTCACTCCGTCAATTGCTCATTTGAGCTTTTGTATATTCTTATTCGACACGAATGATTTCATTTGGGTAATGGCAATGGTGTTCAGTTGAACCAAACGATCAGACTGTGTCAATCCCTGCCGAATCAATACAGCATTGATGCTCTCCATATTTGACAAGACCACCAACTGCTCTATAGTAGCCATATCGCGGATATTGCCTTCAGCATCGGGATTTTCCATTCTCCACTGTTGCGCAGTTTTACCAAAGAGGGCAACGTTGAGTAAATCTGCTTCAGTGGCATATACAAAGCTGATTTGTTGTCTGGATAATTCCGGGGTATCAGATTTTCTTTGATGGCATCTATTGGTTTTTCTACAAGTTGTCCGTGATTCGCTAATGATCTGACTCCTTTTTTATCTTTCGAAATTAATAATCGCTGAAACAAACCTGAATTTATCTGCCTTTCCAGTTCACGTACACTCCAATTGCTATTTTCGGCTTCTATTTGATAAAAGTTTCTTTCATCTTCATTGTCCAATCTGATGAGTTGAATGTGATGAGTCCAGCTCAATCTTTGCGAAATCGGTGATTTCGCATTCTTATAGCAGATGTAGAACTTTCGAATAAGCTCCAGATTTCTTTTAGAATAACCCTTGCCAAATTCAGCGGTTAAGCTTTCCGATAATTCCTGTAGCAAATAGCTGCCATACACTGCCTCATTTTTCCCATTCTGCTCTTGCTCTACTATTTGTTTGCCCAACTCAAAATAGGTTGAAACCATAAAATGGTTTACCTCTCGCACCAGATTTTGTTGAGCGTTGCGTAGCAATTGCTTTATTTGTTCTATAAAATTCACATCCAGATTCATAATCAAACATTTAATAATATTGATAGAAATAATTGGCACTCAACTCCTGATCGTTTAGGACTAATACCTACCTCTTCGATAGATACTCTATCTCCAATCTTCTCCAGCAACGACACAATGCGCCCCAGATTGATTAGAACAGTTATCCAGGTTACATATTTCTCTATCTTCTGAAATTTCATAACATTACTTTATTTTATTTCTTTCACCAATCCAACTACTTCTCTCCAACTTACATACAATGCGCCGCAACCGGAACATAGTACGAATAACCCCGCTTAAAATGAATACAAAAATGATATAAACAAAAAAATGGTCCAGGTCTTCGTATATCGAATCTCTATCGACAGCATTTGATCCAAAAAAAATAAATTGATGAACGTCAACTCCACAATCACCAGCACTGCATACAGCGAATATTTGAATATCCGTGTAGTATACTTTCTATCTTATCAAATTTCATAGCTCACCCCTCCGTTTTCTCCCGCACCTCTATCATTTTCAGCAGGTCGGCAATGATAATAGCCGGCGACTCGCCCTCCGCAATCAGCTTACTGAAAGCCCAATAAATATCCTTCGACATATTATTGTGGTGCACCAACCTGACATAAGCCTCGAAGCGGTACAACAGCGGAATAATAGCGTCGCATTTATACAGATACAATACAGTGGCCTCCTTCGCATCCACCACCACCTGTCCATCGGGCAACATATTGTTGAAATGCTGTGCCAATACAAACACATCGGTCATCAGCTCCCGATCGAACCCGGAAATTATCTGCACCCGGATATCAAACTCCCGGTCCTTTATCCTGTAGTAATAGTCGGCATATTGCCCTTCGGCAATGGGCAGACCGATTTCCAAAAATCGACTGTCTTCAAACACCCCACCTTTGAGTTCCGCATCGGCAATCACCCGCTTCAACTCTCGCCAAGCCAGCGCATCCTGCTTCTCTGTACCAAGCGACAGCTTGTAGGCCCGCAATACCTTTTCTCTGATTAGTCCCCACAATTTCTTCATAATATAAATTTGTTTATTCTATCTCATTTCATAAAACCACACCCCCACTCTATCCGATCAACCTCCCACACAAGCGCACCCGGAGGTATACAAAATACGTATTTGCAGTTAAGTAGCAGATACACAGCAAAGATATACATATACACAAAACCCGTAAGGGTTAATGGGTTTGCGCGGAGTATTTATTACACTCCAAAAGTAGAAAAAAACATTCACATTGTTTCAAAAAAAAGCTCTTTTTTTATCAAAATAAGAATATTCTCAGAGTATATGAAAAAAAATACATCAATAACTAAACGCTATACGTTATTTTCACATGTCTTTCGGATAATTACTTATCCGGCGCAAATGTAGTGGTTTCTGCGGAATCGAACAAGGGGATGCGGGGGAATTTTTGTCTGAATCAGAATTTACAGAATAAATGTTGGTCGCATCAGAGGTTTGTTATGAAACGTCTCATAAATCGTTCGTATCGTCGGAGGTTTGCTATGAAACGTCGCATAAATCGTTCGTCGCGTCAGACGTTTGCTATGAAACGTCGCATAAATCGTTCGTCGCATCAGACGTTTGCTATGAAACGTCGCATAAATCGTTCGTCGCGTCAGACGTTTGCTATGAAA
>CAZHNZ010000005.1:44066-56563 GCA_964534355.1 uncultured Parabacteroides sp.
TAAATCGTTCGTCGCATCAGACGTTTGCTATGAAACGTCGCATAAATCGTTCGTCATATCAGACGTTTGCTATAAAACTTCCCATAAAACGTTTGTTGCATCGGAGGTTTGCTGTGAAACGTCCCTTAATTGGCTTCAGTATCGGGGGTGCGACTTTGAGTCGCGACCCCAATAGAGCGACGAATGCGACGATATAAGCAGAGTATCTTCCGCGGCAGGGATAGAAGTGAAAAGCCCACAGCCCGGTATTCTCCGGGCGAGGACTTGCAACGGATAGCCCGGCCCGAGTGAGCGAGGGGCCGCCCAAAAGATGATAAAAAAGGGGCGAATGGGTGATTTTTAGCGCGGAAAGTTGTAATTTTGCAGGCTCAATAGGTTTTAGTTTAAAAGTATAACAAATAGGATATGATTATTAAGTCACGTATGCGCGGTTTTATCAGCCTGACCGCTCACCCCAAAGGCTGCGAAAGAAATGTGTTGAACCAGATAGAATATGTGCGTTCGAAGGGACGGATTGAGGGCAAAAAGCGGGTGCTGGTGATTGGTGCTTCGACCGGTTTCGGGTTGGCATCGCGCATTTGCAGTGCGTTCGGATCGGATGCGGCTACTATCGGGGTGTTCTTTGAGAAGGAGCCTCAGCCGGGTAAAACGGCAACGCCGGGGTGGTACAATACGGCTGCCTTCAGCGCAGAGGCACACAAGGCGGGATTGTATGCAAAGAGCATCAACGGGGATGCTTACTCGGACGAGGTGAAGGCGAAGACGATAGAGCTGATAAAGGCTGATCTGGGTGAGGTGGATATGGTGGTGTATAGTCTGGCTTCGCCGGTGCGTACGCATCCGGTAACGGGGGTGACGCATCGCTCGGTGCTGAGACCTATCGGCCAGGGATATAGCAACAAGACGGTGGATTTTCATTCGGGCGTGATTTCGGATGTGAGCATTGAGCCGTGTACGGACGAGGATATTGAGAACACTGTGGCTGTGATGGGCGGCGAAGACTGGGAGATGTGGATGGATGCGCTGATGGCGGCGGGTGCGTTGGCCGAAGGGGCGATTACGATGGCTTATTCGTACATCGGTCCGGCTGTGACTGAGCCTATCTACCGCAGGGGCACGATTGGTCAGGCGAAGGATCACCTGGAGGCTACGGCTAAGGCGCTGGATGCAAAGCTGGCGGCTCGTGGCGGTAAGGCGTATGTGTCGGTGAACAAGGCGCTGGTGACGCAGGCGAGTTCGGCTATTCCGATTATTCCACTGTACATCACGATTTTGTTTAAGATCATGAAGGCTAAGGGCATTCACGAAGGGTGCATTGAGCAGATTCAGCGTTTGTATGCCGACCGTTTGTTCGCGGGCAATGGTGTGCCTGTGGACGAGGCGGGCCGCATACGTGTGGACGACTGGGAATTGCGGGATGATGTGCAGGATGAGATTAAGCGTCTGTGGGAAATGGCGAATACGGATACGCTGCATCAGCTGGGCGACCTGAAGGGCTACACGAAGGATTTTAAAAATTTGTTTGGATTCGGATTTAAAGAGGTGGATTATCACGAGGATGTGAACGAGGTGGTGGAGATTGAGGGGCTTGTCGATTAATAATTAAAAATTAATAATTAATAATTGGGCTGGTTGCGGGGCGTTCTGCAAATCTATATTATATATTTTAAAGGTGAGGGGCTTTGTTTGCTTCGCACCTTTTTTTTGTAACAGGAACGCGGATGAATTGGATTGGCCTTTAGGCCATTCATGGAGGTAGTGTATAGTGTGGGCTTTAGCCAAACAGGTATTGGGCTAAAGCCCGGAAGAGTGAGATGCATAATATCCGCCAGCTAAAGCAGGCGGCAATTGATGGTGTGGAAGCAAAACCGCGAAGCGGTTAAATATGATTAGCCATGTATGAAATGCATGGGGTATGAAATGTATGGGGGTACATACAAAAAAGGAACGCATAAACCAGCGCTCCTTTTTTTGTAATATCATATCGAACAATCACCAATCGTCTGTGCGGAAAGATGGGACCGGCAGACCGGCGGTGTTGTAGAGGAAGCCTTTGCCCTGCGGGAAATTGTAGAAGGCATAGCGTACAGCAACGGGGTTTTTGACCTGCGGTGACCATACACGTGCCTGACGGCCGGTAATTTTGACTTTGGCAGGATAGAAAACCTTGTCGGCACCGGCAATCTCGAAATTGTCGTTGTCGCGGCCAAAGGTATTGAGTCCGTTCATCACATTGTCGAACGACACGATGGCCATAGTATCTTTGATCTCGATGGATTTGTAGACCGGGTTTTTGAAGGCAATACCTTTGAAACCGTAAGTTTCGGAGAGCGCCCAATACGAGAGGCGTTTGGCTACCGTCTCTTTGTCGGGTGGGTGAATGCAAAACTCATCGCCCAGGTCGATAGCAGATGCCATACCGGTATTGGGAATGGCCAGACTGGCTTTGTATTGCTCGTCGCGTTGCATGGCGCTGTTGTTGGCCTTGCTGTTGTTGTACCAGCAGGGTGCAATCTGCACAAAGTAGAAGGGGAAATTGCCAAAGCCAAAGTCCTTGCGCCAGCCGGAAATCATGCCCGACATAAGAGCCGCATAGTCTTTGTAGTTGACAACATTGGATTCACCCTGATACCAAATGGCACCTTTGAAGACGCAGTTGAGCAGCGGACTGATCATCCCGTTGTAGAGATAAGAAGCACTCTGATGCTTGTGGCCATTGGGCTTGGTAGTTTCGGCCAGAGCGGCGGGAAAGCCGGCCATCACCTCTTTGCTCATCCACGACTCAATGCGTGAACCGCCGAAGCTGGAGCAGATAACGCCAACGGGCACTTTGAGCTTGCGCTGCAATTGTCGGGCATAGAGGTACCCCACTGCACTGAATTGCGCTGCGCTGGAAGCGTTAGAGACCATCCAGCGGCCTACGCAGGTATCCTGCGGGGTATCCATGGTTTGTCTTTTGAGTGAAAAGAGACGAATCTGATCGTTATCGGCATCTACCAAAATATCGTTGGCCTGAAGTACCGGCTGATCGGTAAAGCCCGAAACCGTCATCTCCATGTTGGACTGACCGGAACAGAGCCACACCTCACCGAGCAGGATATTGCTGATTTTGAGAGACTCTTTGCCCGAAGCCACCTGAATGGTGTAAGGTCCGCCGGCTTCGGTGGTTTTGAGTCGCACCAGCCACTCTCCACGATCGTTGCAGGTGGTTTGCACTTTGCTTTTGTTCCAGTCGGCTCTGACAGTAACCGCCGCACCCGGGGCAGCCTTACCCCATATACGCACTTCGGTATTGCGCTGCAACACCATATTATCGCCCAGTGCAGAGGCGATTTTGAGTTCGCCCCTTGCCCAAAAGGCCAGCGAAAGAAAGAGAGAGAGAAGAAGAGATTTGCTTTTCATACGAGAATCATTTGTTAATTGTTGAGAAGAATAGATGCAAAGATATTCATTTTCAGGCACAAAGACAAACCGGACTAATATTCGTTCGGCAATTCGTTGAGCTCAGAAAGGGTAAATACGGGACCATCCTTGCAGACATAAGTTTTGCCCACATTGCAATGTCCGCATTTGCCAAAGCCACACTTCATGCGGTTTTCGAGGGTGGTGTAGATGGCATCGTCTTCGAACCCGAGCTTTTTGAGTACGGGAAAGGTGTTCTTAATCATGATAGGCGGGCCACAGACCACCACCACAGTGTTGGCCGACGAGGGCTGATGCTTATCGACCACAGTAGGCACAAAGCCCACTTCGCCTTTCCACTCCGGCGAGTTTCCACCGGGATCGACAGCCTGCACCAGTTTGACGCCTGGCATCTCGTCCCACTCCTTCAACTCATGCTTATAGACCAAATCGGCCTCGGATTTGGCTCCGTAGAAAATGGTGATATCCTTGTAATCGGCGCGGTTGTCGAGACAGCTCCAGATAACGCTGCGCATGGGCGGCAGGGCAATACCTCCGGCAATGAAGATGATGCTTTTGCCCTTCCATTCGTCGATGGGAAAACGGTTGCCATAGGGGCCGCGCAAACCCAGGATATCTCCCTCCTCGGCATCGGCCAGCGCAGAAGTAACGCGACCCGCCCGGCGAAAGGTGCACTCGATGTAGCCCTTTCGGGTGTGGGGCGATGCAATGCAAAAGGTAGATTCCCCTTCGCCATAGATGGAATATTCGGCAAACTGACCGGTATTGAAGCTGAACTGCTCTCCCTCCTCCGGGTTGACAAATTCGAGGCGAAAGGTACGTACTGCCGGTGCCTCTTCCGTTATTTTGGCAATACGCATCTGATAGGGCAAATATATATTTTTAGTTTCGCACACGGGATTCTATATTTTTATGGGTGAATAAATGAGCTTTGATTTACCTGTTATTCGCAAATTTCGCTGAGGTGTTCGGCCATGTTCATATCCACAGGGCAATTGCGCGAACAACGTCCGCAACCCACACACCCCGTCACATCAAGCCGCTCGGGCATATACGAGAATTTGTGCATCAAACGCTGACGCCAGCGTTGTCCCTGATTGTTGCGCGGGTTGTGCCCGGAGGTATGCAGTGTAAACAATTTCATGCCACACGAGTCCCAGCAACGTACGCGGCTTCCCTTGTTGCCTTTGGTCTGCTCCTGAATATCGAAACAGGCGCAAATGGGACAAACATAGGCACACGTGCCGCAACCGACACAGGCCATGGCCTGCTCGCTAAACACGGGACTATCGAACTTCTCTCTGAGCTTATCGAAGATTTTGGATTTTTCGAATTTCACCGGAACCACTGCCAGGAAGTGCACTTTGTCGGCCATCTGTGCCTCTTCAAAAAACTCCGGAGCCAATGCCACTACGGCTTCGCCTTTTTCTGTGAGTATCTCGGCCATGTAGTGGCCATCGTTGAGGGTAGTGAGCAGAATATCGCTGCCTTTGGTGCTGCCCGGCCCCAAATCGACCGAAGTACAGAAGCAATATTCATCCGATTTGGCACAACTCATACCTATAAAGGTGGTGCGCTCCATGCGGGCATTGAATATCGGGTCTTTGGGATCCCAGTTGAATATTGCGCTCAGCGACAACAGGCCGGCGGCATCGCACGGACGAACACCCACCATCACCTTGTAGGGAATAGCATCGAAGTTGAAATCGGTCACTTCCACCGATTCTTTTGATTTTACATAGGCGAAAAGCTTCTCCGTACGCGGAAAAACCACCTCCTTGATGGAAGTATCGGGCAATATATAGCTGAAATCCAAATCAAAAGGGGTATCCACACGGCGGTAAGCCACAATGCCATCCTGACTGACCGGCGCAATGATCTGTCTGCCCTGTTCCGAGAGAATGGTCAGCAGCTTTGGCAGAGACTCCTTTTTGAGTAGTTTTGTATAGGGAACCATAGTTTATTCGAATTAAAAATTAGCGGGAATACCGGAGGTTTAATGGATAAAATTCTCCTGATCATTCGGTTTGTATGTCGATAACGCACAATTCTCTTCGCGGTGCATGCCGGGCATGGTACCGTATATTTCGCGAATTTCTTCCGACAACATCATAGGCAACAGGTGTAGCGGGATGTTCATCGGACAGGCTTCGGCGCACTGTCCGCACGATATGCAACGGCCGGCCAGGTGCATGGTGCGCATGGTATGCCACTCCATGTTTCCCAGTTGGGTAGATGCTACCGTGATCCATTGGGGTTTGTTTTTCTCCACCGTACACTCGGTGCAGTAGCAGAGCGGACATGTTTGCCGGCAGGCGTAGCACTTGATGCATTTTTGAAACTCTTTTTGCCAGAAAGCCCAGCGTTCGGCCTGAGGCATGGCTTTTATCTTTTCGAGCAGAGCTTTGTCTTTGTCGGATAATGCGTGCACCTGTGCCTGTACAAATGCCTCTATCTCAGCCATATTATTCAGCACAACAGCTTCACCATCGCTATTGGCAGCAATGGCTATCAACGACTCTTCCTGCAACTGATGCTCGGCGCACAGGCGCAATACAGCCCGCAAAGTGGGGATGTTGGCCACAATAGCCGGCTTTCCCATCGCCACAATCTCCCTTTTGTAGAGATATATGGCAAGATTCTGCACACAACGGGCATCGAACAACAGCTTGTCGCACTCCGCCGCATCCCGCGCAAAGAGAGGACGCACCCGCTCTGCCGTTCCTTTGGCATAGCCGATCACCACCTTCACCTGCCCGCTTTGCAGCAACTCTTTGGATATTTCAATCAGATTCTTCATCTTATCAGCGTATCATTAATTTAGATTATTCAGCTCTCCGCCTCTGTTATCTCCTTAGCCAAATTGCGGTAAGCGGTATAGGGGCCCATTGCGTGAATTTTTTCGGATGTTTCGTTCACCACCTCTGCCCACTTCGCGCCCTCGGCAGCCGATACCCAGGTAAAGGTAAAGCGCTCCATCTCGAGACCCATGAAGTTCATCAGGGTACGAAACATGGTCCACCTGCGGCGTGCATGAAAGTTACCCGACGTGTAGTGGCAATCGTTGGGGTGGCAACCCGAAACAATCACACCATCGGCACCATTGGCAAATGCCTTGAGCAGCAACATAAAGTCGATGCGTCCGGTACACGGAAAGCGTATAATCTTCACATCCGGCGAATACTTGATGCGGCTTGTACCGGTGAGGTCTGCCCCGGCATATGTACACCAGTTGCAAACAAACGCTACTATTTTTGGTCTGAATTCTTTTTCCATGTTTATTATGTTATACGTTTTACGTTGTACGTTTTACGTTGTACGTTTTAAGTTTTTACCCCCAAACCCATGAATGGGGTGGATTGGGAAGGTTTTGCATTATTTTTTTTCCTGCTACTCGTTTACCTGTTTACTTGTCTACTTGTAACTACCAACAGTTCCCTCACTGCGTTCGGGATGACGTAGACATGTTGTAGTACAAAGCCGTCGCCCCACTATTGGCACAAACAATGCCCTTTGTTTTGACGACGGTGCTGTCAATCTCCACACCCGTCGTATCAGGAC
Source organism: uncultured Parabacteroides sp. (assembly GCA_964534355.1). GTDB lineage: Bacteria > Bacteroidota > Bacteroidia > Bacteroidales > UBA7332 > CAXXIC01. Next base: position 51,051 of record CAZHNZ010000005.1, read on the forward strand.
ACCAGCACTCCGGCCTCCGTCGCCGACGGGATTATCTGAAATAAAATAGTACACCGTCATTCCGAACATAGTGAGGAATCTGCTTTACTTTATACGTTTCGGCACAATACCCGCTACTCGTTTACTCAAACGCTACACTGAGTTGCACTGAGAATACACTGAGTCAAATTACCCGTCTACTTGTTTACCCGTCTACTCGTCTACTTGTAACTCGTAACTCGTAACCCACAACTACAACCCATTCAACAACGCTTCCACCTCAGCAAAAACCTGCTCATTGGTATAACCCTCGATATCAATAGACTTAGAGCGGCAGAAGGCTACACAGGTACCACAACCCTGACACAATCCGGGATTGATGTGAGCGATCACCTTCACCACATTACCGGCACGGTCCTTTATCTCCTCCTTGTCGATAGCCTGATACGGACAAATCTCTTTGCACATAAAGCAACCCATGCAGGAAGAATAAGGCGGTGCGGGTGTGCGGTTAATCTTCGCCACCACAGGTTCGCGGGTGAGTTCGCTTTTCGAGAAAAGACCAATCACCTTGGCCGCGGCCCCCGAGGCTGCCGCCACCGATTCGGGAATATCCTTCGGCGCCTGACAGGCACCTGCCAGAAAAATTCCGGCCGTATTGGTCTCCACCGGTTTCAGTTTCGGGTGAGCTTCGGCAAAGAAGTGGTGGTTGTCGTACGACACGTGCAGCTTTTGCGCCAGCGACTCCGCGCCATGGTTGGCCACACCGGCAGTTGCCAGCACCACCATATCCGCCTCAATCTCTACCGGTTTACCACCCAGCAGTGTATCGGCACCTTTTACGATCAGTTTTCCATCTTTCTCATATATCGTCGATACCCGTCCGCGAATGTATTTCGCGCCATCCTCTTCGATAGCCCTGCGGGTAAATTCGTCGTAGCTTTTTCCCGCTGCGCGAATGTCCATGTAGAACACATAGGGCGTACCGCTGTGTACTTTATGCTTGTAGAGCATCGCATGTTTGGCGGTGTACATACAGCATATTTTCGAGCAATAGGAAATACCTTTCGCCGGATCGCGCGAACCGGCACAGGCCAGAAAGACCACCTTCTCAGGCACAGTACCATCCGACGGACGACGAATTTCGCCGTGTGTGGGACCCGATGCCGAAGCCAGACGCTCAAACTGCAATCCGTTGATCACATCCTTATACTTACCATATCCATATTCGGGGAAATAATTTGTATTCAGCACATTAAAGCCGGTGGCCAAAACCACTGCGCCGGCTTCCAGTTCAACTATTTCATCCTCCTGCTCGTAGTTGATGGCACCGGTAGGACAAAGTTTCTGACACACTTTACATTTGCCCGACGTGAAGAATTTACAATTTACACGGTCAATGACCGGTTTGTTTGGCACCGCCTGCGGAAACGGCACATAGATAGCCGGACGGAATGCCATGCCCTGCTCAAATTCGTTGGGTATCTTTTTGGTCGGACATTTCGTGGTACACAATCCGCAACCGGTGCAAAGTTTTTCGTCCACACTTTTGGCCTTCTTGCGCACTTTTACCTTAAAGTTTCCGATAAAACCATCCAGCGACTCCACCTCCGAAAAGGTCATCATCGTAATATTGGGGTGCTGAGCCACCTCCACCATACGGGGCGTAAGGATACACTGCGAGCAGTCCAGCGTGGGAAAAGTCTCCGACAGCTGCGCCATGTGGCCTCCGATAGAGGGATCGCGCTCCACCAGCACCACCTTGTGGCCGGCATTGGCAATATCCAGCGATGCCTGAATGCCCGCTACCCCACCGCCAATCACAACTGCGGTTTTGTTTACGGGCACCTTTATGCTTTCGAGCGCATGGTTTTTTTTCACCTTCTCTACCTGAGTGCGCACCAGGTCCGACGCCTTTTCGGTCGTCTCTTCGCTTTTGTCGTGCACCCACGAGCAATGTTCGCGAATATTGGCCATTTCGCACAAAAACGGATTGAGACCCGCTTCGGCGCACGCCTTCCGGAAGGTTGGCTCGTGCATACGGGGCGAGCAGGCCGAAACCACCACACCGGTGAGGTTATGCTCTTTGATGGCCTCTTTTATTTTGGTTTGTCCGGGATCGGAACACATATATTTATAATCGGTGCTGAACACCACTCCCGGTATTTGGTATGCCTTTTCAGCCACTTTCGGACAATCGACTGTTGCTGATATATTTTCGCCGCAATGGCAAATAAAAACTCCTATGCGTGCCATGTTTATTGTTCTGTTACGGGTTGAGGTTGTTGCATTTTGCAGAATTCTGCCTGATCTACTTTTACAAAGTGGCGGTGCAGACCGGTTTGTTGCTCTTTAAGTCCCAAAGCTATTCCGATAGCCTGAGACAGATAGATAACGGGAATGTTGTATTTCAGTCCAAAACGTTTGTTGATTTCGGCGCGGCGCATATCGAGGTTCGAATGACACATCGGACAAGCCACGATAATGGCTTTCGCCCCGCGCTCGCTGGCCTCTTTCACAATCCGGCCCGAAAGGTTGGCCACCACATCCGTGCGGCTTACCGACAGACCGGCACCACAACATTCAGTCTTAAAGGGCCAGTCTATTGTCTCCGCACCCAGTGCCTGCATCACTTCGTCCATTAGTTGCGGATCTTCCACGCGGTCGAACTGCAATATATCGTTCGGGCGCACCAACAGGCAGCCGTAGTAGCAGGCCACCTTATCAAAAGGATTCACCACACGGTCGCCCAGGCGGGGAACAATCTCCTCCTGCACAAATTGTATGATGTTCAGTATCCGGATAGGATTGCCCAGCTTCTCCCCCATCACCTCTTCCACTTCGGCCAACAATGATGCATCGTTGTGTAACTCGTGCTGTACCACACTCAGTTTGTTGTAACAGGCCGCACAGGGCACCAGCATCTCCGTCATACCGGCAGCCGAGGCTTTGGCCAATACACGGGCAGGCAGGGCCAGCGATAGTTTTTTGTTCAGATTGTGTGCCGCACTTGCGCCGCAACAGTTCCAGTCGGGTACCTGCTCCAATACAATGTCAAAAGCCTGTGCCAAAGCAGACACCGACTCCTTGTACTCGCGCGAAGAGCCTTCGAGTGAGCAACCCGGATAATAACCTATAGTTCGTTTCATAATTTCAGGATTCTTGTTTCACGCTTTCACTTACTTCTTTCTGCTTTTGGTAAAGATGCGGGACATCTCCTTCATTCCCTTTATCGTTTCAGGCAACAACGGAAGCTTTCCGCGTTTCAGCATCTGCGGGGCCAGACTCACATCCTGAAACAGATTGAGCGACCGCATCTTATAATCCACCACCAGACCAATTTCGTACGAACGACCGGTCCGGCGTATCATATCCAGAAACGATTGATGAAAACTAACGATGTTTTTCGTCTTTCCGGCAGGCTGAACACCAGCCTCCAACGATTTCTGACGCAGATAATCCATCACTTTGGGGATATCGATGGTCATGGGGCAACGTGAAATACACATTTCGCAACTCAGGCAAAGCCAAATACCCGGAGAACGAAGCAGCTCTTTATCCGCAGCCTCATCTTCCAGTTGTAGCATGCGCATAGTGGCAGAAGGGGTAAATTCCATTTCGTTTGCCAGCGGGCAGCCGGCCGAACACTTGCCGCACTGATAGCAGCGGGCAGACTTCACGCCCGTGTGCAGTTCTATCTGACCGCTCAGCGTGTGAGTCGATGGGTGGTTTTCCATGTTTGTTTCTTCTTATTCAAAAAGAGGTTAATTCTTTTTATTCAATTACGGAAATATTTCCACAATGCAATTAGTCTCTTTCAGTTACTAATAAGGAAAATTTTCCGTAATGATTATTCTCTGACAAAATTGTATGATTGCACATATTTTTATCGTCGACAAAATTAGTGCAATCCATTGCACAAATATAAATCCTCGCGTTAATAAATGTTTATACCACACTTAAATTCTGCATTAAGCTGATTTTAAACCAATTATTAATTCTCAATTTTTTACAACTTAACACAGCACAAAACTACAACAAAAATCAACAAATCAAACAAAATGGTATAATTATTTCATTAGACCCAAACAATCATCCATCAAATAAAACATCAATTTAATTACCTTTAAAAAACAATTTAACCAACAAAGCAACAATACATAAATAAACCGACAACCACAATTTTGCATTCTCCGTAATTCTTATTAATTTCGAACTCATTCGTTTATTGAGATTTAACCCAACAAATACAAATCAAGTCAAAAACCATTCATCATGAATAATTTCGAATTTCACAACCCGGTCAAAATCATCTTCGGAAAAGATCAAATCACTCAACTACCCCGACAAATAGATAAAAAAAATCGTGTACTTCTCATTTACGGAGGTGGAAGCATCCGTAAAAACGGCGTTTACGACCAAACAATCGCGGCTTTGGCCGGCTACACCGTGTTCGAATTCGCCGGTATAGAGCCAAATCCCCGCTATGAAACCTGCCTCAAAGCGGTTGAGTTCATACACCAAAACCAGATAGACTTTCTGTTGGCCATCGGCGGAGGCTCTGTAATCGACGCCACCAAATTCATTGCCGCCGCGGCCTGTTTCCCCAATGGCGACCCTTGGACTATACTTGCCAACCGTGCACCCATCCACTCGGCATTGCCTTTCGGATGCATACTCACACTACCCTCCACAGGTTCCGAAATGAACAGCGGCGCAGTCATCACCCGCCAGACCACCAGCGAGAAGTTTGCCTTCGGACACCCACTGCTCTTCCCCCGATTCTCTATCCTCCTGCCCGAAGCAGCCGCCACCCTACCCCGTCCACAGGTAGCCAACGGCGTGGTAGATGCCTTTGTGCACACCCTCGAGCAATACATCACATACCCGGCCGATGCTCCGCTGCAGGATCGCTTGGCCGAGGGCATTCTGCTCACACTGATCGAGCAGGGACCCAAAGCATACGCCAATCCGGCCGACTACTCTGCCATGTCATCCCTGATGTGGTGTGCCACCATGGCACTCAATGGACTTATCGGATCCGGCGTTCCATCCGATTGGGCAACGCATATGATCGGACACGAGCTGACCGCCCTGCACGAAATTGACCACGCCCGCACTTTAGCCATTGTTTTACCCGGACTGTGGCGCGCTCTTATCGACCACAAGACCGACAAACTTGCCCAGTATGGCCAGCGCGTATGGGGCATTCAAGACGGCACGCCTCGCCAAATCGCCGAAGAGGCTATCCTTCGCACGGAGGAATTCTTCCATTCACTCGATATTCCCACGCGTCTATCCGACTACAGCCTTGGACAGGAAACTGTTCAGAAAATCGTCTCCCGACTCGACAAACGCGGGTGGAGCGCCCTCGGCGACAGACGACTTGCCACACCCGATATTATCCGTCAGGCCCTTAGTGAGTAAATGAAGATTTGACATAAAAAAGGGAAACAGACAGCAAAGCCGTCTGTTTCCCCAGGCTGAGATTTCAGGCAAAAGCGAGCATATCCCCAATTTAGTTTTTGATAAAA
>CAZHNZ010000006.1:0-54631 GCA_964534355.1 uncultured Parabacteroides sp.
AAAATCTATACGATGCGGCAGTTCACGCCGAAGTACTTTCGGCAAAAGACCTGAATGGTGTGCGTGATGAGCTGTCGGCTATTGTTCCCATGAAGGGATTGTTCGATATTAACTTTGTGAAGCGGCTAAACGGAACCTGGATAAAAGAGGAGGGAAGCCGCTGGGAGCAAACACAGCAATTGCGGGAGGATATCCGGCGTTTTAAGGCCGATAACGGATGTAGTCGCGTGGTCGTTATCTGGTGTGGCAGCACAGAGGTGTTTACCACCGAAGGGCCCGAGCATGCAACGTTGGCGTCACTCGAAAAAGCGATGCAACAGACTGATTCTGTGGTGGCACCAAGTATTTGCTATGCTTATGCTGCTCTGTCGGAAGGCGTGCCCTTTATCAATGGAGCACCCAATATGACGCTCGACTTCCCGGCTATGGAAGAGCTCGCTTTGCAAATGCAGGTACCTGTTTGTGGTAAGGATTTCAAAACCGGACAAACGCTTTTGAAAACCGTGTTGGCCCCCATGTTCAAAACCCGCATGCTGGGTGTTGAGGGATGGTTTTCCACCAATATCCTGGGCAACAGAGATGGTGAGGTGCTAGACGAACCGGCCAACTTCAAAACCAAGGAGGAGAGCAAACTCTCTGTCATTGAGAGTATTCTCGATGAAAATGACCACCCCGAACTGTACAGCAATATTTACCATAAGGTAAGAATAAACTACTATCCGCCGCGCAAAGACAACAAAGAGAGCTGGGATAATATCGACCTGGTGGGTTGGATGGGGTACCCGATGCAGATGAAGGTCAATTTCCTCTGCCGCGATTCAATACTGGCAGCCCCATTGTGTCTTGATTTGGTATTGCTGACCGATTTGGCGCAACGTGCCGGCATGTCGGGCATGCAAACATGGCTTGGGTTCTATTTCAAGAGTCCGATGCATGTAGCTGGTCAGTTGCCAGTACATGATATTTTTGAGCAGTATGAGGTGTTGAAACGTGTACTGCGGGAAATGGGCGGTTTTTCTGTTTAAAAATGATTTGATAATGAACCTTGAGAATTGATGTACGATTATTTGATTGTCGGAGCCGGATTATTTGGTGCTGTTTTTGCTCACGAGGCCAAACGGAGAGGGAAAAAATGTTTGGTTGTTGATAAACGGTCTCACATTGGAGGGAATGTTTATTGTGAAAATATTGAAGGAATTAATGTGCACAAATACGGGGCTCATATATTTCATACATCTGATAAAAAAAATTGGGATTATGTAAATCAGTTTGCTGAGTTCAACAATTACATCAATTCACCATTGGCAAATTATAAGGGTGAAATTTACAATCTACCCTTTAACATGAATACTTTTCATCGCTTGTGGGGAGTTACCAAACCTGAAGAAGCTCGACTAATAATTGAAGATCAAATAGCGCATCTTGATATTCATGAACCCAAAAATCTGGAGGAACAAGCATTAAAACTAGTCGGAACAGATATTTATGAAAAACTGATAAAGGGATATACTGAAAAACAGTGGGGTAAGTCATGTAAAGAGTTACCGGCCTTTATTATTAAAAGGTTACCTGTTAGGTTTACCTACAATAATAATTATTTTAATGACAGGTATCAGGGAATACCTATTGGCGGATACAATGTGATAGTATCAAGGCTTTTGAACGGAGTTGAGTGCATATTGAATACAGATTTTCTCGAAAACAGAGCTGAGCTAAGTGCAAAAGCAAGAAAGATTATTTATACAGGAAGTATTGATGAATTTTTCGGTTGTCAGTTTGGAGTTCTTGAATATCGCTCGTTGTTGTTTGAAGATGAAATTTTCCCTGTAAATAATTTTCAGGGAAATGCTGTGGTTAATTATACCGATTATGCCGTTCCATATACCAGAATTATTGAGCACAAACATTTTGAATTCGGAGAACAACCCATTACTGTTGTAACAAAAGAATACTCAAAAAAATGGCAGTCGGGTTTGGAAAGGTATTACCCTGTAAATGATGTTTGTAATTCGTTGATGTATGCTAAATATCAATCTTTAGCCAATGAGCAGAAAAATGTGATTTTTGGAGGCAGATTAGCAGAATATAAGTATTATGATATGCATATGATAATTGAATCAGCATTGAATGCAATTCAAAAAGAGTTTCTATTATGAAGGCTAAAGTAGTTCTCTTTTCGGCTTTTCATAAGCCATATATTGTTCCTTCTGCGAATTGGATAATTCCTGTTCATGCGGGTAAGGATCTGGCTGAAATAGATCTTGGTTTTACCGGTGATAACAGTGGCAAGCATATTTCATTGTTGAATCCATTTTATTGTGAGTTAACAGTTCTTTATTGGGTATGGAAAAATGTAGATCGTTCTTCTTGTGAATACTGGGGATTGACACATTATCGTCGTTATATGGTTCCACAAAATATCTGGACCAGGCTTGGTAAAAGAAAAGCTTATCATATCCCTGTTGATCAGGCTTTAATGGATAAGTATGTGTGTGATAGTTTATCTCTTAAGATTTCAAAAGATCTCTCTGTTTGTGATGTCATCATTCCGCGGATTCGTAAAATTGAGAGAAATGAGTTTGTAACCGTAGAAGAGTATTATAAGCGGCACCATCTGGCTTTACCCTGGGATACAATGATTGAGGTGATAAAGACGAAGTACCCTGATTATGAGCGCAGTCTTATCCGATTTGAACAGGAAACGATGTGTTATTTCAATATGATGATTGCTTCCTGGGAGATATGGGACCGATATTTAGAATGGTTGTTTGATATTCTTTTTGAGGTATCAAAAAGAGTAAATGCCATTGATGACCCTTACCAAAGACGATTCCCGGGCTTTCTGAGTGAAAGATTATTGAATTTGTATATATATCATAACGATCTGAAGTATAAAGAATATTTGACGGTAAACCTGGAGTAATTTACTTTTCATTTTCTAATTTTGTTAATATGAAAATCAATTTTGTGCTTCCTTTTTTATCCAAAGTTCCCAGTGGAGGCGTAAAGGTTATGTATGAATATGCAAACCGATTATCCCGAAGAGGTCATGATGTTTGTATTTATCATAGTATGAAGACTTTGCATACCAGGCGGAAGGATAAGTCAGAATTACGTACAATTATTAAATATCATACTCTGTCTTTCATCAAACGATTGAAGTATAAGCCCGTGTGGTTTTCTGTTGATTCTGATATTGTATGTAAAACTATTCCAGTTGTTGCAAATCAGTGGGTTCGTGATGCGGATATTTGTATTTCCACCTGGTGGGCTACTGCATTGGAAGTTGCGCAATTACAACCATCTAAGGGAGTGCATGTAAACCTAATTCAGGATATTGAGACTAATATGACCAATTATACAGAGTTTGTTTATGATTCTTATCGATTAAATTCTGTTCATGTAGCTATTTCGGATCAGATACGAAATGTTGTTTCAAAGTACAATTCTCTACCTGTCTCATTGATACTTAACGGAATTGATACAAATTTTTACAGAATTATTATACCTGTTGATAAAAGGAAGAGATTTTCTGTGATTATGTTGTATGCAAATCACGAGCGAAAAGGTAGTAGTTATGGAATAGATGCGTTTAAAATACTTAAACAACGGTATCCGGATCTCGAGGTTATCCTTTTTTCAGCAGAGAAGCCTGAAAATATGCCAAAACTACCCGATTGGTTCGAAATTCATCTCAATCCCGACAATCTGCCTTTGTTATACAACAATGCGTCTGTGTTTTTATCTCCAAGCATTCAGGAAGGGCTCGCTCTGCCACCTATGGAGGCCATGGCATGTGGTTGTGCTTGTGTCTGTACTAAAATTGGAGGCCATCAGTATCTTAATGATGGAATTAACTCACTGGGTGTTGATGTTAAGGATGTGGATTCTATAGTTTATTCAATAAGCCGGTTGTTCGATAATGATGATTTACGACAAATTATTGCTAAAAATGCGAGTAGTTATATTCGTCAATATTCATGGGATGATGCAGTTTGTGAACTTGAGCAATTAATGAAGAATGCTTTGACCTGATTGTTTAATATACATATGATGAATAATTTCTATATATCAGTCATTATCCCTACATTTAACGGAAAAGAATTGCTCAGACAAAATCTGCCGAATGTAGTCAGAGTGCTGTCTGATAGCGGTTTGATGTTTGAAATTATTGTGGTCGATGATGCCTCTACAGATGAAACAATATTGTTTCTGGCCGAAAACTATCCGGATATTCGCTCTTTCAGGAATGAAACAAATAGCGGATTTTCCAAAACCATGAACAGGGGAATTGCTGAGGCAAAATACGACTGGATTCTATCGTTGAATAACGATATGCGATTGCCCGATGGTTTTTTCGATAGTATTACACCTCTGCTTACAGATACCATATTTTCAGTATCCTGCACAATTAAAGATGGTCAGGGTATTCGCACTTTGGAATCGTCCAAACTTTTGAAACTGAGTGCCGGAGCAATCCGGTCGAAAGATGCAGAGAGTCAACAACCTGTGTATTCGCTCTATTCGTGTGGAGGTTGTGCAGTCTATAACCGGGCAAAACTGCTTGAGTTGGGTGGCTTTGACGAAATTTTTACTCCGTTTTATTACGAAGATATGGATTTGGGCTTGAAAGCCTGGCTGAGAGGATGGCAAAGCATATATACACCAGGTACTTTTTGTTATCACGACCATTCTGTGACTATAAAAACAAAGTTTAAGCAGTTTTTTGTCAAAAAAACAATAAACCGGAATAAGTTGTTTTTGCAATCAGTATATTTGAATGGTCTTAGTTTGGCGCTTTTCTTATGTATGTTATTCCTGAAATTTCTATACAGCCTTATTCTTTTATTTATACCCAAAAGAAAAGCTTTTGTGTTGGCTTTTATCGAATTGATGGCTATGCGTAAGGGGTTGATATCCAAACGTAAATTGATTAAGCAAACAGCTGTTAGTTCTCTGGAAGAATTAATAAAAATTATTGGAACATCTGCGAATTAAGTTTTATGAAGAATTTTGAAGTTATAGTAGATCTCGTTAAGTTGAAAACTCCTTATTGCGGATTGGGTCAGGTCGCCATGAATTATGGCATTGAGCTGAGCCGATCTACTTATCCGGGCATAAAGATGACACTGTTGACACCCTCCCGATTTGTAGGATATTTCGGTAAGAACGTGAGTTACCGGACTGCGGGTTTGATTAGCAGACATTTGTCCTATTTTACCGATAGATGCGACTTGTGGCATGCTACTCATCAGGATTCGCCTTTTATGCCAAGTCGGAGGAGTACACCTTATCTGTTGACAATTCATGATTTGAATTTTTTGTATGAAAAATCAGAGGCAAAGGCAGCAAAATACCTCAAAAGGTTGCAGGAGAAGGTTAACCGTGCAACGGTAGTTACTGCCATTTCAGAATTTACCGCATCAGAAATCCGAAATCATATCGACCTGAAAGGAAAAGAGGTAAGGGTAGTTTACAACGGTGTTCAGTTTGAAAATGAGCCAGAAATGAGACAACCATCCTGGATTGGTCAGGATAGTCGTCCGTTTTTTCTCTCTTTGGGTTTGGTTACTGCCAAAAAGAACATCCATGTTTTGCCGGATATGATGAAACTAATTCCTGAATATGATCTTTATATTTGTGGGCAATGTACAGGAGAATATGGAGCAGAACTTCAAAAAAGAGTAGAGGAAGAGAATTTAACCCACGTAAAAATGGTGGGAGCCATAACTGAGCATGAAAAAAACTGGATGTATCAGCATTGTACCGCGTTTGTATTTCCTTCAAAACATGAGGGTTTTGGACTTCCTGTTATTGAAGCCATGCACAGGGGAAAGCCTGTATTTTCATCCGAACTATCCAGTCTGAAAGAGATTGGAGATAAATATGCCTACTTTTGGAAAAACTTTGATCCGGAACAAATGGCAAAAGTTGTCCGTAATGGTCTTGACCATTTCTCGAAGCACCCCGAAGTGGCCCAAACAGAGATGGAATACGCCAGAAGTTTTTCGTATCAAAGAAATGTTGCCGAATATCTTTCGATTTACAAAGAAATTCTGGGTATTATATAGCCTCAAATGCTTCTGAAAGATTACTTGACCGTATGATATACAATGGTCTGTCTTTTACCTGAAGAAACATTTTTCCGATATACAACCCGATGAAGCCCAATACGCTAAGTTGTAGTCCGGAAAAGAATACAATGGTTAGTATCACAGAGCTCCATCCATAGGCATAATGCCCCGAATAGTAATAGGAATATACTACGTACGGTAGGTAGAGTAATGCCAGTAGTGAAAGTGTAAATCCCAGATAAATAGCGATGTATAAGGGTCTGATGCTTAGTGATGTAACGGCGTGAAATGCAAGACGAAACATTTTCCGCAGTGTATATTTGCTGTATCCTGAAAACCGTTCGTTTGGGGTGTAATCTATTCCGGTTTGGCGAAATCCCATCCATTTTATCAATCCACGGATGAAGATGTCATTCTCTTTAAATCTCGAAAATACTTCTGCAACCCGTGCATCAATTAATCTGAAATCAGCAGTTCCTTTTTCCAGATTTATATCGGACATCATGTTGAAAAATGAGTAAAATGCATTGGAAGTTTTTCGTTTCATGAAAGAGAGATCCTGACTCTCTTCACGTCTTGTATAAACAATGTCATATCCTTCTTCCCATTTCTCTAGCAGTGAATTTATTATTTCGGGTGGATGCTGTAAGTCGCAATCCATAGAAACCACACAATCTCCTTTAGCGCTGTCGAGTCCCGCTTTTACTGCGCTTTGATGGCCAAAATTGCGGGATAATTCGATATAATAAACCCGCTTGTCCTGTGAGGCCAGACGCTGAATATGTGACAATGTATCATCGTGGCTCCCGTCGTCTACGAAAATCAGTTCAAAATCGTATTTCTGGTGTGGAAAGGTCTCTTCAATTCTATCTTTCAGGACTTCAATATTCCCCGATTCGTTGTGTGCCGGAACAACTATTGAGACTAATTTTTTTTTCATAAAGTTTTACCTGTTAAATATTTGTCTGATTTCACGAAGGTCATTTCATACACAATGGTCAGCCAGACTAATGTGCAGGGTAGGGCCTGTAAGGCATTGGGTAGAATGTATTGTCTGTAAAATGTTCGTGGAAAAAGGTCGGATGTACAAAAACCTGATAATATGATTGCGAAAATTATCAGAAACAGATTCCATTTGCTTAAAGGACGCGGTTGAATAACGAACCAGATACCCACTCCGCAGATGGCCACAATGTAAGTTGTTGGTTCGCTTCCGGTACTGAACAAAACCGTAAAGAGCAATACCGATGCGAGCATAAGCAGTTGAAATCTATCCTGTTTAAACTCTTTAAATCGCGAATATGGAATAGCAAACAGGCCTAATGCCCCCAGTATCATTGGTAAATTAGACATCTCATTGTCGGCGGATATTTTGCGTACCATACCCAGGAAGGAAATATTTTGGTTGATAGACATATTGTTCCCGGAGTTTTTTATCATCAGTTCATGAAACCATCCTTTGTATTGAGCAATAATGTATTCCGGAGATGAAATAAGCATGGGAAGCGTAAAAAATACAACGGCCCAAATCAATGACCAAATAACCAGTTTCGGCTTATTTTTTGAGAAAAAGAAGAAGGCAAAACCAACAATACCGTATAGTTTAACAAAGGTCCCCAACATGATGGCAAATGCAGCCCAAATGTCTTTTTCTTTGCGTATACATGTATACGAGAGAATAATAAGAGCTAGAGTTGCTATATTGAACTGCACATTTATGTATGCACTAATCAGCATGTTGGATGAGATCCAGAAGATGGCCATAATTTGCCGTTTCTCTAAATGTAACTCTTTGATGGAAAAGTAGAGTAGCAAACCCAGTGTAATTAACCAGAGTGTACATCCGACAATATCCGGCAAAAGGGCAAACGGTGCAATCAGTAGTCCGAATATAGGTCCATAGTGGTTTACATCACCATAGAATTCCGGACGAGGTTGGTATAATGGAAACCGATCCAGAATATTAAAATATACATATTTGTAAATCTGATAGTTATTGTGAAGATGGCCTGATAATGTTCTTACAATTCCGTAAAAAAGCGCCAATCCTATCCATATAACCAGAATAGTGCGGGTTTGATTGAATATCGGTTTTTGAAAGAAGGTCCGGATGCTTTTCTTGATTGGCATAGGTTTTGTGGTTAATCTTTTCTTTTACAGTGTAATAGATTTTTATAGGTGTTTATTATTTTTATGTCTGAAGCAAATATAATAGTTTTTTTGTATCGGGAGAAATTTGGACTTGTTATTTTGTGTTTGAGCGTTAATAATTAACAAATAAACAGAGCTTATGAGCTTCCTAGATTAATCCTCTTTTTCGAATGTTTTATTTAAATGTCTGGAATATAGCGTTGTATGTTTTTCTGTTTTTGTTTTTGGGTTTTTAGGTTTATCTTTGCTGAATAGAACAGATTAAACTTTACGTAAACTGATAAGTCTAATACTAGTTTTAGTGTTGGCAAAATGTGTTTAACTAAATCTGAGAATTGTATTTTCAGTGATTAAATTTTGAAAACCTATGAAGAAGTCTTATAATCAAATAAGTCAGAATATCACTGTCCTCACCATCTGGAGACTATTAGTCGTTATTTCCTTTTTTTCCGTCGAAAGGATTCTGTTCTTTTTATTCAATAAGTCATATTTTCCCGGAATAAGTTTTTCTCATCTCATCGAGTTAATGATATCCGGACTAAAATTTGACCTTTCTGCTGTACTTTATACCAATGTGATTTTTATTCTGATGATGATTCTGCCTTTCCGTTTCCGGTTGAATGACCTGTATCAGCGGGTGGCGAAGTGGATTTTTCTTATTACTAATAGTATTGCACTGGCAGCCAATACGATAGATATTGTCTATTTTCGGTACACAATGCGCAGAACCGATTTTGGCGTGTTCAAAGAGTTTGGCGAAACGGAGAATATATCGAAAATATTGCTGACTGCTTTTGCTCAGAATTTTTATCTGGTGTTTTTGTTTGCGTTGTTGGTTTTTCTGCTCTGGCGGAGCTACGGCAAATCCCGTATCACCGATTTTTCTTTTCGGCCGGTACCTTATTACCTGACTAGTCTGGGTATCATGTTATTGAGCTTCTGGCTTTTTGTGGCAGGAGTGAGGGGTGGTTTCGACCGAACAATTCGTCCAATCACACTCAGTTCGGCGGGCGAAAAGGTGATACAACCTATCGAGACGGCTATCGTGCTCAATACCCCTTTTTCGATATACCGGACCATTTCGAAAAGTACTTTTCAACGACAAAATTTCTACACCGAAGCACAACTGGTAAAAATATATACACCTGTTCATCAGCCTGTAGCGACAGCAGGTTTTCAGAAGCTGAATGTTGTTGTACTCATTATGGAGAGCTTTACCAAAGAGAATTCCGGCCTGTTTAATCCGGCATTCAACGGGAAAAAATACAGTGGTTATACCCCGTTTCTCGATTCATTGAGTCTGAAAAGTAAAACATGGCTCTATTCTTATGCCAACGGTACGAAGTCTATTGATGCTATCCCCTCGGTTTTAGGCGGTATCCCATCGCTTGTACAACCATTTGTTTTATCGAGATATGCGTTGAATAAAATGGATGGGCTGGCTTCTGTGCTTGGGCGTGAAGGCTATTATACCGCCTTTTTTCATGGAGCACCCAATGGCTCAATGGGGTTTGATGCCATCAGCAATATGCTTGGTTTTCAACACTATTTTGGTCAGACGGAGTATGGCAACAACAAAGATGCTGATGGTTATTGGGGTGTTCGTGACGAAGAGTTTCTGCAATTCTATGCTCATAAAATGAGCAGTTTTAAAGAGCCATTTCTGACATCTGTATTCACACTATCATCGCATCACCCATATAAGTTGCCACCCCGGTACGAGAAGGTCTTTACGCGGGGTACATTGCCCCTGCATCCGGTGGTAGAATATGCCGATTATTCGTTGAAACGCTTCTTTGAGACAGCCTCTAAACAGAAGTGGTACAAGAATACCCTGTTTGTAATTACGGCTGACCACTCTTTGCCGTCTCCGGAACATGCTGAATACCAGTCATCCACAGGGGTGTTTTCGATTCCTGTACTCTTTTTCCGGCCCGGAACAGAAGCAGCAGGCATCGACTCGGTATCTTTGATGCAGCAAATAGATATATTGCCTTCGGTGTTGGGGTATCTCAACTATCCGAAACCCTTTTTTGCCTTTGGTCGAAATCAGTTTGATACTACGAAAAAGCGTTTCGTGGCCAATTACATCAACGGGGTTTATCAGTTTATGCAGGACGATTATGTGATTCATTCGGATGGAAAAAGGCTGTTGGCTGTTTTTCAGTTCAAAAAAGATCCGCTGCTGAAAAACAATCTGGTTTCGCAAAACTTACCGGAGGCAAACGAAGTTTTCCAGAACTTCAAAGCCTATCTGCAACAGTACAACAATCGGATGATAGACAATAAATTACAGGTAAACAGATAATATTTTATCAATTTATATCAACAAAACAGATGGGAATTGTGATTAATCCGGAGTTTGACCGGCTGACTGACTTTGTAAGGCATTTGCCTGATGGTTTCGACAATCAGGGGAAGGAGCTGTATAAAGTACGCAATGAAGTGCGGTTGATTGAAGTCGATGGCCTGAAACTGGTTGTGAAGAAATTTAAGGTGCCCCATTTAATCAATCGTATTGCATACGGATTTATCCGAAAAAGCAAGGCCCGACGCTCGTACGAATACAGCAAAATGTTGATAGACAATTCATTTGGTGCTGCTGTACCTGTAGCCTATCGCGAAGATAAGAGTTTCGGGCTGTTGACAACATCCTATTATATCTCGCTTTTTTGTGAGTTTGGACACGATTTTAATGAATTTCGCTGGACAGAAACCGATGGTCGGGAGTCTGTTTTGCGCGATTTTGCGCGATTTACGGCCCGTTTGCACGATGCCGGTATTCAGCACCTCGACTACGGAGGAGGCAATATTTTATTCAGACAAACGGACGGAAAAGCCGAATTTTGCCTCATAGACATCAATCGAATGCGATTGGGAAAAGTCGATATGAAGCAGGGTTGCGAAAATTTCAAATTGCTTTATCTCACCGAAGAGCCCTTCCGGATTTTGACAGAAGAGTATGCATTGGCCCGCGGTTTTGACTTCGAAAGCTGTTTTGAACTGATTAAACCCTACATTCACCCCAAAAGATAGTTTGTATTAAAATGAAAATAAGCGGTTTTACTATTATTAAAAATGCCATAAAGCTCGATTTTCCTGTGGTGGAGGCTATTCAGTCTGTATTGCCATTGGTCGACGAGTTTGTGGTGCGGTTAGGTAAGAGCAACGATGCTACAGAAGAGCTGATTCGTTCGATTGATTCACCTAAAATCAGAATTATCCCCTGCGATTGGGATACATCTACCTATAATAAGGGAGGGATGATATATGCTCACGAAACCGATCTGGCATTGAGGGAGTGCACCGGCGACTGGTGCTTCTATATTCAGGGAGATGAGGTGTTGCACGAAGAGTCAATTCCGGTTATTCGCGAAGCGTGTAAAAAATATTTGAATGACAGTAGGGTAGAGGGTTTCCTGTTTAAATATCTGCATTTCTGGGGCGATTACGATCACTACATCGACGCCCGCCATTTTGCCTATCCACGCGAAATTCGTTTGGTGCGTAACCGGGACGATATCCATTCGTGGAGAGATGCTCAGTCGTTTCGCGTAATTCCCGGCTTTGATCAAAAAGATTATTTTCAGAAAGAGAATACCCGAAAACTCAATTGCGTGTTGCTCGATGCTTATATGTTTCACTATGGTTGGGCGCGCGACCCGCGCTGCATGGTCAAAAAGCAGGAGGCGCATAATGCTGTTTACACCGGTGTGGAAGAGAAGCAGAAAGAGGATTTTTTCGACTACGGAAACATGAAGTTTATGCCTTTATTTAAGGGAAAACATCCTAAGGTAATGGCTGGTCGGATTGCAAACATGAACTGGACGCATCTGCTGCGGTACGAAGGGGCACCTATTGATATGAAGAAGAAATTCGGATGGAAATACCGGATTCTGGGCTTTATAGAAAACAGGTTTATGGGAGAAGGTTGCCGCATTGGTGGTTTTAAAAATTACAAATTAATAAAATAGACTTGCAATGGATTTTCTGCAATTAGTAAAAATGCGACAAAGCGACCGGGCTTTTGATCCAAACAGACCGATAGAACCCGAGAAGCTTGCCCGGATACTGGAGGCCGGTCGTTTGGCACCCTCGGCGTGTAATGCTCAGCCCTGGAAGTTTGTAGTGGTAGATTCGCCGGAACTAAAAAACAGCATTGCCGATTGTACCTCAAGTAAGTTGCTTAATATGAACCATTTTACGAAGCAGGCACCCGTGCATATTATTGTTGTTGAGGAGAAGGCTAATTTTACCTCTTCATTCGGAAGTCTTGTGAAAAAGAAAGAGTTTCCGCAGATTGATATTGGAATAGCAGCTGCTCATATATGTCTGGCTGCACAGGCCGAAGGTGTAGGCAGTTGCATGATTGGATGGTTTGATGAGTCCAAAGTCAAATCTCTGCTCGGTATTCCCCGTTCCAAAAGGGTGTTGCTCGATATTATACTCGGATATTCGGTTCAGCCATTGCGGGAAAAAAAGAGAAAAGAGTCTGAAGATGTTATTTCATTTAATCAGTATTGAATTGTGAGAATAGGTTTTGATGCCAAAAGGGCTGCTTTCAACCGGACGGGTTTGGGCAATTACAGCCGGTATGTTGTTGATATTCTCTCTGACGCCTTACCTTCGGATGAAATTCGACTCTATACCCCGAAGATAAAGCAAAACGGACTGCTCGGCTCTTTGCTGAAGCGGGCCCGGGTATCTCTGCATGCACCGGATGGTCGATTGTGCCGGCTTTTTTCGTCTCTCTGGCGTAGTTGGGGGATAGTGGCACAACTCAAAAGAGATAAGGTGGATTTGTTTCACGGATTGAGCAATGAGCTGCCGTTTCGTATCCACCGTTCGGGAATAAAATCGGTGGTGACCATTCACGACCTTATTTTTCTGACACGACCTGAATGTTACAAGCCGGTTGACAGGTTTATTTATAATCTGAAATTTCGCTATGCCTGTCGGGTAGCCAACCATATTATCGCTGTTAGCGAATGCACGAAACGCGATATTATCTGTTTTTACGGGATACCGGAAGATAAGATTTCGGTAGTGTATCAGGGATGCGACCCTGTTTTTTCTCAGGTTTCACCTGCCGCGGAACTGGATCGGGTGAAGCAAAAATACAGATTGCCCGACCGCTTTATCCTCTATGTGGGCAGCATTGAGTCGCGCAAAAATCTGCTATTGGCAGTCAAAGCACTGCTGAAAACAAAAACGGATTATTCTCTGGTAGCTGTTGGGCGAAGAACCGCATACACCGCAGAGGTTGAGTCTTTTATAAAATCAAACGGTTTAGAAAATCGCGTGAAGCTGATTCATCAGGTCCCCTTCAGCGATTTACCCGTGATGTATCAACTGGCCCGTTTATTTGTTTATCCATCTTTTTACGAGGGTTTTGGTATTCCTGTCATAGAAGCAATACATTCAGGATTGCCGGTTATTGCGGCTACCGGCTCATGCCTTGAGGAGGCTGGCGGACCCGATTCTATCTATGTCAATCCGCTGGATGATAATGAGCTGGCTGCGGCTTTTGATGCCGTGATAAGCGATGATGATCTCACTAAGCGAATGATAGAGTCGGGAAGGGCTTATATTCGCAGATTTGATGCGCGTGCACAGGCGGAGCAGATAAAAAAGATCTATTCAGATTGTATCAATTGAGAATGGCAATGCAAAGTATTACTGAACAAACCGTTTTTGTTTACTGTTATCTCTCTGTTCATTTAAATACAATTTAAATTATAAGATATGGCATTACAGGCAGGAGACAAAGCACCCGAAAATCTGGGTGTAAATCAGGAAGGTAAAGAGTTGAAAGTGAGTGATTATGCCGGTAAAAAGCTGGCGATATATTTCTATCCGAAAGACAATACATCGGGTTGCACAGCTCAGGCATGCAGCTTGCGCGATGGATATCAGGATCTTTTAGATGCAGGATACGAGGTGGTAGGCGTGAGCCCTGACAGCGCGAAGTCGCACGTTGGTTTTATCGCCAAACAGAATTTGCCTTTTCAGCTCATTGCCGATACAGAAAAGACTCTGGCACAGACTTTTGGCGTTTGGGGTGAGAAAAAGCTCTACGGCAGAGCCTATATGGGTATTTTTCGTACAACATTTATTATCGACGAAAATGGTGTGATTGAGCGGGTTATTTCCCCCAAGGAGGTTTCTACCAAAGACCATGCCAATCAGATTTTGGGAAAATAATTTCTTTTGACGAAAAGAATTCAGTGGGCTGTTCCAATAATTAACCGGAATGGCCCTTGTTTTTTATGTCGGAGAAGAGAATATATCAGGTGCAAAATTTTTTCAGAATATTGATGTTAATAATAACCTCAGTTTGATTAGAAAGATTTATCTTTGGGCAAAATATTTTTTAAAACAATCAACAGCATAAACAGAATATGGCAAAAGAAAAAGAACAGGAAATTAAGTTTCCACCGGCAAGCGAGAAGCTGAAGGCTTTGCAGGCGGCTATGGACAAAATTGAGAAAAATTTTGGAAAAGGCTCAATCATGAAAATGGGCGATGAGGCAATAGAAGAGATTGCTGTCATCCCGTCCGGCTCTATCGGGTTAGACTCTGCTCTTGGAGTAGGTGGATATCCGCGTGGTCGGGTTATCGAAATATATGGTCCGGAGTCGTCGGGTAAAACCACTTTGGCCATCCACGCTATTGCGGAGGCTCAAAAGGCAGGAGGTATTGCCGCATTTATTGATGCGGAACATGCATTCGACCGCTTTTATGCAGAGAAGCTGGGTGTGGATGTTGCCAACCTTTGGATTTCGCAACCCGATAGCGGAGAGCAGGCGTTGGAAATTGCAGAACAGCTGATACGCTCTTCTGCAATTGATATCATCGTAATCGACTCGGTGGCAGCGCTTACCCCAAAGGCAGAGCTCGAAGGCGACATGGGCGATTCGAAAATGGGCTTGCAGGCACGACTCATGTCTCAGGCTTTGCGTAAAATGACCGGAACGATCAACAAAACAAATACGACCTGTATTTTTATCAATCAGTTACGCGACAAAATTGGTGTGATGTTTGGAAATCCCGAAACAACCACCGGTGGTAACGCCCTGAAGTTTTACGCTTCTGTTCGTTTGGATATACGTAAGCTGGGTCAGATAAAAGATGGCGAAGAGGCAGTCGGTAATCAGGTTCGCGTGAAAGTGGTGAAAAACAAAGTCGCTCCACCGTTCAAAAAAGCAGAATTTGATGTCATTTTTGGCGAGGGTATTTCACGTGTTGGTGAAATCATCGACCTGGGAGTGGATAAAGGTATCGTTAAGAAAAGCGGATCGTGGTTTAGCTACAACGAGACTAAGCTGGGACAGGGACGTGAGTCTGCCAAAAATACACTGCGCGATAATCCTGAGTTGGCGGACGAAATAACAGCGCTTATTATGGCTGCATTAAAACCTAAAGCATAAAATTATTGAGCTTTTATATAGTAAAGCCGGTTTCCTTATGGAAATCGGCTTTTTCTTTGGTAAAAATGCCGTATTCAGTTTATTCTACCTATTTGAGTCTGCATTTGACCTTTGTTTATAGGTATGGTTTAATTTTGTATTGTACAAAAAGAGCCGTATAATGATAAATTATGATTATTTAAATCTTACTTTTTGTCTTTTTGCTGTTTCGTTGTTGAGATTCAACTATATTTGCAAAATCTTTCGTCAATGAATTGGTCTAAAGTCAAAAAGCTAATCTATCAAAGTCTATTAACTTAAAGTGGGCTCAATTAACATAATGAACGATCTTGGTTTAATCTTAAAGCTGATTGTTTGAATTATTTTCTATTAGAATGAATGAAATTCCATTTCAGAACGGGTAAGTTATGTGTTTATTTGCATAACATATTACTTTCGTAATAGAGTTTAGAATATGATGAATTAATAAATTGAATGAAAACATGAAAAAACACCAATTCTTCGGTGGTTACGATATTGTATTATTGTGCCACATCCGCGCTGGCTAGCAAATAACGAATTATTTCTTCAAAATCAAAAAACACAAAAATCATTGATGCCTGTCCTGAGTTTGGGAGGAATTTTATGGTCTATCTCATTTGACGATGTTATTTTTCCGGAATTTTTGTATATGCATGAAAAACAGAGATCAAGTAATTTAAAAACAAAC
Source organism: uncultured Parabacteroides sp. (assembly GCA_964534355.1). GTDB lineage: Bacteria > Bacteroidota > Bacteroidia > Bacteroidales > UBA7332 > CAXXIC01. The sequence continues at coordinate 16,365 of CAZHNZ010000006.1, forward strand.
TATGAAAAGAATTCTATTTTCAATCACACTCCTCTTTTCTTTTATGATGCTTTTTGCCCAGCAAAGAGTGATCAAAGGTAGAGTCCTTGACGAAAAGAACCTTCCTATTCCTGGTGCAACGGTTCTTATCAAAGGAACATCGAAAGGTGCAGCTACTGACCTCGATGGTAATTTCCAACTCACAGTGCCGGCAGAGGCCAAAACTTTAGTAGTCTCGTTTATCGGGATGAGATCAAAAGATGTTGAATTGGGTAAATCTACTCAATTAACCGTTGTGCTTACAGAAAGTGATAAAACGCTTCAGGAGGTTACGGTTGTTGCTTATGGTTCCCAAAAGAAAGCCAGTGTATTGGGTTCTATCACGACAGTGAAGCCTGCTGAATTAAAAGTTCCATCGAGTAACCTTACCACAGCACTTGCCGGACGTATTTCGGGTTTGGTATCTTACCAACGAAGTGGTGAGCCTGGTGCTGATGATGCCGCATTCTTTGTGCGTGGTGTAACGTCATTTAATTATGGTGGAGCCGGACCACTTATCCTGATTGATGGATTGGAGGTTACGTCTTATGATTTGGGTCGTTTGCAGTCGGATGATATTTCGAGCTTTTCAATCATGAAAGATGCTACTGCTGCGGCATTGTATGGTGCACGTGGTGCTAATGGTGTTATTTTGATAACCACAAAAGAAGGATCTGAGGGCCCGGCTAAAATTTCGGTTCGTTTCGAAAATTCAGTATCCAGAGCAACTCAGATGATTGATTTTGCTGATCCGATCACCTATATGAGATTGAATAACGAAGCTGTATTGACAAGAAATCCGGCAGGAGATGCACCTTATTCATTGGAGAAGATTGATATGACTATGGCTGGTGCAAACCCAATGGTCTATCCTGCTACTGATTGGAAAAATGCCTTGTTGAACGATAACACAATTAACCAGCGTTTGAATTTTAACTTGAGCGGTGGAGGTAAGGTTGCCCGATATTATGTGGCAGGAACTGTTAATCAGGACAATGGTAACCTGAAAATGGATAAGAAGAATAACTTCAATTCGAATATTAATTTGAAGAGATATTCATTGCAGACCAACGTCAATATCAATGTGACTAAAACCACAGAGTTGACTACCAGATTGCGTGGAAATTTTGATGATTATACCGGTCCGCTTGTAACAGGAACTGAGTTGTACAACCAAATTATGCGTACTGATCCGGTTTCTTATCCTGCATATTATTTGCCAGACGAACAATTTAAGACTAAGAAGCATATTTTGTTTGGTAATGCAGACCAAGGTCAATATATAAATCCTTATGCAGAAATGGTAAAGGGATATAAAGAATATTCGAAATCAACCATGATGGCTCAGTTTGAGTTGAAACAAAATCTTGATTTTATAACTAAGGGTCTTAAATTCAGAAGTTTGTTTAGTACGAGCAGATACTCATATTTTGATATCAAGCGTAGTTATACTCCTTTTTATTATAAAATGGCAGGATATGATAAGGTTACAAATGTATATACTCTTTCGCCAATAAATCCGGATGCCGGAACAGATTATCTGGGTTATTCTATGGGTGATAAGGATGTAACTACAAAATCATATTTAGAGGCAGCATTGACTTATGATAAAACAATAGCAAAAAAGCATAACATTAGTGCATTAACTGTTTTGACAGCCAAAAGTTCTCTGGATGGAGCAGCTACATCTCTTGAATTGTCGCTTCCTACCAGAAATATGGGTGTTTCGGGTCGTTTGACTTATAACTATGATTCGCGTTATTTTACGGAATTCAACTTTGGATACAACGGTTCTGAGCGTTTTGCAAAGAATAACAGATACGGTTTTTTCCCATCTGTGGGTGGAGGTTGGATTATCTCAAACGAAAAATTGTGGCAGGATAAGTTAATTGAGACAATAGACTTGTTTAAACTGAAGGCTACATACGGACTTGTTGGTAACGAAGCGATTGGTTCTTCAAGTGATCGTTTCTACTATTTGTCACTTGTAAATATGAATAACTCTGCTTATGGTTATACGTATGGATCTGATTTTGGTGGTTCTGTAAATGGTATCTCAATTTCACGTTATCCAAATGCGGATATAACATGGGAAATTTCCAGAAAGTTGAATTTAGGTCTTGAGGCTAAATTCTTTAACGCTATTACGATTAACGCGGAATATTATACAGAGCATCGTATAAATGGTTTGCAGGATCGGACAATACCGGTTGCTATGGGGCTTATGGCTACACCGAAATCTAACACAGGTGCCTCAAAAGCGCATGGATGGGATTTGTCTATGGATGTAAATAAGAAAATAAATAAGAATCTCTGGGTTCAAAGTCGTGCAAATTTCACTTATGCTACTTCTGAATACACAAAATTTGAAGAGGTTGATTACAGTGCTACTCCGTGGAAATCAAGAATTGGACAAAGCCCTTATCAAACTTATGGATATATTGCTGAGCGTTTATTTGTAGATGAAAATGAGGTGGCAAACTCACCAAAACAAACTTTTGGTACATACAGAGCAGGTGATATCAAGTATAGAGATATTAATAATGATAATGTAATTGACGATTTGGATAAGGTGCCTCTTGGTTATCCGTCACAACCCGAGATCAGTTATGGTTTTGGTATGTCGATGGGTTATAAAGGTCTTGATTTGTCTTTCTTCTTCCAGGGATCAGCTCGCGAAACTTTTTGGATTAGTACGTCAAAAACATCTCCGTTTTTAGATACAGAGACATCAACAGTGGTTTCAAAAAATCAATTATTGAAAGCATACGCTGACAATCACTGGTCTGAAGATAATCGTAATCTTTATGCATTGTGGCCCAGATTGACTGCTTCCACAGCTGATGGTTACGGCAATAATAATCAGACAAGTAGCTGGTTTATGAGAGATGCTACCTACATCCGTCTGAAATCTGTCGAATTGGGTTACACTATTCCTGCAAAGTTGTTGAAGCCTATTTATGCAAAAAATCTGCGTGTATATGTAAATGGTAGCAATTTAGCTGTGTTTAGTAAATTCAAACTGTGGGATCCTGAAATGGCAGGTAACGGATTAGGATATCCTCTTCAGAGAGTTATTAACGTTGGTGGTCAAATTCAATTCTAATTATAAAGAACAATGATAAAATATATTTCGAGATTTTTATTTGCAATAGTGGTTTTCTCTTCGTGTGAAGACTATGTGGACGTAGTTCCCGATAATATTGCAACCATAGAATATTCATTCCGTGATCGAGTGGGAGCACAGCGCTTTTTGGCATCATGTTACACCTATCTGCCCAATACCGGTGATATCAATTCGGATCCGGCTATTATGGGTAGCGACGAGCTCTGGACTTTTCTAAAGACAACTGATATGCAGGATAATTATCCCTACGATATCAAGTTGGGTATGATGAATACAAGTAGTCCGTACAATAATTATTGGGCTGGTTTGAATAATGGTAAGGCACTGTTTCAGGCTATCCGTAATTGTAATTATTTTTTGGAAAATGTTGATTTAGTAGGTGCAGATTTACCTGAGGCTGAAAAGATCAGATGGAAAGCAGAAGCAAAATTTCTGAAAGCCTATTACCATTATTACCTGATGCGTATGTATGGTCCTGTACCCTTGATTAAGACCAGTCTACCTATTTCGAGCACGATCGAAGAGGTTCGTACCTACAGAGATCCAATGGATTCTTGTTTTGTTTATGTGTCAAAATTGATGGATGAAGCTGCTGCTGATTTGCCATTAATTGTTGAATCTCCTACTTTGGATATGGGACGTATAACTAAACCTATTGCTTTGGCCATTCGTGCTGAAATGTTGGTTATGGCTGCTAGTCCGCTATTCAATGGAAACAAAGATTATGAAGGTTTCAAAGACAACAGAGGTGTATTGCTTTTCCCTCAAACTTATGTGCAGTCTAAGTGGGATAGTGCTGCTATTGCTGCAAAGCGTGCAATTGTTGCGTCTGAAGAAGCAGGTATCAGACTTTATAAATTTGCAGAGCAAACTATCTTAATCGATACAACTACACGCAGATTGCAAAGTCTTCGTGGTGTTGTTTCAGACAGATGGAATGAAGAGATTATTTGGGCAAATACGAGAAGTGTATCCTACGAAAGCTGGACTATACCTTTCCTGAATGCAAACCACATGTCTTATGTGCCCTGGAAACCTATGTTAGGTCCAACTCTCGAAATGGCAGAAATGTTTTATTCAAAAAATGGAGTACCTATATCTGAAGATGCCACTTTACGTGACTTTTTCGATACTGACAAAAGATATACTACTGATGTTGCACCTACAACCGGACATAAATTTTATGTACAACCCAATTTCAGAACGGCTAAGTTACACTTCAATCGCGAGCCCCGTTTTTATGCAAATCTTGGTTTTGATGGTGGATATTGGTTTGGTAATAATGAAGATGCAGCAACGGGACGAGTGAACGGTAATGATACTCCATTGGCCATGAAGCGAACTAATGTATCTGGTAAAAATGGAAGTATGCGTTTTACGCTGACCGGTTATTTCCCTAAAAAACCAAGTAATTATAAATCTGTTGCCAAAACAGGTACCAGTACATTTGTGAATTACAGATATACCTTCCCTATTATTCGATTGGCTGATTTGTATCTGTTGTATGCAGAGGCGTTAAATGAGTCTAAACAGGCACCGGATCAGGAAGTTTATGAGTATATCGATAAAGTGCGTGCGCGCGCAGGTCTCAAAGGTGTGGTTAGTAGTTGGGCATCAAGCTCAATGTTTCCCGATAAACCAGCTTCAAAAGAGGGTATGAGAGAGATTATTCATACTGAACGTAATATTGAATTATGTTTCGAAGGAAAACGCTTCTGGGATGTCAGACGTTGGAAAACGGCTATTACAGAAATGAACAAGACCATCTATGGGTGGAACATTGAGGGAGATACGGAAGGAGACTATTACAGACGTATTCCATTGGGAGATATCAAGTTTAATACTAAAGACTATCTGTGGCCTTTAAGAAAAACTGATATTTTGGTGAATAAAAATTTGGTTCAAAATCCGTATTGGTGATTTTAGATTTAAAGATTTGGGTTTTCCGGTCTTTATGCGATTAATTAATTATAATACTTTTTGTTATGAAAATATTGAGATTATTATTTTTGTCAGGTATAGTGCTTCTGGCCTCTTGTAAGGAAGACTATATTGGTCAATTCCCGGTGGATGGGGTTGCCCCAAAGCAAGTTTCCGCTGTGCAGGTTGAGAACCTGCCCGGAACTGTGCGGATTAAGTATGAGCTACCCGATGAGGCTGATTTACTTTATGTAAAAGCAATTTATACCAGTTCACTTGGGGTGAAAAAGGAGGTTCGTGCGTCAGTTTTCACAAATTCAATTGAAATTCCGGGTTTTGGTCGATCAAAGAAAGATATTATTCAGCTGATATCTGTAGATAGAAGTCAGAATGAATCAGCCCCCGTACCGGTTGAAATTGAACCCAAAGATTCACCCATTTTTGCAATCAGCGATAGCATGAAAGTAAGTAATGCTTTTGGTGGGATTAAGTTTAAGTGGAAAAATCCGATGAAAGTACAAGTTATTACTGCTGTTTATCGGGAGATCAATGGACAGAAGATTTTGCTGAATAATTTTTATTCTACAGCTGCTGATTTTTCTTCTGCTATTCGTGGATTGGATTCAATCAACTATAGTATTGCAATAGTGGTAAAGGATGTTTATGGAAATGTTTCTGATACTTTGAGAAAGACTCAAAAGCCCTTGTTTGAGGTCAAACTTCCGGCTAAAACTCAATTTAAAGAGTTGCCACTTTCTATAAACTATAAGATTTCAGTTTGGGGTAGTCCATTTACTTGTTTGTGGGATGGAGTGTTAGGTAGTACTTCTACAGATGTGTCTTGTTACTACCTAGATGTTTCAAATCCACCTATGCCATATTTTACGTTTGATCTTGGAAAGAGTTATATTTTGTCAAGAATGAAGCTATGGCAACGTTTGAAATATGCATATGTATTGCACAATCCGAGGTATTTCGAGATTTGGGGTACCAATGATATCAATGTGGGTTTGAATGCGGAGAGTTATGATGGGTGGACAAGAATTGGTAATTTCCAGAGTAAAAAACCATCCGGAAACGATGAGAATGCAACCATAACTGCCGAAGATGCTGCATATGCAAATGCCGGTGAAGAGTTCGAATTTGAAGATATGCAAACACCAGTTCGTTATATTCGTTTTAGAAGTATTCAGAACTGGACAAAAACGAATGCCATTCACATAGCAGAGATGGAGTTTTATGGTCAGGAAAAACAATAATGAAAATAAAATCAGAAATATGAAATACAGTATAAAGTTTTTATTATTCGTGTTTGCGGTGGTTTTTGTATCATCCTGTAATGACATGAATGACGGCATAAATGAATATATGAAGAATGGTGAGAGAATTTATATTGGAATACCTGACTCGATCAAGACCTTCTCGGGTCGTCAGAGATTTCAGTTGTCTCTCTTGTTGAAAGATCCCAGAATTGATACCTTGGCCATTTACTGGAATCAAAAAGGGGATTCAATTCTCCTTCCTGTAGGAGCACATAGATCTGATTCTCTGTTTAAGTTTTCTATCGGAAGCGGAACTCTTCCCGAAGGAAACTATGTTTTACAGTTTATTTCCAAAAGCAGAGGTAAGTATCAATCGATGCAGGTAGAGAGTTCTGTAAATGTGTATGGAGCAAGATATGAATCGAAACTGATTGCCCGCTATGCTAAGACAGGATGTTCTTACCGAAATAGTACTTCTCGTTTGTCTTTGTTGTGGGGATCTCCGGTTAATCAAACAGAGAAAGGTATATTACTTCGCTTTTACAGTAAATGGAAGGGCATGGAAAAGGATACATTTATTTCTGCTCAGTCGCTTACTTTAATCGGAACGGGCGCTTTAGTCATTCCCAATGTATCGTATAATGCTGTTTCCCGACCTGTTACCTACAAAACAATCTATATGCCGGAAGCAACTTCTGTTGATACCTTTTACACAAAGCGTGATACAATCAAAACGATTAGTGTAGCTCCTTAATCTGATATTGTTTATTCAATATATGCATTGCGCAGTAAAGTGCGCAATGCATAATTCTGTTTTTAAATTATTTATTAATTTACAATCACACTTAAAACATTTTACCTATGAAAAAAATCTCTTACAAATTCAGGCTTTCTATGATGGCCGGTTTGTTAGTAGCGGCTATGGGTTCTCAGGCTCAGGTGAAGGTAAGTGGTTCGAATGGCACAGACGGATCGTCATTTGCCAATCTAAGAGCTGCCTTTGCTGCTATTTCTGCTGCTGATCAAACAGGAAAAACAATTTTGGTGACACTGGAACAACCAACTATTGTTGAAGACACAACTGTATTGATGAAGAACAATGGATGGTCATCATTGACTATTCGTCCGAGTGTACCGGGAGTAACAGTATCTGGTGCATTTAATTCGGCTCTTATTTGTTTGGAAGGTGCTACGAATGTGACTATTGATGGTCGTGTAAATGGTACAGGTACAACCAAGGATCTTACTTTGATTAATACAAAGAAAGGTACTGCTGCATCACCAGCTCAAACTATTCTTTTAACTAGCGATGCTAAAAACAATGTATTTCAGTATTGTACGATTAAAGGTGTTAGTAACTTACCTAACAATGGTACTATAGCAATTTTGGCGGGTGTAGTTGATGGTAATGACAATAACAAGATTGACAATTGCGATGTAACACAGGGTGAAACTATGCCGGTTTGTCCGATTTTTATTAAAGGTGTTACCGGTATTACTAACGATGGAACTGTTATTTCGAACTGTAATATTTCGAATTTTATGCAAACATTGGCATCTACAACTCCTGCCGGAATATATGTAGTTGATTTTGCGAGTAAGACGACTGTTGATGGTAACCGTGTTTTCTGGACTGCTCCAATTGTCCCAACTATTGCAAATACCTACGTTGGTATTTCAATAAAAGGTGATGAGAGTGTGGTTAAAAATAATATTGTTGGTTATGCTGACAAAGATGGAAACGGTAAAACTCAGCTTTTAACACCGAATTTGGCCAGTTTGTTTTTGGGTATTCAGGTTACCGGTTCTTTAATTGAATCTGCTATTGTTGAAAACAATACTGTTTCAAATATCGAGGTTCAAACAAGTTCAACTGGAAATTCAGCGTATGGTGTGATGTGTGGAATTTTTATTCCAACATTAGCTGGTTCTAAAGTGAATGTAATTAATAATAAGGTAAATAACCTTAATCTTACTACATCAGCAGGACGTAATACAAGTAATGTTTATTGGACTTTGGTTGGTGTTCTCTGCTTTGGTTCTACAGGTAAGTTCATCGACAATGAAGTACATGATTTGAAACAGGTTTGTACAGCTCCTGCCGGTTCTGCTGTTGTTCGTGGTATATCTTCGAGTGGAGGAACAGCTTCTGTTTTCTATGATACACAGATGACTCATAATAAAGTGTACAATTTGTTTAGCGGAAATGAAACATCAACTGCAACTAATCAGGTTGTGGGTATTCAGTGTGCTACACAACAACAAGTTGTAATAGAACGTAACTTTGTTTATAATTTGGCTGTTTTCAATGTAGCCAGTGAAGTTTTTGGTTTGAGTATCGCTCAACAGTTGGCTTCTTCAGTGGGAAATCAGTTGGTTAAAAACAACATGGTTTCTTTAGGAAACAATATGCCTGTGGGAGGTAAAATTACTGGTATTTATCAGTCTTTCTTTGCCAGTCTAACTGCACATGCCAGCTATTTTAATAACAGTATTTACATTGGTGGACAGGTAACCGCTACTCCAACAACCGGTGCAACTGCCGCATTCTGGCGCCCAATAACAACAGGTGCTCCTGGTAATATGGATGTCATGAACAATATCATTGCAAATGTGCGTACCGGCGGTACCGGTGCCAAACATTATGTAATACGTAATGCTTCTACAAACGATTATCTTCTTGGTTGGATTGTTTGTGACTATAATTTGTATCAAATGGGTACGACTGCATCAAACGTAATGGGGCTGTTTAATACTACCGAATTTGTAACTTTTGCTGCCTGGAAAAACGGAGCAAAGAGTGATGTAGGTTCTTTTGATGTTCACAGTAGATTGAATTCTCCTGGTTATGTAGACCCAACAAGTACAACTGCACCGAATTTGCATATTCGTACAGATGAGGGAACTGCGGTTAAAGGTGCAGGTACAGACCTCTCTATTACCGGACTTGTAGCTGATGATTATGATGGTGAAGCCCGTCCTGCTGGAGCGTATGATATTGGAGCTGACACTAATCCAGCATTTACTTTGCCGGTTTTCAAAATGAACGGTTTTACTGTACCCGGTGATGATTTGTATATGTTTGGACGAAATCTTGATTTCTTAGTTACTTACACTAAAGAAATAGTAGTTGATACAACTGCAGGTAAACCATCTATTCCAGTTACCTTGAATACAGGGGGTACTATGCAGGCTAAGTATGTGATGGGTGGTGGTACAACTCAGTTGTTGTTCCGTTTACCGGTTGCTACAGGTATGGTTGACAACGATGGTGTTACTGTTGGTTCTGCAATCGAGTTGAATGGTTCTACTATGAAAACTGCGGACAACGAAGATGCTACTTTAGCGTTACCAACAAAGAGCACAACAGGTGTGCTAGTGGATGGCGATTCTGCTCCAAGTATTCTTTCTGTAACAGCTCCTGCTGATAAAACGTATGCATATGCTTCAAATATCGACTTTGTTGTGAAGTACAATGGTGCTGTAACTGTAAAAGGTAAACCACAAATCGATGTTTTAGTTGGTGAAGTTAGTGATACTGCTGTTTATGTAAGTGGTTCCGGTTCTAGAGATTTGACCTTCCGCTTTAAACCTAAAAAAGGTATGGTGGATACAGACGGAATTCAATTGGGTTCTTCAATTAAATTGCCAGTTGATACAACTTCAATCTTAGATGGAGCTATGAGAAGTGCGGCGCTTACATTACCAACAGTAGCAACACCAGCTGTTTTGGTTGATGCTAATGTGCCATTTATTACTTCTGTTAAGCCTTGTGCGGATGGAAACTATGGCCTTGGTTCGGCATTGTTGTTCACTGTTAAGTTTAATAAAATCGTAAATGTATCAGGTCAACCACAATTAAAAGTGATAATGTCTTCAAGTGCTACCACAGTGACACCTTCTTATGTTGCCGGTTCCGGAACCGATTCTCTTTTGTTCCGCTCTACAATAACCTCTGCATCTAGTGATTTGGATGGTATTGAATTAATGCCTCTTCTTGAACTGAATAAAGGTACAATTAAAGACGCTATTGGTAATTCATCTGATTTAGGATTTACATTGCCTAATACAGCAAACATTTTTGTTGATCAAACAGTTCTTCCTGCCTCATTCACAGCAATGGCTCCTGCTGACAGTACATATAAAGTGGGACAAAATATCGACTTTACCCTGATGTATGATCAGTCTGTAGATGTAGTGGGTACTCCTTGCATTCCAATTACTTTGAGCGGTAATTCTAAAGTTACAGGTGCTTATTATCTGAACGGTTCGGGTACTAATATCCTGACATTCAGATATACTGTAGTTGAAGGTGATAAAGATGCTGATGGAATCTCAATTAATCAGACAGCAGCAAGTAGTGGTTATTACACGCTTAGTATGAACAGTGGTTCTATCAAAACTTCTGGTACACAAAATGTAGCAAAAATCCAAATTGCAACTGTACCTACACTTACTGGCGTAAAAGTAGATGCTGCAACCGGTATTAAGGGTATTGCCGCAGATGTGAAAACTATCAACGTTTACAGTGTAAACAAAACAATCATTGTGAAAGGTGAAGTTTCTGCTAATGCAACTGCTTCTATCTTCGATGCTTGTGGTAAAATGATAGCTAAAGTGAATCTGGCTGAAGGTGTAAGCAACGAAATCAATGCTTCTTCTTTGAAAGGTCTCTACATCGTGGTTATTAACAACAACGGTAAAAAATCTGTAGCGAAAGTTATTGTAAAATAAGTTTCTGAATCAGATTGACATAAAAAGAGGCTGCTCCGTTTGTTCGGGGCAGCCTCTTCTGTTTTTTATTGCTATTTGCTTAAATGGCTATTTACTGATGCTGATACGGGCATCAACGGCAAATATTCCTCTGCTTGTGGCCAATAGTGGATTTATATCTATCTCCTTAATCTCGCTGGCAAAGCGTAGCAGTGTCGACAGGCGTACGATCACTTCGGCGAATTCCCGTTCGTCTATAGCTTGTTGGCCACGTGTGCCTTTGATTATTTTGTATGCGCGCAAAGAACGAATCATGGAAAAAGCCTCATCGTAACTCAGTGCAGCCAGTCCCGATGCCACATCCTGAAGAACCTCTACGAAAATTCCTCCGAGTCCGCACATCACTACGTGGCCAAACCGCTCTTCGTATTTTCCACCTACAAAAAGCTCCTGACCCTTAATCATGGGTTGAATCAGTACCGCTTTGGCTTCGGGCAACTTCATCAGTCTGTCGAACTCCATGCTCAGATGCTCAGGCGTTTTTATGTTTAGCACCACACCGCCAATATCCGATTTGTGAACGGGTCCGACCACCTTTGCCACTACCGGGAAACCCATTTTTGTTGCAGTAGAAATAATCTGCTCTTTGTCGGAACAGTTGAACTCCTCTACCATCTGAATTCCGGCTGCTTTGAGCAGTGTCTGTACTGTTTCGGGTGGCAGGTATCCCTCGATATCCGCATTGTCGATAATTCGGCGTATAAGCGGAATATCCACACCAAACAGCTCTATATCCTTCCCGGCTGGTTTGGGTGTGTTGATTACTCTTGAAACAGCTGTAGCCAAAAGAGCTTCGTCTGAGAAGTTCACATGACCCTTTTGCAGGAATTCTGTTACCTCCTGTGATGCATTGATGATAGATGGCAGGATGGGGAAAATTGGCTTGCTGCAACTATTTATTTTGCGATGAATGACATCCAGTGCATCCGAAACTTTTCCAAGCCCGGTGCTTCCGAATATGACGGCAATAGCATCGGTATCCGGAAAGCTGTTTTCGCAGAAGTTGATGGCTAATTCCAGATCCGCCGGTGTCCCGGTTCCGAGAATATCTATCGGATTGGCAGTAGCCGCTCCTGGCAGTAGTTGTTTTTTAAGGCTTTCAGACTCGTTTTGTCCCACGGGTGGCACGCATATTCCACCTTTCGACAAAGCGTCTGTGAGAATGACTGCAGGGCCGCCTGCATGCGTTACAATGGCGAAGTTCCTGCCCCGAAGCTCTTTGAGCGTGAAGATACAGGCCACTGTGGCCAGTTCGTCACGGCTGAAGCAACGCACAATGCCTGCTTTCCGAAACAATGCCTCCACGGCAGAGTCGCTGCTCACCATGGCGCCGGTATGCGATGAAGCCGCTCTGCTTCCGGCTTCGGTAGTGCCCGATTTGATGGCCGCAATTTTGCATCCTTTTTCGATCAGAGATGAAGCGTGATACAGCAATCTGTCCGGCTCTTTGATATTTTCAATATAGAGCAGTTTTATTTTTGAGTCTGTTTCCGGATTGAAGTTTTTATTCATGTATTCGAGCACATCCTCTACACCAATCTGATGAGCGTTGCCAACCGACCATATTGAATTGAATCTCAATCCTTTGGGGATTGCCGTTTCGATTACAAACAGAGCAGTGCCACCCGAACTTGAAATCAAATCGACACCTTCGGCGTGTAATTCAGGTACCGGTGATGTGAAAACGCTGCTATGATTTCTGTTGATTAACCCGATGCAATTAGGGCCGATAAGCGAAGCTCCATATTTTGTGGCAATTTCTACCATTCTCTCTTCGGCAATAGCTCCCTCAGGCGTCTCTTCGCTGAAGCCGGCTGAGACAACAATGAATGCTTTGACTCCTTTTTGAGAGGCCAGCTTCTCGACTGCATCCACACACGACGCCGATGGAATGGCCAAAATCGCTAAATCGGTGTCGGGAATATCCTCCACGCTTTTGTACGACTTAAGTCCCTGTACCAGCTCTTCTTTGGGATTGACCACATAGAGGTGACCTTTGTATTTCCCCAAAATAAGATTGTGAACCAAATTGCCCCCCGGCTTCTGCAGATTATTGGAACCACCTACTACGACTATGCTTTGAGGTTGCAACAGTTGTTTAGTTATCATATATGCTATCTCCTGTTTGTTTGAAAATGTGATAAGTTGATATTTATATAACAACAAAAATAAGAATTGTTCTTCGAATGTCTTCAAACTTCCCCGCTTAAATTGTATTTCGCCAAAGAATAGTTAACTTTGTGCCCGGATTTATTTATAGTATAACAGACAAACTGTCAACAATTTAAAATACAATGGAATACAATTTCAGAGAAATCGAAAAAAAATGGCAACAATATTGGGTAGAAAACAACATCTACCGGGTGACTGAGAACGTAGAGAAACCAAAATTCTACGTGTTAGACATGTTTCCATATCCTTCGGGTGCTGGTTTGCACGTTGGCCATCCTCTGGGTTATATTGCTTCTGATATCTATTCGCGCTACAAGCGTTTGCAGGGTTTCAATGTGCTTCATCCGATGGGATATGATGCTTACGGGCTTCCGGCTGAGCAATATGCCATACAGACCGGACAACACCCGGCTACCACCACAAAAATAAACATTGCCCGTTACCGCGAGCAACTCGATAAAATAGGCTTCTGTTATGATTGGAGTCGTGAGGTGCGCACCTGCGAGCCCGATTATTATAAATGGACGCAGTGGGCCTTTATTCAGATGTTTAATCACTATTACGACAAAACGGCAGGGAAAGCTCTTACTATAGAATCGCTTGTAAAAGCGTTCGAAACCAACGGCACAGAAGGTCTTTTTGCAGTTTGCAGCGAAGAGCTGACCTTTTCCGCTGAAGAGTGGGAATCAAAAACAGAGAAAGAGCAACAGGAGATATTGCTGAACTACCGTATTGCCTATCTGGCAGATTTGTCAGTAAACTGGTGTCCGAAACTTGGAACAGTTCTGGCCAACGACGAAGTAAGCGAAGGTCTCTCTGTGCGTGGTGGATATCCGGTAGAGCAACGGGTAATGCGTCAGTGGAGCTTGCGCGTATCGGCTTATGCTCAACGCCTGCTCGATGGTTTGACGACTGTTGACTGGAGTGACTCACTCAAAGAGACACAGAAAAACTGGATTGGACGTAGCGAAGGGGCTGAGATGAAGTTTTCTGTTAAAGATCAGGATATTGAGCTGGAGATCTTCACCACCCGTGCCGACACCATCTACGGTGTCACTTTTATGGTTCTTGCACCCGAAAGCGATTACGTGGCACAACTGACCACACCCGACCAAAAAGCGGCTGTTGATGCCTATCTGGCAGAAACGAAAAAACGCACAGAGCGCGAACGAATTGCAGACCGCCGTGTGACCGGTGTTTTCTCCGGTGCATACGCTATCAATCCGTTCAGCGGGGCTGAAATTCCGGTGTATATCAGCGATTATGTATTGGCCGGATATGGTACAGGTGCCATTATGGCGGTGCCGGCGCACGATAGCCGCGACTATGCTTTTGCCAAACATTTCAATCTGCCGATTATTCCATTGATCGAAGGATGCGATGTGAGCGAAGAGAGCTTCGATGCCAAAGAGGGAATTTTGGTAAATTCTGGTTTCCTGAACGGACTGACTGTGAAAGAGGCCATCGCCAAAACCAAAGAATATATTTCTGAAAAAGGAATCGGAAAGGTGAAGGTAAACTACCGCCTGCGCGATGCTATTTTCAGCCGTCAGCGCTATTGGGGCGAACCGTTCCCGGTCTATTACAAAGAGGGGTTGCCTTATATGCTCGACGAAAGCAAATTGCCACTCGAGCTTCCTGAAATCGATAAATATTTGCCGACAGAAGACGGTCAGCCGCCGCTCGGTCGTGCCAAAGGCTGGCAAACCGAAGAAGGATATCAGCTGGAACTGAACACCATGCCCGGTTTTGCCGGTTCGTCGGCTTATTACCTGCGTTATATGGATCCGACAAACGAAAACGCATTGGTTTCGGAGAAAAGCAACCAATACTGGCGCAATGTCGACCTCTATATTGGCGGAACAGAACATGCTACCGGTCACCTCATTTACAGCCGTTTCTGGAACAAATTCCTCTTCGACCTTGGTGTTGTTTGCGAAGAAGAGCCGTTCAAAAAACTGGTGAATCAGGGAATGATACAGGGGCGATCGAATTTTGTGTATCGTATTAAAGACACCAATACTTTTGTTTCGTATCACCTGAGAAAAGAGTACGAAACGACCGAAATTCATGTAGATGTAAACATTGTTTCGAACGATGTACTCGATATTGAAGCATTCAAAAACTGGTTGCCCGAATACAAAACAGCAGAATTTATCCTCGAAGATGGAAAATACCACTGCGGATGGGCGGTAGAGAAGATGTCGAAGTCGATGTACAACGTTGTGAATCCCGATGTAATTGTAGAAAAATATGGTGCTGATACGCTTCGTTTCTACGAAATGTTCCTTGGCCCATTGGAGCAGTCCAAGCCGTGGGATACCAACGGAATAGACGGCGTACACCGCTTCCTGAAAAAGCTGTGGAACCTGTTCCTCAACGTGTCTGATGGCGAACCCACCAAAGAAGAGCTGAAATCGCTTCACAAGCTGATTAAAAAGGTTGGTGGCGATATCGAGACCTTCTCGTTCAATACCTCTGTTTCTGCCTTTATGATTTGCGTGAATGAGCTTACAGCTGCCAAATGCAGCAAACGGGCCATACTGAAAGAGCTGGTGGTTATTTTGGCACCATTTGCACCACACATTGCCGAAGAGCTTTGGCAAATGCTGGGCGAAACCACCACGGTTTGCGATGCGCAATGGCCGGAGTGCAACGAAGAATACCTCAAAGAAGATATATCCGTGTATGCCATCACCTTCAACGGAAAAGTTCGTTTCAGCCTCGAGTTTACGGCAGGAACACCCAAAGAGGAGGTGGAAAAGGTAGCACTCGCCCACGAGAACTCACAAAAGTACCTGGAAGGAAAAACGCCTAAGAAGGTGATTGTCGTGCCGGGTAAACTGGTGAATATTGTATTGTAAATATCTTCTCAATCGCTATTGATTGAGCGTTATAGAATTAAAAAGCGGCAGAATTCCGGTATGGGGTTCTGCCGCTTTTGTTAATTACACGTCCATCACCCCATTCAATATTTTTTTAGTATAATCCACCATAAACAGCGGAATATTGATCAGATTACCGTCCTGACGTAAGTTTTTTAGAGAGAAGCGGATTCGTATTTTGGGATCGTATTTTTTTTGGTAAATGCTCAGGCTTTTGCCCGTTACATTTTCGTCAGCTTTTACTTCAATGGGAATAATCTCATTTTTGTATTGGATGATAAAATCTACCTCAGCCTGATTGTCGGAGGTCCAGTAACGAGGTGTGTCTTCGAATTGCGCAATCAGACTTTGTAGAATGAAGTTCTCGCTCAGTGCGCCTTTGAACTCGGTAAACAGCCGGTTTCCTTCCCGTATGGCAATCGGATTCAAAGAGGATAGTCTGCGCAGTAGCCCAACATCCGATAAATAGACTTTATAAGCAGACAGATCGTCGTATGCAGAAAGCGGTAAAGATGGTTTTCGGCAACAATATATCCGGTACACCAGTCCGGCCTGAGATAGCCACAAGAGAGCATCTTCGTATTCTCGTGCCCGTGCACCGGGTTTAACCACCTGATACACAAACTTCTTGTTTTCGCGTGCCAGTTGGGATGGTATTGAGTTCCAGATGTAGGTGATTTTGGGAATGTTTTTGTTTTCTGTGTGTTTCGAGAAGTCAAGCCGGTATGCATTTATTATATTGGCCAGTGTGCTCTGAGTCAGTTCTGTATCTTCCTTTTCGATAGTGGCCACAACTGCTTCGGGCATTCCACCGGAAATAAAATATCTTTTGAAATAGTCTGATAATTGATTGAAGAATATTTCCGGTATTTCTTCTATTTCCGTCAATGATTTCAGATATTCATCTAAATGTGGTGCAGCAAACCGTAGAAACTCAGAGAATGTGACGGGGTACACGTTTAAAAAGTCGACCCTTCCAACCGGAAATGAGGCTCCTCTGGACATGGCTACGCCCAACAATGAACCTGCGCAAATAATGGCATATTCGGGTGCGTTTTCGCAGAAATATTTCAGACTGTTCAGCGCATCATTGCACTCCTGTATCTCGTCGAAGATGATAAGAGTGTTTTGAGCATCAATAGGCTTTCCGTGAACTGCCGACAAATTCTGAATCAATCTTTTCACATCTTTCGTTTGTGCAAAAAATTGCTTTAATTCGCTTTGTTCGTCGAAGTTGAAGTAGGCTGTAGATTGGAATTCGCTTGCGCCAAAATGCCGGATAGCCCAGGTTTTTCCAACCTGACGCGCACCCTGTACAATAAGCGGTTTGCGGCCAACTGAATTTTTCCAAATGATTAATTTGTCCTGAATCTCTCTCTTTATCTCCATAGTGTCGTTTATTTACGGTAGTGCAAATATACGACTGGTTTTGATTGTTTTATTCTTAAATCACACATTTCGTGACAAAAACGTGGAAAAAATCACATAATTGGCACGAAAAGTGTGATTTTTCACTTTCCTATACTTTGTGCTAAAAAAAACTTCGACTGACAAATGTCAGCCGGAGTCTGTAATACGTTATTGTGAAAATAATTCAGTTTAGTTTTTTCTGAAAATTTTGGAGGTTTCCCGGTAGTCGGTCGAAGTATTGTTGTACCAATCGGTATGATTAATACCACCTGAACCAGCCCAACTGCTGAATTTCAGGAAAGTTGTTTCTATATGAGCCGCAGCTACAGGATATTCTAGTTGAACAGGAGTTTCAATTAGCCACGGAGCTCCGTTTGCGCCAACGTACCACCGGGTTGTTCTGTTGGTGATATCTTCCTGAGTGTTGAAATAGCCCAAACTCGCTTTGTCGGTAGCAGGATGTCCCACTTTGTGAACCTCACGTCCTCTTTCCTGATTTACAACCATAAACGGATTGTAGGGCAACGATCCAAGAGAAGCCAGATTGACAGGTGTGGTAAATGTAATTTTCTTTGTAATCGAAACCGGATTGTAGTAGTTTGCGCCAATTATTGTATTTGGATAGTTCGGAATATATGAAGATCCAAAGAGTGTAAAGGCATTGTCGAAGAAAGGAATCACAACTTTTGATTGGCCGTTTTCATACCCTTTTGCATTGAGGTCAAACAGAGAGCCACCCAGCAATGTGCCAGGTCCGAAGTATGTTGTTTGTACTGAAGTTACATTGCCCGGCGACGCATTGAGCTGCCATGCAAATCCATTTTTGTAGCTTGCGCCAATTGCTTTCACCTGAGAAGAAAGAATGACATCTTTTACTGTTCCGGCAGTGTTTGTCACATAAGTAACCCTATAATCCACGACAAGATCGTTGAAGTCGTAGTCACCTTTTGCCGGCCAGTTGTCTTCGAATGCTAGTGTTCCGAATACTACGGCATTCGGATAGTAGTTGTTGAATGCTCTGTCCGGATCATCCGGATACTCATCGTCTTTATTCGGAGTACCATCCCCATCTTTGTCTCCAAAATCTTCTTCAAAACGTTTCAGATTTTCTCTATTGACAGCAGTGATTGGATTGGTTGTGATGTAGAAAACGCAATCGTTGAAATCTTCGTCGGAGCTATATGCCGGATAAACCCGGCTGATATCTTCAAATCCAAGCACAATTTTTTCTGTAGTCGGATCGTAAAGTTGTATGGTTTGAGGTAACGATTCCCCATTTAAATCGAAAACCGAATAATGAATACCGTAAGGCGCATCTACACCGTAGCTGTATCCGTTTGAGACAATAAACCAACCTACAGTAGTTCCGGCAGGGAATACGTCAGTCCAGTTGGCTGCAATATTGGGATCATTAGCCGGATCGCAATACATCAGTTTTACGCGGTCGCCTGTTGCAAGCGTACCACCGGATCCACCAGCCGAACTGTTCGGGAACATCATTATCCTCTTAAAAATCTGAGAAGCTGAGGTTGGAGGTCCGTCTGCGGTTTTGTAATAAAAATATCCAACAGAGTTTTTATAACCGGCACCTTCATTGACAAATGTAACCCAGATATTTGCGTTGTCAATGACCTGAAGATTCGTTCTGTTGATGTTGTCTATCAGCCCGGGGTAATTGTTGGGGATATTCATTGGCACTTCTGCCAAAGTTGTATTTATGGCATTCAGCAGCGAGGTAGGAACAGTTTCGGTCTCGTCTATATAAAATGGTCGTCCTTCGCTACC
Organism: uncultured Parabacteroides sp.; assembly: GCA_964534355.1. Taxonomy (GTDB): domain Bacteria; phylum Bacteroidota; class Bacteroidia; order Bacteroidales; family UBA7332; genus CAXXIC01. The sequence continues at coordinate 35,717 of CAZHNZ010000006.1, forward strand.
ACCGGCTTCGTATCCACCCAAAATCCAGCATCCGTTTGCATACACATTATTTTCAGGATTATTAAATAGCTGTGGGCTATATCCGGTTGGATAGGATCTTTGGCTAATGCGTTTAACTCCGAACCCGGCAGGATACAATGTTTGGGTAATACCTGATTTTGAAATAGCCATTTTAACCGGGCTTGGATAACCATCAATAATGGCATAAAGCGTATCAATATGAATGGGCAATGTCAGTTTGGTTGTCATGCGGCCCGATGCATCAGACAAAGCCTTGAAGTTGGGCGTCAGTTCTCTCTTTAGAGCTGTCATATCCGGCAGATACGGATTTTCAAAAAATAACCGGATCATCACTTTGGGTGCAACATTCCCGTTTTGATCTTTCAGTTGAATGTTAACCGGTACATCCAGACTGGTCGAGTAGTTGAAGTACGCTTTAGGAGAAATTGCTTCATCGTTTCCAGAAGAAAGTGTTTCCTCCTTGGTGCAGGAAATAGTGGCCGAGATGATAACGGTCGTCAACAGTAATCTCCAGATTTTGGGTGTTATTCTGCTTTTTATCATATTATTCATTGTTAATCAAATAATTGCATCTTTATTTTAAATACAAATTTAAAGAGGAAACAGATTATTAAGATAATAAAGTTCTTCTGAATTATTAATTGTTAACCATATGTGCTCATAATTACTATATTTTGGCATATTTGTTTCGTGCTTTTTTTGGCTTCGGTTTTGTTTAATCAAAGAATACTTCATTGTTGAGTGATAAATTATCACACTAAATAATTATCACTCTAATTATCTTGCGACAATGGGATAACTAATCTGTTTTAGTAATACTTTTGTATCAACATTAATAGATAAGTGTATGAACAAGATTGCGGTTTATCTCAAAGATTATGTGACCATTCTGATTGGCTTGTCTCTCTATGCCTTTGGCTGGACGGCCTTCCTGTTGCCCAACGAAATTACTACCGGTGGAGTAACCGGAATTGGTGCATTGGTGTTTTATGCCACCGGCACCATTCCGATAGCTGTGACCTATGCCGGAATTAACTCAGTATTGCTTGTTCTTTCGGTCAAATTTTTGGGGTTGAAGTTTAGTATACGGACGATTTTCGGAGTTGTTTCGCTCACCTTTTTATTGTCTGCTTTTCAGATTTTTATAAAGAAAGGTTTTGTGGATGAGCCGTTTATGGCCACTGTTATCGGCGCCATATTGTGCGGAACGGGAGTTGGCATTGTATTTACGGCTAATGGCAGTACCGGTGGTACCGACATAGTGGCTGCGTTGATTAATAAATACAGAAATATTACCATTGGGCGCGCAATCCTGTACAGCGATGTGATGATTATCCTATCCTCTTACCTCGTGTTTCATAGCATCGAGAAGGTGGTGTATGGCCTTACCGTAATGGCCATTATGACCTATACGCTCGATTTGGTCATCAATGGTAACCGGCAATCTGTCCAATTCTTTATTTTTTCGCAGAAATACGAAGAGATTGCCGACCGGATAATTCAACTTCCGCGAGGTGTGACCGTGGTAGACGGCATGGGATGGTACTCGAAGCAGCCGACAAAAGTTTTACTTGTTTTGGCCAAGCGTTCGGAGTCTGTGGCTATATTCAGGCTGGTGAAAGAGATTGACCCCAATGCGTTTGTGTCGCAAAGTGCGGCTATCGGGGTGTATGGGCAGGGTTTTGATCAGATTCGGACAAAATAAAAAAAAGAGAGACTAAATTGCTGTTAATTAGCTATTTAGTCTCTCTTAAAGTGGTACCACCAGGAATCGAACCGGGGACACAAGGATTTTCAGTCCTTTGCTCTACCAACTGAGCTATGGTACCATCTTTTGGTTTGCGGTTGCAAAGATAAGACGATATTTTGAGCTGCGCAATAGTTTGAGTGATATTTTTCAAAAAAATGGTGTTTTTTCTGTATAATCGGGCAAAATTGGCCTGTTTCAGTCGTTATTTGTAGGGCTTTCGGTCGAAAAAAACTACTTTTGCATAAAAAAACTGGGAGAATGAATCGTCAACAGATGATAGAAAAAATGAATCGGGCAGGGGAGAAGGGTGTGCCCTTTCTCTTTGTGATTGATTTTGCCGGAAATGATGCCATTTTTTGCGGCTTGGATGCGTTTGACGATTCTGTTTTCTTTTCTATTCCCGGATATAATCATTTGCCAAAAGAGAATGCCAAAGCCGGACCATTTACTTTTAATAAACTGCCGGTGAGTTTTTCCCGCTACAAGAAGGGGTTTGATGTGGTGAAATCCGGTATTCGCCGTGGCGACTCTTTTTTGGTGAATCTGACTTTTCCGACGCGTATTGAGACAGATCTTGCGTTGAAAGATATTTTTTTACGGAGTCGTGCCCCTTACAGGCTTTGTGTACCGGGTCGTTTTGTCTGTTTTTCGCCCGAATGTTTTGTGAAAATTGAAGGTGATCGCATTTCCTCTTTTCCGATGAAGGGTACTATAGATGCCTCGTTACCCGATGCCGAAAACCAAATATTGAACGACCCCAAGGAGCAAGCTGAGCATTATACCATTGTCGATTTAATCAGAAACGACCTCAGTCGTGTGGCATCGCAGGTTGAGGTTTCCCGTTTTCGTTACATCGATAGGGTAGAGACCCATGGCAAAACACTGTTGCAGGTGAGTTCGGAGATAACGGGGATGTTGCCACGCGATTGGCATTCGGGTTTGGGCGATATTCTCTATTCGATGTTACCTGCCGGCTCTGTTTCGGGAGCCCCTAAAGATTCAACGTTGGAGCTGATACGGCGGGCCGAAGTTGATAATCGCGGATTTTACACCGGTATTTTTGGTGTTTTTGATGGTAAGAATCTGGATAGTGCCGTTATTATCAGGTATATGGAAGAAAACAGTGGAGAGTTGTTGTTTCGCAGCGGAGGTGGTATTACCGCGCTCAGCGATGCCGAAAGTGAGTATCAGGAATTAATAGATAAAGTATATGTCTCTTTTACTTGAAAGCATCAGAATAACCGATGGTTGCTGGCAAAATGCCGGATACCACCGTGCCCGTATGGAGCGCAGTACGCAAGCGCTGTTTGGTCAGACGTTTTCGGCAGATATTGAGTCGATTGTCATTCCATCCAATTTTCGCTCGGGAGTGGTAAAATGTCGTTTGTTGTATGATACTGCCGTTCACATAGTTGAATTTGAGCCTTACAAACCCCGTACAATTCATTCGTTAAAACTGGTGACAGCCGATGATATTGACTATTCTCACAAGTGGGCAGATCGCTCGGCGTTGAATGAGCTGCTCAAACAAAAGGGAGAAGCCGATGATATTATTATTGTAAAAAACGGACAAATCACGGATATGAGCTATGCTAATGTGGTGTTGAGGCTGGATGGCGGCCTCTATACGCCTGCAAACTGCCTGCTCAAAGGCACAAGGCGTCAGCAGCTACTTGATGAGGGATTGATACGTGAGCGTGAGCTTACAGTGGCAGATTATCATCGGGCGGAGTCTGTAATTCTAATCAATGCCATGTTGGGCCTCGAAAATATTGTTTTTTAGCGAATTTCTATTTAAATTGTTGTAAAACGTATTTTTAATAAATATTTTTATATATTTGTGCCAAAATTAAGAGAATATCGAAAAGATTTTGCACAAACTAATTCTTTGCATTGCCCTGACCATCAGTCCGCTCTACGCAGCAGACAACAATGCATTGTTTGATGCGCGAACTTCCGCTATGGGTTCGGCATCGGTTTCTTTGGTCGCATTCGACAATCCGGGCTCTAACAGTTTGTTACCCGAAAGTCGTGCTTCGCTGCATTATGCCAATGCATACGGTATCAAAGAGTTATCCACAACTGCTGCTTCGCTTTTTTACGCCAATAAGGTGCTGGATGCGGGCCTTATCGTATCGCGTTTTGGTTACGAGAAATACAACGAAACCCGTTTGTCGGGCAATTTCTCAAAAAAATTATCCAAACGACTCTCTGCCGGTGTTCGGTTCAACTATTATTCGATACTAATGTCAGCCGAAGAGGGTGCAAAATCGACGTTAAGCACCGATGCCGGTGTGCTGATGACTATTTTGCCTGACCTTACTGTGGGAGCTTCAGTGCACAACTTTATCCGCACCACCTATACCACTGCTCGGGGAGATTTTGAGCTGCCTCTGTTGCTAAAAGTGGGCGCCAATTACACCTTTAATAAAGATTTTATGATTGTGGGCGAACTGGCCAAAAGCAGTCAGGACGATATGCTTATAAAAATGGGTATGGAATATAAACCACTGAATGAGGTTGCTCTGCGTGTTGGCTTGATGGGCGAACCCTTTCAGCCGACGTTCGGGGTTGGCTATGCACCCGGCCGCTTCTCTTTCGATGTCGCCTCGGTTTACCACACCGTTTTGGGATTTCACACACAGTTTTCTATGCAATATAAGTTTTAACGGCTAAGTTATGAACAGACTGTTGATAATTTTATTCACATGGGTGTTGATAACTTCTGTTGGGGCACAAACATCAGACATTAAGGATGATAAGTGGATGGAATTTGTGAATGAAATAGCTGAATCCACAGGAAATGAACAAAATATCAACAACCTCTACGAAGAGTTATCCCAAATTCGGGAGAATCCATTCAACATCAATCAAATTACCCGCGAGCAGCTCGACCGACTGCCTTTTCTTTCGGACGAACAGATAGAAAATATTCAACTCTATTTGTATGTAAACAAAGAGATGAAGAGCCTTTTTGAACTCAAAATGGTGAAAGAGATGGATTTGAATACCATTCAAATGTTGTTGCCTTTTGTCTGGCTGGGGCCGCCCAAAGCGACAACGGCAGAGCTTGACTGGAAAAAGCTGTTGCAACGCAAAAAACAAACCCTCTATTTCCGGTTCGATGACAATCTGAACCAAAAAGCGGGCTATTTGCCCAAAACCGACAGCGCCGACAGCCGCTATCTGGGCTCAAAACCCTATACCTTTTTGAAGTACGATTGCAATGTGAGCAACAAAATTCAGTTTGGACTGGTGGCCGAAAAAGATGCCGGCGAAAGGCCGAAAGATGGATTTTTCTCGTTTCATCTGTTGCTGAAAGATTTTGGACACGTAAAGCGGTTGGCACTTGGGCGTTACAAGCTGGCTTTCGGGCAGGGTCTGGCCATGAACACAAATTTCGCGATGAGCAAAAGCATTATCGCATCCAATGTGGCTACGCGTGCCGAAGGGGTTTCGCGACATTTTTCGACCGACGAAATCAACTATTTGCAGGGGGCAGCCATCACGATGGAGTACAACAAACACCTGATTTCGGTATTTGCATCGGCTAAGAGTGTATCCGCATCGGTCAACGACAGCGTGCTTACAAGCCTCAAAACGGATGCCTACTTCAATACAGAGAACGACCTGACGCAACGAAACGGAGCTACGATGTACCTCACCGGAGCCAACTGGCAACGCCGGTTCGGAGCTCTGAAGCTGGGTGCTACAGCTTTGTATTATGCCTACGATAAACGGATTGAACCCGTTCAACGAATAGACAACTACTACACTTTTCGCGGGCTGGACAATGCCAATGTTTCGGTCGATTATCAGTACCGGTGGAAGAAGCTCTTTCTCTTTGGCGAGACAGCGATGAGTCGGAACGGCTCGCTGGCCTCACTCAACGGACTGTCCATGAACCTTACTTCGTCATTCAAAACCACTCTGTTGCAGCGCATCTATTCCAAATCGTATCAGGCATTTTACAGCGCATCCTTTTCCGAATCGAGCCGAACCGAAAACGAACAGGGTGTCTACTGGGGCGTGCAATGGAATGTGCGCAGATACTGGCGGCTTTCTGCCTATGCAGATGTATTTCGTTTCCCGTGGATGAAATACGGCGTTGATGCACCATCGGAGGGCTTCGATGGAATGGTGCAGGCCGATTATTTCCCGAAGGAATACCTGAAAATGAGTTTTCGCTACAAATACAAACAGAAAGAGAAGAACCTGACTGATGCCCTGGCTGTAACCTCGTTTGTGGGTCGGTATGATTTGCAACGGGTACGATATCAGTGCGATTACTCACCCGGACAGCAAATCACATTTCGCACAGGTATCGACTACAACTATTACCGCGAGCAGAATGGAAATCCCGGAAACGGATTTGCCCTGTCTCAAAGTATCAGCAAAGAGTGGGAGAAATTTCCGCTATCGCTCGATGCGCAGGTAATGCTGTTTGACACCGACGGATTTGATAATGTGATTTATTCATCCGAAAAGAATGTACTGTATGCCTTTTCGTTTCCCTCATTTTCGGGCAAGGGCTATCGCTATTCGCTCAATGCGAAGTATGACATCAACAAAAAACTCACCATTTGGCTCAAATACGGGCAGACTACCTACACCGACCGCACCGAAATCGGCTCAGGTTTAGAGGCAATTCAGGGTAAATCAAAAATGGATATCTACGGCCTGATACGTTGGAAATTCTAATCTTAAATTACGTATTGTTCATCCTGATTTGTTTTATGTTTGAAATTATTTCATTCAAGTCTTTTCCCCTAATTATCCTGTTTATTAGGCTTTAAATCAACCCAATTCATTTTTATTTCAGGCTTAATTTGCTTGGCCCGCAATTTGGATGTTGAGTCGCGATGGTGGCTGACCATCGGAAATTGATTTCCCGTTTAGATAACTCAAACAACCAGAGATGGCGTTTTTACAGTTCAGAGGCAACCGGTTATACATACACACGGGTCGGATTTTGTTCGGCCCGTGTTTTTTTTGCGTAATTTTTATGTTTAATAGATATGATTGAGATTGTGTGGGGTTAATTTGACTTAAAATAAATTTAAAGCATATTTAAAAGTTCAATTATATTGTATATTTGTTATATTGCATTGATTGTAAACTCCTTAAACTCAATCGATATGAAAACTAATCCAAACATCCGTTTTCCGCAGACCAATTTTTTATTATTGTTTCTTTTGGCATTGATGATTGCATGTACGGCAGAAGATGAAATAGTTGATGCTAATAGTAAAGGTGTTTCGACGAATGTCGGTTTCGATTATTCAACAAATAGTCAGGTTGATGTTCGTCTACAATTGAAAAATCTAAGCGGAAATGCCTCTTCCGGTATGGTCGTCCGGTTATTTCTTGAGAATCCTTATGTGGATGATATGTCTCGCCTTAAACCAGATTTGACCCCAAATGTTAAAGGTGTATCTGACTTTTCCGGCCGTTTTTCTGTCAGAATGACAGTGCCCACCTACATAAAAACAATCTACGCTATTGTAGATGGCTATAATACTCCTCTTACATTTGAGCTAAAAGGATCGGTTATAGACGAAACTCTCTATCCATCCGGATTTGGGGTGAAACGTTTGCAAACAAGAGCTTATCCAACGGGATACAATCCGAAGATTTTTGCCAATCCGGCAAACAATAGTTACGCCAATGGATGCTGGGTTCTGGGCGATTATGAAACCGGAACAGACAAGGGGTTGCCCAACTTTCTCGACGGAACTGAGACTATACCACAAAGTCTGCTCGATGAAATTAATATTACTCTGGCAGAAACGCCACAAAACATACCGAACAATTATCCTCAGCTTATTGACGAGGCAAATAAAGCAAATTTAATTGTAACGGATAATGCAAATATCTGGGTCACCTTCATTAAGGAAGGTGCAGGATACAGAAACACTGTCGGCTATTTCTATTATAAAACAGCTGATGGCCCCCCGGCAAATGTGCCTTCAATATTTAAAAGAATGATATTTTTCCCCAATAGCTCAGCATCAGGCTCCGGTGGGCAATTAACTACAGGAACACGGGTTAAACTATTGTATTGCGACCCCAATAATGACCCTAATGTAGCAGCGAACTGGACAGATGTTTTTCCGGCCGGAACAACTGTTTGCTGGTTTGTTATATCTAGTGGTTATAATTCGAATAGCATTACTAACGGAGCTCAGTATTCCATTTATAGCTTTAATGCAGGATCCCGTCCTCAGACGGTATTACTCTATGATCCTACGAATGAGAAAATTGTTCTTGGATTTGAAGATATCAGCCGGATGAACTCCTCCGATGCAGACTACAATGATTGCGTTTTTTGCGTTACTGCCAACCCTATAACAGCAATCGATCGGTCAAATCTGGATAAAATTAATCAAAAAAACACAGATACAGATGGTGATGGCGTAACTGATGTGAATGACGAATATCCCAATGATCCTGCCCGCGCATTTAATAACTATTACCCTGGGGCATCCTCATTTGGGTCGCTGGCTTTTGAAGATAACTGGCCTGCAAAGGGCGACTACGACTTCAATGATTTAGTGGTTGATTATCGCATTACCTATGTAACCAATGCAGCGGGAAATGTAAAGGACGTAATTTTTACTTCACAGGTAAAAGCAATTGGTGCTTCAAATCTGAATGGCTTTGCGTGGCAACTGGATGCGGCTCCTGCCAATGTTGAATCTGTGACTACAACCTATATCGGTCCGGGAACGCTTTTGGGTGGTTCATTGTTTACTCTGCATGCAAAGGGATACGAAACCGGACAATCTAAGCTGGTTATTCCTTTTTTTGATAATGCATTTACTCTTTTTGGCTCATCGTACATCCCAAACTTTCCAAACACAGTTATTGGAGGAGCATACTATAACCCAACCTCTATAACAAAGAAAGTCACGTTTACCTCTGCCGTTCAGTTATCATCTCTTGGTTCATTACCTTTCAATCCATTTCTTGTTGTAGCACAGAATAGAGGTCGTGAGATACATAAAGTAAATCATGCTGCAACAGATAAGGCAAATTCCTCGTATTTTAATACTCAGGATGACGTTACAAATCAATCGAATAAATGGTACATTGGCTCAAATGGTGCGCCCTGGGTTATAGAAACGGCCGTGCAACTGGAATATCCAATTGCCGGTGCACCTATTGAAACTGCTTTCCTGAAGTTTAATAATTGGGTAAATTCGGCCGGTGTGACTAACCCGGATTGGTACAACAACAATGCCGTTGATTATAGATCGACCAGTAAGATTTACAGAAGAAACTAAATATTTAACCATTAAACCGGGCCATTAAGGTCCGGTTTTTTTATGACTACGGCTATAATTCATCCCCATTGCATCGTAGTGAAGCAATAAAATATCCAGCCGTTGGAGAAAGTCGGGATAGTTTTTGGCCGATTGTGGCGACCAGGCCGTTTCTGCAATGGCCGCAGCGCGGGGGAAGGCCATATATTCTACATGAGCCGGAGTGTGGATATATTCTGTCCATACATTGCCCTGAACACCCAGGATGTGTCGGGCTTCTTCATCCGTGAGCGAAGCCGGTGTGGGGTTATACTCATATACTTTTTGCAGAGGCAGATATCCACCAATGGCAATCGGTTCTTCTGCCAGTTTCGATTGGTAGTGGTCTAAATAGACGCTATGACCGGGCGTCATTATCACATCGTGGTGTTGTTTAGCCGCAGCTATTCCACCTTCAGTGCCTCGCCACGACATGACCGTGGCGTTCGGGGCCAGTCCGCCCTCCAGAATCTCATCCCAACCGATAATTTGTTTCCCCTTTGTTTGAAGGAATTTTTCTATTCTGCGTATAAAATAGCTTTGCAGCTCTTGTTCGTTTTTCAACCCTTCGCTTTTTATTCTCTCCTGACAAGCGTGGCAACGAGACCATCTGATTTTGGGGGCTTCGTCGCCTCCGATATGGATATATTTTGACGGGAAAAGCTCAATTACTTCTGATAATACATCTTCCAGAAATTTGAAGTTCTCCTCCCGGGTACAGTAAATATCGTTGAATACACCCCATATGCCGGATACCTCAAACGGTCCACCGGTGCAGGAAAGTTTTGGATAAGCAGCCAACGCAGCCAGAGAGTGCCCCGGCATTTCTATTTCGGGAATAACGGTCACAAACCGTTTGCGGGCATATTCCACCACCTCTTTTATCTCTTCCTGTGTGTAGAAATTGCCATAACGTTCCATTTTCCATTTTCGGGGGCTTTCGCTGTAATGTCCAATCAGAGTCCGGTCTCTGAATGATCCAACTGAGGTGAGTTTCGGGTATTTCTTTATCTCAATACGCCAGCCCTGATCGTCGGTTAGGTGCCAATGGAAGCGGTTCATTTTGTGGTAAGCCAGATAATCTATGTATCTTTTCACAAACTCTACCGGCATAAAATGGCGGCAAACGTCGAGCATCAGTCCGCGATAAGTGTATCGTGGAGAATCGTATATTGAGACACAGGGGATGGCCCAATTTACATCCCGTTTTATTGAATCTTTTTCAATAGCCGGCGGCAGTAGTTGTCGGATACTCTGCATGGCATAAAAAATACCCGTAGGAGATGCCGCTGTGATGTCTATCCGGTGCGGGGTTACTTTAAGTTGATAAGATTCTTCATTTTTTATATTTGAAGATAAACGGCAAATCAATACATCAGAGGTTGGTTTGCCGGATGCAACTGCCAGCGGAAAGCCGGCGCTTCGTTCGAAGCGTTCAGACAGGATATTAATCGCATCTCTCATCGCCGGATTGTCTGTATCGAGAAAAATTTTTGTTTGTGATGAAAAGACGAAATATCCCTGATTAACAGTATATTGCAGAGGTGCCGGAATAATGGATGGGCAGATTGACTTCTTCGCGAATGCTGTTGTAGTGATCAGGCAGATAAATGCTATCCGAAGCAAACGATTCATCTTTTTCATAGTAGAATGGATTAAAAAAACGGGATAATTGTTTTTCACATAAGCTTTGTACAAATATCAGAACAATAATTGAAAAACGTATCAATTCAACAGTTTTTTCAATAATTTTTCCGGAAAATAGGCGTTGAAATTGATGAGTATCTTTTTAAAACTCGTTTTTGCGTTTAAAATTGATAAATTAAATTATCTTTGCGCCTTATTGTGAAAACAAAGCTTAATCATAAATGTTAATTTTGCTATGAAGAAAAACAGTTTTTTTCGAACACTTTTTGTGTTTTCGTTTCTTGCGCTCTCTGTTACAGCCTCTAATGCGCAGGACAAACTATCTGACATTCTGGATCAGGAGCTGAAGCGAGAGATTGCCGTGCTCAAAACTCAGGAAGTTCCCGCCTATTATCTATCTTATCGCGTTGATGTATCGAATGGCTACAATGTATCGGCACAGCTTGGTGCATTGACCTCTTCTGACGATTCAAAATCGAAGGTGTTGACTGTCACGTTGCGTGTCGGTAGTCCGGTTCTCGACAATTTTCACCCACTGCGGGATCGATACGATATGTCATCTTCCGGTTATAGCCGCATTCAGTTGCCGGTAGAGGACGATGCAAATGCCCTGAGAAACATCCTTTGGAAAGCAACCAACGATGCATACCGAGATGCTGTGTCTAAGATTTCGAAAGTAAAATCCAACATTTCGGTCAAAATAGCTGAAGAGGACAAAGCACCCGATTTTACATTGGAGGCCCCGAAACAGTTTGACGAAAAGCCCATTAAACCGGAGAGTATGAAGTTTAATGTCAAAGAATGGGAAGCACGTGTGGCCCGTTATTCGGCAGAATTTCTGAAAGACTCATCTATCTTCTACGGCAATTCCAGCGCATCATACAAAATAGAAAGAAAATATTTTGTATCGAGCGAAGGCGATAAAATTGCGCAAAATTTCACTTCGTGTCAGGTGTATATAATGGGCGTTGTAAAAGCCAAAGATGGAATGGAAATGCCATTGTACAAAAGCTATTATGCATACAAACCAGATGGGCTGCCAACTGATGCCGAAATGCAAAAGAATGCTTCCGATATTGTAAAAAACCTTATCGCCCTCAAAAGTGCCCCGGTGGCCGAGCCATTTTCAGGTCCGTCGTTGCTTTCGGCAGAGGCTTCGGGTGTCTTTTTTCACGAAATATTTGGTCACCGTGTAGAGGGACAACGCATGAAGAGCGAAGATGATGCCCAGACTTTCAAAAAGAAAGTTGGAGAAGTTATTTTACCCACTTCACTGAGCGTTTATTGTGATCCGTTGCTTCGCAAATACGAAGGCATTGATTTGAACGGATACTATCAGTACGACGATCAGGGCTCAAAAGCGGAGAAGGTGAATATTGTGGAAAATGGGGTGCTCAAAAATTTCCTGATGTCGCGCACACCTATCAAAGGTTTTTCGAAGTCGAATGGTCACGGACGTGCCATGTCCGGTATGCAGGCCGTTGCACGTCAATCGAATTTGGTCATCGAAAGCAATACACCCAAAACCACGCAAGAGCTACGGGCAGAGCTGATCCGGTTGGCTAAATCTCAGAAACTCGAATATGGCTATCTTTTTCAGGAGGTTACAGGTGGATTCACCTCTACCGGCCGGTATTCGCCCAGCTCGTTCAATGTAACACCCACACTGGTATATCGTGTTTACGCAGATGGTCGTCCCGACGAATTGGTGCGCGGAGTCGATCTGATTGGTACACCCCTCTCTATGTTTTCGCAAATTGATATTGCCGGAGGCGATAAAGGAGTCTTCAACGGAACCTGCGGTGCAGAATCGGGAGGAGTGCCCGTTTCGTGTTGCAGTCCGATGATATTGGTGAAGTTAATAGAAACACAAAAGAAATCGAAATCGCAGGAATTGCCCTATATTCTTCCTCGTCCAACACTAAACAATTAATCAGCAAACCAAAGATATGAAAGCATCAAAATATATAGTAGCAGCCGCCCTTGCCCTCAGTGTATCGGGCGTATCGGCGCAGAAAGAGGCAGACGGAGAGATTATCTTCAAAGCGCTTACCGCAGAGATGAACCGAAGCCTCACCGGTTTGAAACTGGGAAAATACAAAACGCCATTTTTTATCGCCAATTACATGACGGATGGTCAGATGTTTACTGCATCTGCGTCTCTGGGTGCATTGGTCAACAGCGACGAGTCGCCCATGCGATTTCCCTCATACAGATTGATGTTGGGCGACTATTCGCTTACCGACGAGAACTTCTCGGGTAATTCATTCAGCTACAATTCAGGTGGCGCCACTTTGTCGTTACCTAAAGAGAATGATTATGTCGCCATTCGTTCTGCTTATTGGTCTATCCTCGACAACAGTTATAAACGGACGGTGGATACTTATACACAAAAACTGGCTACGCTCAAACAACAAAACAACACCGATAAAGAGCAAATCGACGATTATACGCGTGTGGCTCCTGTGACATTGCTGATGCCTGTTACTCAGCTCAAATTAGACAAAAAACAGTGGGAGAAGAATGTGAAGGATGTTTCGGCCATTTTCTGCAAATATCCCGATATTCAGACATCAAATGTTCAGGTACGTCTTGTAAATTCTGTTGTCTATCTGGTGAACAGCGAAGGCACTAAGGTGAGATACACGGCTAGTTTGGCCGCTGTCGAGGTAAATGCCTCCACACAGGCAGAAGATGGTGAAGTATTGCGCGATAAAATTACCTATTATGCGCCGCTCAACGAGCAATTACCTTCTGTCGAAAATATAAAAAAAGAGGTTGAAATCATGGCCGAAACACTTTGTCAGCGATGCAAAGCCACCATTATGGACGAACCCTACCAGGGCCCTGTTGTATTCGAAGGCAGCGCTTTGGCCGATGTATTTGCCAACAAACTTTTCGGATGGGGAGGTTTGCTCACCGCACGAATTCCCGTGTCGGCAAGCGGACAAAACAACGGTAGCAACAAAATGGAGAATAAAATTGGCAAACGCATCTGTGCCGAAAACATATCCATCGTATCCAAACCGCTCACCCGCCAATACAACAACATACCTCTGATTGGTGCATTCGAAATTGATGCCGAAGGCGTTGCCCCAAAAAATGACCTGGCTTTGGTCGAAAAAGGCATCCTGAAAACCCTCCTCAGCGACCGCGTACCTACACCTAAGGTGAAAGAGTCCAATGGACACAGCCGCTTTTCCGTCTATGGAGGCTATTCGAAGGCACCTGGCGTCATACACGTCTCTTATGCAGGTGGTCAGTCATACGCCGATTTTATTCGGACCGTTGCCGCCGAAACTGTCAAAAACGGTCTCGATTATTATTACATTATACGCAAGCTCGAAGGCGACAATAAACCCCTCGCCATCTACCGCGTTTCGGCCAAGACCGGCGAAGAGACCATGGTGCGCTGTGCCAGCATCACCGATTTCCCCATGCTGTCGCTCAAATACGCCCTCGGCGGTACCAGCGAAGAGTATGTGTATAACACCCTCCGCTGGCAATCCATGGGCGTATCCTACATAGTGCCCCGCGCCATGGCCTTCAACGATATTAGTATTGAGAAAGACAATACCCCAAAATCGAAACTGCCTGTGGTCCCCAATCCACTTGCACAGAAATAACTAAAAACCCGCCGGCGAACAGATCATCATCGCCGGCGGGTTTTTTATTTACTGATTACCTCACTCCTCAAAGGTGTACTGCACCGTATGTTTGTATTCTCTTCTACTCTTCAGCAGAGCTTTCTATTGTCAATTTTGGTGGGAATTTTTTGTTTTTTGGTTTCGCGTCTCTTTTTCATTTTCAGGCACTCCTTGTATATATATTCTATTTTCTATATCATTATGAATATACAAGCAAGAAAACTGGAATTGATAGAGCAATTTCTTCCTGTCAATGATGAAGGCCTTATTGTTAAGATAGAATCGTTTCTGAAAAACGAAAGAGTGGCTGCGTATGCTGATATTAAAATAGGTTGATATGTTTTTAGAAATAAGCAAAGCAAATTACATCGCCGATTATAAAATTGAGCTTACATTTAATACCGGCGAAATATATTTGGTCGATCTGGCAAAATGCCAAATCCAAACCCATGCACAAATAGCCAGTGAGCGACCAGAAGAATACAATGCCGATAACAAGAGTACACACTAAACAAATTTTTAGTATATTTGCCGCAGTAAATAATTCGACACCGCACAACTTCCGGTGACGAATGCAAACAAAACAGTAGTAATAAACCCAAACAAAAACAATATTACATAGAAAAATAACTGATTATTAACATATTAATATAGCATTCTGCTATTGTTCGCGCCTTCGAAACCTGGTAAATTTCAAAAAAAGCGAACATGCAAATAGAGTAATGAGCAAAATGCTCACGCCAAACGGCGTGGGCTTTTGACTTATCATTTGCATGTGGGCTTACCAGGGCCTCGAAGGCGGATAAGAATTTAGTCCACGCTTTTTTTGTGGAAAAATTCGGGTCGGGAACAGTTGCAGTGATGCAACGAGAGCCCGAAACTATGAATAATACCAATCCTTTCTCAATACTATCGCCCCACGAACGTTGGGCTCCCTCGCAGAGTCAGATGGATGCTTTTCAAAACAAATACGAAAAGCTACTTCCACCGTTGGTGTACAAAATCAGATTAGCTGTTGAAAAATGGCGGGCAGATGATTACAGGGGCGCATCTGCTACCTCCAAAGCGTTGCTCCACTTTTGGTTTTGTACCGAACATATAGTCGGGCAGTCGAAGTTTAATTTCTTCTTTTCGCAACGCGAATCCATAGAATCCATTATTTACCTCTACGAGGTGGCACAGGCCAAAGATAAATACGACCTGATGCGCTTCGATTCATCCGGACGCCTCAGCACCGGTATGTTCGACGAATCGTGGACACGCTACGTGGTGAAGATGGCAACCGGAGCCGGCAAAACCAAAGTAATGGCGCTTACGCTGGTCTGGTCGTACTTCCACAAACTGTATGAAGCCGAGAGTATGTTGTCTAAGAATTTTTTGTTGATAGTGCCAAACATCATCGTGCTAAACCGGATATTGAAGGATTTCAGCGGATTAAAGATGTTTTTCGAAGAGCCGTTTATACCCGACAATGGCTATGCTGACAAAGATTGGAAAAATGATTTTCAGGTGACACTTCATGTGCAGGACGAATTGAAGCCAATTGCCAAATCGGGCAATATCTTTCTGACCAACATTCATCGGGTATTTTTCAACGAAGATCCGGTGCAATCATTCGAAACTACATTTTTAGGAACAAAACCCAAACCCGATGCCGACACCTCAAAAGGGCTCGATTTGGGTAAAATATTGCGCAGCGATAAGCTGAAAGATCTGGTGATACTCAACGACGAAGCACACCACATTCACGATAAATCGTTGGCCTGGTTTCAGAGCATCGAAGATATTAGCCAAAAACTGAAACTGAAAAATGGCCATGGAATAGCTCTTCAATCAGACTTTACCGCTACGCCCAAGCACAACGATGGCTCTATATTTGTGCAAACAATTTGCGACTTCCCATTGGTGGAAGCTATCCGATACAATGTGGTGAAATCGCCGGTGTTGCCCGACGAGGCTTCCCGATTGAAGATAACTGAGAAAAACAGCGATGATTTTGTGGAGCGTTACCGCGAATTTATCCATTTGGGTTATCTGGAATGGGAGCAACAATACGACGAACTGAAAAATCACAAAACACCTATTCTCTTTATCATGACCATGAACACCAAAGAGGCCGATCAGGCAGCTGCTTTTTTGGAATCGAACTACCCGTTGATGAAAAACGGGGTACTTACCATTCATACCAACAATTCGGGGGAAATAAAAGAGAGTGCATCGGGAAAAAAGGACAAAGATGAGTTGGAGCGTCTGCGCAAGGCAGCCGATGCCATTGATCAAAACGACTCACCTTATCGGGCCGTGGTGTCTGTATTGATGCTGCGCGAAGGGTGGGATGTGCGCAATGTGACTACCATTGTCGGTCTTCGTCCGTTTGGCGCCGATTCCAAAATATTGCCCGAGCAAACCATTGGCCGGGGGTTGCGCAAAATGTTTTCGCTGGATACACCTGAGAAATTGGTGGTCGTGGGCACGCCTGCCTTTTTGGAGTTTGTAGAGGGACTGAAAACCGAAGGTGTTGAGTTTCAATATAGTCCTATGGGCAAAGGGACAAAAAGCAAATCGCCGGTGATTATAGAGGTGGACAAAGAGAACAAATCGAAAAATTTAGATGCATTGGATATACCGATTCCGGTGATGAGCGCCCGCATTTACCGGGAGTTCAAAAATCTCGATTTAATAGATGTGGCTGCGTTCAAAAACGAAAAAGTGCCACTCCGGATATTTAATTCAAGCGAACTGAAAGAGATTGTATTCAACAATATAGAGGGAGAATTTTCGCACAAAACCGTGTTTAAAGACACCCTGCCCGACTACCGCAATGTGATCCGTTTTTTCACCGCTGTGATACTCAAAGAGAGTCGGCTGGTGAGCGGGTTCGAAATCCTCTATCCGAAAGTAGAGAGCTTTATCAAATACAAACTTTTCACCCGCGAGGTAGTGCTGAGCGACCCGCAGGTGATGCGAAATATGTCGGAGTTGCGACCCAAAGAGGTGCTGAAATCGACATTCAAACAGGCCATTGATGCACTCACCGTTACCGACAGGGGCTCGGCAGAGGTGAAAAACTATATTTCGCTGCAAAACACGCGCACCAAGGTAAGCGATAATCAACCTTACCTGATTCCCCGGAAATCGGTATTCAACAAAATTATCGGAGACAATCCTTTCGAACTCGAAATGGCCTCTTATTTAGAAAGTCGCTTCGACGATGTGGTATCGTATGCCAAAAACACGATGGGTGATGGCGGAGTCAACTTCAAAATCGAATACCAGGCCGAAGATGGAAATATACGGGAATATTTCCCCGATTTCTTCGTGAAAACAGCCGATTCCACTTTTTATATTCTCGAAACCAAAGGGCGTGAAGATTTAGATGATGTGCGCAAAATAAAGCGATTAGCCACGTGGTGTGCCGATATCAATGCTGTGCAAAGCAAATATTGCTACACGCCGGTGTGTGTGAAACAGGAAAAATGGGAAAGTGTGAAGCAAGATATTAAATCGTTTCGCGATTTGTGTCTGATTTTCGAAGTGAAAATGGGTTGAATTGCCTCCAGCTTTAGCTGGAGGGATATAAGAAAATAAATAGCAAATGGCTTTAGCCAAAATATAATAATTGCGCATAGATGCAAAATCAATAACAATTTGGCTAAAGCCCACTCACATCACACAGCTTCCTCCAGCTAAAGCTGGAGGCAATTGATGGGATGCTTAAACTATAAATTAAAACCAAACAACCTACAACAATGACCGACCAGGATAAAACCCACATCATCGACCTGATAAAGGATGGCAAGAGACTGCCGAAAGAGTTCATCTACAAGTTATTTGCCGACGAAGAGGATGTTTTTCTCTTTTGGAACGGTCGCAAAGAAGAGGTGACAAACATTGCTCTGCCTTTTCACAGCATAGAGCACATAGACGAACCCCGCAAAGAGCAGGATGTGCCGCAAACATCGTTGTTCGAAACGGATTTCAGAGGACGACAATTGAAAGGCTGGACCAATAAGTTGATTTGGGGCGACAACAAACTAATCTTATCGTCTCTGGCCAACGGCCCATTGCGCAAGGAGATAGAGTCAGCCGGTGGCTTGAAGTTGATATATATCGATCCTCCTTTTGCGGTAGGGGCCGATTTTGGGTTTAATATACAGATAGGCGAAGAAACTGCCGAAAAGAAACAATCCATTATCGAAGAAATTGCCTATCGCGATACGTGGGGAAAAGGAATATCGTCTTATCTATCTATGATGTATGAGCGATTGAAACTGATGCACAATTTGTTGGCGGAGGATGGGAGTATTTATGTGCATTGCGATTGGAGGGTGAGTTCATTTTTGAGATTTTTATTGGATGATATATTTAATAAAAGTAATTTTATAAATGAAATAATCTGGTGTTATTATGGACCGGGTACTGATAAACAAAAAGAATTTACGAAGAAGCATGATACTATATTTGTATATGCAAAATTAAAGGGAAATCATATTTTTAATGATAAAGAGGTTCGAATTGCACATAATGAGAAAACAGTTGAAAATTT
>CAZHNZ010000007.1:0-52922 GCA_964534355.1 uncultured Parabacteroides sp.
AAAGGCTTTTCTTTTACAATAAAATGTTGTTATTTTGCATCAAATTGTAACCAATAGCACCCGTTTTAGCTTCGTTGATTCTGTTTTCTTTCAAAACATATCATTCTGATTAATATTCGGGCAAAATAATTTCTATTGGACTCAAAAGGCGTATTTATAAAATCAATATGTCAAAACTAAAACACAGCTGTTTTGCCTCACATTTGCTCAAAACAGACCCATTTTGCATTTGATTATCAACAGTATGAACCAAAACAGACAAGCCGGCGCAGCCGGTTTTGTGAAAAAATCAAAACGAAGTCTATGAAATTTTTGAAAATGCACGGGGCCGGAAACGACTACGTTTACATAAATGGTTTCAAAGAAAATATAGAAAATCCGGCTGAACTTGCCATTCGGGTAAGCAACCGCAATTTTGGCATCGGGTCCGACGGATTGGTGCTTATCCTGCCTTCCGATTCGTGCGACTTTCGCATGAGAATGTTCAATTCCGACGGCTCAGAATCCGAAATGTGCGGCAATGCATCGCGCTGCGTCGGAAAATATGTCTTCGATATGGGACTCACCACCAAAACGGCGGTCACCCTCGAAACATTGGCCGGCGTAAAACACCTCAGCCTCAATGTCGAAAATGGGGTTGTCGATACCGTTTGCGTCGATATGGGCGAACCTGTTCTCACGCCCGCGCTTGTTCCCGTTCAGGTCGAAGGCGATCGGGCCATTCAGATTCCGATCGAAGTCAATGGCACCACCTATTCTGCCACCTGCGTCTCAATGGGCAATCCGCACGCTGTCATTTTCGTATCCGATGTCGAGAGCTTCGATGTTCACGGCATTGGCCGCGTTATCGAAAATCATCCGCTCTTCCCCCGTCGTACCAACGTAGAGTTTGTGCAGGTTGTTTCGCCCACTCTGCTCAAAATGAGGGTGTGGGAACGTGGCGCCGGCGAAACTCTCGCCTGTGGCACCGGAGCCTGTGCGTCGCTTGTGGCGGCCTGCCTCAACGACCACTCTGACCGCACAGCAACCTTGCAGCTGTTGGGCGGTAATCTGACCATCGAATGGCGCAAATCCGACAACCGGGTGTACATGACCGGCGGAGCGGTTTCGGTATTTGAAGGCGAGCTTTTTTAGTTGATTTTTTTCAGTATAAAATAACAGGATGCCGGAGTTCATCCTCAGTCAAAACAAAACGGACAGAAACCGGCGATCAAAAACGAAATAAAAATTATTATGGCATTAGTAAACGACAATTTTCTCAAACTGCCCGGAAACTATCTCTTTTCGGACATTGCCAAAAAAGTAAATGCATTCAAAGTGATTCATCCCGAAGCGAAGCTGATTCGTCTCGGCATTGGCGATGTTACCCTGCCTTTGGTACCGGCGGTCATCAAAGCACTGCATTCTGCGGTCGATGAAATGGCTAACGAAGATACTTTCCGCGGATACGGTCCCGAGCAGGGCTATCGTTTCCTGATCGACACAATCATCAAAAACGACTTCGAATCGAGGGGCATCAAACTCGATGCCGATGAGGTATTTGTGAGCGATGGCGCAAAAAGCGATACAGGCAACATCGGCGATATTCTTCGTCACGACAACCGCGTGGCGGTAACCGATCCTGTTTATCCCGTATATGTCGATTCGAATGTGATGGGCGTTCGCGCCGGCGATTTGGGCGAAGATGGCCGTTGGAGCAATATCGTTTACATCCCCTGCACAGCCGAAAACGACTTCACACCTACATTGCCCGAGAAAAGAGTGGATATGATTTATCTCTGCTATCCAAACAATCCGACGGGTACTGTTCTGACCAAGAAACAACTCAAAAAATGGGTAGATTTTGCTATCGAAAACGAAATACTGATTTTGTTTGATGCAGCTTACGAGGCATTCATCCGCGAAGATGATGTGCCGCATAGCATTTACGAAATAAAAGGAGCAAAACAGTGCGCCATTGAATTCCGCAGCTTCTCTAAAACTGCCGGCTTCACCGGTCTGCGTTGCGGATACACGGTTGTTCCCAAAGAGCTTATCGGACGTACGCCCGACGGCAAAAAAGTGGCTATCAATCCACTTTGGAACAGACGTCAGTGCACCAAATTCAACGGCACGGCATACATTGTTCAAAAGGCTGCCGAGGCTGTTTATTCTGCCGAAGGCAAACAGCAAATTGCAGCCAATATAGATTATTATATGGAGAATGCGCGCATTATCCGCGAAGGTCTTGCCGAAACAGGCTTGCAGATTTTTGGCGGAATCAATGCACCTTATATATGGCTCAAAACGCCAAACGACATCTCTTCTTGGAAATTCTTCGACCGTCTGTTGTACGAATGCCACGTGGTAGGTACGCCCGGCGTTGGCTTTGGCCCAAGTGGCGAAGGCTATTTCCGACTGACTGCATTCGGCAATCGTCAGAACACAATTGAGGCTGTCGAAAGAATTAAAAATTGGAAAATATAATCAGCTAATTGCTTATTTTATTTGCCAATAGCATAACTTTGTGCTCTTATTATGTGATATTTTGCAATCTAAAACACTGAATCAATGTCATTATACATCCCCCAAAACTACCGACCTAAGCTTGCACCGGAATCTATGGAGCAGGCTATCAAAATGCTGAAAAACACCTTTCAGGAAGAACTGTCTGCACAGCTCAACCTCAGACGGGTGACTGCGCCTCTCTTTGTGATGACCGGAACAGGCATCAACGACGACCTCAACGGGACCGAGCGCGCAGTGAGTTTTCCCATCAAATGCATGGGCGACAGACGGGCCGAAGTGGTGCATTCTTTGGCCAAATGGAAGAGAATGAAATTGGGTGCGCACGAAATTCAGGCCGGATATGGTTTATATACCGACATGAATGCCATTCGGGCCGATGAGGATTTAGACAATATACACTCGCTGTATGTCGATCAGTGGGATTGGGAGCGCACAGTGAATGCCGAAGACCGAACCATTGCGTTCCTTAAATCGGTTGTGGTCAAAATTTATGAGGCATTGAAACATGTAGAATCTTCTGTGTACAAGCAGTATGACCACATCACACCTTGTTTACCCCGGGAGATTACTTTTATTCATACAGCGGAGTTGCTCGAAATGTATCCCGGCAAAACAGCGAAGGAGAGAGAGTTCGAAGCAGCCAAAAAATACGGTGCCATCTTCGTGATCGGTATTGGTGGCATTATGGCCAACGGCGAGAAGCACGATGGTCGCGCCCCCGACTACGACGATTGGTCGACTATCGGCGAAAATGGCCTGCCGGGCCTCAATGGTGATATCGTTTTGTGGAATCCGGTTCTGAACAATGCATTCGAAATATCATCTATGGGTATCCGGGTAGACAAAGAGGCGCTTCTTCGTCAGTTGGAGATTGAGGGTTGCCTGCAACGCACCTCACTCGAATTTCACAAAGCTTTGCTCGAAGACAGAATTCCGCTTTCCATCGGTGGTGGTATCGGACAGTCGAGACTCTGCATGTTCTTCCTTCGTTGCGCCCACATAGGCGAGGTACAGGCCTCTATTTGGCCCGAAGAGATGATCACTGAGTGTGAATCGAACAATATCATCTTAAAGTAAAACAAAGTAAAATAAACAAGAAGTCATTCAGGAAACCCGTTCGGGCTACCGTTGTAGGCATGGCGCAGTCGGTTTATCCGGCCACAACAGGCAAACAGAATGGCGAGCATTAATTTTATAACGAAAATGATAGAACAAGGATTGTACAGCCCCGAGTTTGAGCACGATGCGTGTGGTGTTGGTTTGTTAGTGAACATCCAGGGAACTAAATCGCACGACATTGTCGAAAAAGGGTTAAAAGTGCTTGAGCACATGGTACACCGTGGCGCAGAAAACGCCGACCACAAAACCGGTGACGGTGCCGGTATTATGGTGCAGATTCCGCACGAGTTTATACTGCTGCAAGGTATCCCCGTACCCGAGAAGGGTAGATACGGTACCGGTTTGGTTTTCCTGCCTAAGGATAAAACCGAACAAGATTGGTGCTTGAGCAAGATTAAGGAAATCATTGAAAAGGAAACACTGCAGTTGATTGCAGTCCGTGATGTTCCGGTAGACAGCAGTCAGTTGGGTGAAACCGCTGCGTCGAATGAACCGGATATTAAACAAATCTTTGTTACCGGCGACTATGCGCAGGATGAGTTGGAACGCAAACTTTATGTTTGCCGCAAAAAAATCGAAAAAGCGGTTTTGACCTCAAACCTTAAAATTAAACGTAGTTGCTACATCGTTAGCCTTTCTACCCGCAACCTGATTTACAAGGGAATGCTCTCTTCGTTGCAGTTGCGCTATTATTACCCCGACCTCACAAGCCCCTATTTCACTTCGGGCATGGCGTTGGTTCACTCTCGCTTTTCTACCAATACTTTCCCTACATGGGATTTGGCTCAGCCTTTCCGTCTGTTGGGTCACAATGGCGAAATCAACACCATTCGCGGTAACCGCTCGTGGATGGAGGCTCGTCAGGGCTTGCTCGATCCTAAAAACATCGGCTGCAAAATGGAGGATATCACACCGCTGATTCAGCCCGAAATGAGTGATAGTGCGTCGTTGGACAATGCATTGGAATTCTTCGTTATGGCCGGTATGAGCCTGCCTCACGCACTTTCGATGATGGTGCCTGAGAGTTGGAACGAGAAAAATCCGATCTCGCCCGAACTGAAAGCATTCTACGAATTCCACAGTATATTTATGGAGCCATGGGATGGCCCTGCTACATTATTATTCTCTGACGGACGTTATGCAGGGGGTATGCTCGACCGTAATGGTTTGAGACCTGCCCGTTACCTGATTACCAAAAACGACATGATGGTGGTTGCTTCCGAAACCGGCGTTTTGGCTTTCGATGCTGCTGAAATCAAGGAGAAAGGTCGTCTTAGCCCGGGTAAAATGTTGATGATCGACACCGAGGCCGGAGAGATTTATTACGATCAGACTTTGAAAGAGGAGTTGGCATCTGCACATCCTTACAAAGAGTGGTTGGCTAAAAACAGAATTACACTGGACGAAATACAGTCGGGTCGTAGCGTGAAGCATACGGTCGAAAACATGAATGCGTTGTTGAAAGCATTTGCCTACACGACGGAGGATATCGAGAAAATCATCTTACCAATGGGTCGCGATGGTGGTGAGCCTACCGCATCTATGGGTAACGATACGCCGCTGGCTGTTATATCCAACAAACCACAGCCTTTGTTCAAATATTTCCGTCAGCAGTTTGCACAGGTTACCAACCCGCCTATCGACCCGATTCGCGAGGAGTTGGTGATGTCGCACACAAGCTACATCGGTGCTATCACCGAGAATCTGCTGGAGCCGTCGCTCAACCTTTGCAAAATGGTGCGTCTGAACAGTGGTATCCTGACCAATACGCAGTTCGACATTTTGAGCAACCTGCGTTACAAAGGTTTCAACACAATCTCATTGCCTATCCTGTATAAGGTAACAGAGGGTGAGGCCGGTCTCGAAAAAGCACTCGAAGATTTGATGGCCAAAGCCGAAGAAGCTGCCGACAAAGATTACAACTACATTATACTGAGCGACCGTGGTGTGAATGCCGAAATGGCCCGCATCCCGTCTTTGCTCGCTGTTTCTGCGGTGCATCACCACCTGATCAGCAAACACAAACGTATGCAAATCGCGTTGGTGCTGGAGTCGGGCGAACCCCGCGAAATCATGGATTTTGCCCTGTTGTTTGGTTATGGTCTGAGCGCCGTTAATCCATACATGGCATTTGCCGTTCTGGATGACCTGGTGAAGAAAAAAGATATTCAGCTGGACTACCACACTGCCGAGAAAAAATACATCAAAGCAATCGACAAGGGTTTGCTCAAAGTATTATCGAAAATGGGTATCTCTACCTTGTTGAGCTACCGTGGAGCGAAAATATTCGAAGCAGTAGGTTTGTCAACTAAACTGATCAACAAATATTTCACCGGCACAATTTCGAAAATCGAAGGTATCGATCTCGAAGATATCGCCCGCGAAACTTCTTTGTTGCACAATCAGGCGTTTAACTGGACTGTTGAGCAACCGGCACTGGACAACCTGGGCCAATATGCTTACCGCAAGGATGGCGAAAAACATGCCTGGAATCCCGAAACAATCTCTACCCTTCAACTGGCTACCCGCTTAGGTAGCTACAAGAAGTTTAAAGAATATACCCGTCAGGCAGATACAAAAGCAGAGAATATCTTCCTGCGCGACTTCATGAGCTTCAAACGCAATCCGATTGATATTTCAGAGGTTGAACCGGCGTCTGCCATTACCAAACGATTTGTAACCGGTGCGATGTCTTTTGGTTCGATCAGTAAGGAGGCACACGAGGCGATGGCTATCGCGATGAATATTCTGGGTGGAAAAAGTAACACCGGAGAAGGTGGTGAGGATCCCGAGCGTTTCAAAAAACGTGCCGACGGAACTTCTGCCCGTAGTGCAATCAAACAGGTTGCTTCGGGCCGCTTTGGTGTAACTACCGAATATCTGGTGAATGCCGACGAGATTCAGATTAAAGTGGCTCAGGGTGCAAAACCCGGTGAAGGTGGTCAGTTGCCCGGCTTCAAAGTCGATAAGGTGATTGCCAAAACCCGTCACTCAATCCCCGGTATTTCGTTGATTTCACCACCGCCTCACCACGATATTTACTCTATCGAGGATTTGGCTCAGTTGATTTTCGACCTTAAAAATGTGAATCCTGCTGCCGTAATCAGTGTGAAACTGGTATCTGAAAGTGGTGTGGGTACTATTGCTGCCGGTGTAGCCAAAGCAAAAGCCGACTCAATCATCATTGCCGGTGCCGAAGGTGGTACAGGTGCAAGTCCGGCGAGCTCAATCAAACATGCGGGTATGCCGTTCGAGCTTGGTTTGGCCGAAACTCAACAAACATTAGTAATCAACAACCTGCGTGGTCAGGTTACATTGCAAACCGATGGTCAGCTCAAAACAGGACGCGATATCATTATCGCAGCATTGTTGGGAGCCGAGCAATATGCTTTCGCAACTAGTGCACTCATTGTTTTGGGTTGCGTGATGATGCGTAAATGTCACCTCAACACCTGCCCCGTGGGTGTGGCTACTCAGGATGAGGAGCTGCGCAAACGTTTTGTGGGCAAATACGAATATCTGGTTAACTTCTTCAATTTCATGGCAGAGAATGTTCGCGAACACCTGGCAGAAATGGGTTATACCAAACTCGATGACATCATTGGTCGTAGCGACCTGATCGAGTTCAAACCTTCGGACAACAATCCGAAAGTTCAGAAAATTGATTTGTCGAAATTGCTTTACACACCTGCTGAGGCCGGCAAAAATGCGATTCGTAAAATCAAGGATCAAAACCACGAGATTTATACTATCCTCGACAGAGAGATGATCAAACAATCTCAATATGCCATCAACTCTGGTAAGCCGGTTCAACTGGACTTCCCGATTGTCAACGTAGATCGTTCTACCGGCGCTATGTTGTCGGGCGAAGTGGCTAAATTGTATGGAAATGCCGGATTGCCGGAAGACACTATCCGCTGCTCGTTCAAGGGCTCGGCAGGTCAGAGCTTCGGTGCATTCCTGGCTAAGGGTATCACGTTCCGCCTCGAAGGAGATGCCAACGACTACCTGGGTAAAGGTTTGTCGGGTGGTAAGGTTATTGTTGTTCCGCCGTCAGGCAGCACATTCGCACCCGAAGAGAATATCATCGCCGGCAACACCATGATGTATGGTGCAACTTCCGGAGAGGTCTTCATCAACGGTCGTGTAGGTGAGCGTTTCTGCGTGCGAAACAGTGGTGCTACCGCTGTGGTAGAAGGTACAGGCGACCACTGCTGCGAATACATGACAGGCGGACGCACTATTGTATTGGGTTCTGTCGGACGTAACTTCGCTGCCGGTATGAGTGGTGGTGTGGCTTATGTTTGGGACAAAAACGGAGATTTCGATTTCTTCTGTAATATGGAAATGGTCGAACTGACACTGGTAGAGGATTTGTATGACGCCAAAGAGCTGAAAGGTTATATTGAGAAACATTATCAATATACACAAAGTCCGATCGCCAAAAAGATGCTCGACAACTGGGAGACTTACATGGAGCAATTTATCAAGATAACACCTATCGAATACAAGAAGGTGTTGCACGAAGAGAAGGCCAAAGCCCTCAAAATGAAAATTGCAGAAGTTCAGAGAGATTATTAATTCATTGTTGTGATGCAGAGTGGGCCGGATGATTGTCCGTCCCGCCTGTTTCACCCGTTTCAAAACAACTATTATGGGAAATCCAAAAGCATTTTTATCAATATTACGCAAAGAGGCGGGTTACCGTCCCGTTAGCGAAAGAATAGGTGACTACAGTGAGGTAGAGCAAACGCTAAACCCCGAAGACCGCAGATTGCAGGCTTCGCGCTGTATGGATTGTGGCATTCCGTTTTGCCACTGGGCATGTCCTACCTCAAACCGTCAGCCGGAGTGGCAGGATTTAGCTTACCGTGGCAAGTGGAAAGAGGCTTACGAATCGCTGGTGGCTACCGACGATTTTCCGGAATTTACCGGTCGTGTTTGCCCGGCACCGTGCGAAAAAGCATGTGTACTTAAATTATCAGGCGACAGCCCTGTAACCATTCGCGAAAACGAATGTTCGATTGCAGA
The DNA here is from genome assembly GCA_964534355.1 of uncultured Parabacteroides sp. Lineage (GTDB taxonomy): Bacteria > Bacteroidota > Bacteroidia > Bacteroidales > UBA7332 > CAXXIC01. The sequence continues at coordinate 8,659 of CAZHNZ010000007.1, forward strand.
GCGCGCTTTTGCCGATGGTTACGTGGTGGCCAAACCGCCCAAATACCGTTCGGGAAAGAAAGTGGCTGTAATTGGTTCGGGCCCTGCCGGTATGGCAGCAGCCAATCAACTCAACCACAAGGGGCATCAGGTTACTCTGTTCGAAAAGAACGAGTCTATTGGTGGTCTGTTGCGTTACGGTATTCCTGATTTTAAACTGAATAAAAAAGTGATCGACCGCCGTCTGGCGCTCATGGCTGCCGAAGGTATCGAATTCAAAACCGGCGTGGAAGTGGGTAAAGATATTACCGGCAAAGAGATCATGGAGCAGTTCGACGCAGTTTGTCTGGCTATCGGTGCCGAACAACCCCGCGACCTGCCTATCAAAGGACGTGAGCTGAAAGGCGTTTATTTCGCACTTGAGTTTTTGACTCAGCAAAACCGCGTGGTTGCCGGTCAAACGTTTGGTGCCGATGAGCGCATTGATGCCAAAGGCAAACATGTATTGGTGATTGGTGGTGGTGATACCGGTTCCGACTGTGTGGGTACCTCAAACCGTCATGGTGCAGCTAGCGTTACACAAATCGAAATTATGCCGATGCCCCCTGCGCATCACAATACCGAAACACCGTGGCCTTCGTATCCAATGGTGCTCAAAACATCTTCTTCGCACGAAGAGGGTTGCAAGCGTCGCTGGAGCCTCGAGACTAAACAGTTTATCGGCAAAGATGGCCAGCTCACCGAAGTTGAGGTGGAAGAGGTTATCTGGAGCAAAGACGAAGAGGGCAAAATGCACATCACCCGCACAGGCAACAAAGAGACACTGAAGGTGGATCTGGTTTTCCTGGCAATGGGTTTTGTTCACCCTGTACACGAAGGCTTGCTCACCGAGCTGGGTGTCGAACTGGATGGCCGTAAAAATGTGGCCGTCAACGGAAAACAGCAATCTTCTATCAGCAAAGTTTTTGCTGCCGGCGATAGCTGCCTGGGTGCGAGCCTCGTGGTTCGTGCTATCGACTCTGGTCGTAAGGCTGCTGCCGAGATTGACGCATTCTTGCAATAATTATCCTTTTTTCATAGAACACAGTTTACACTGATGTCATATATTCGAAGATAATGCGTACTTTTGTACCGCATTTTAACACGAAGTATATGAGGCACAGATGCAAACTGTGTTCTCTTTTTATTAAACCCAAACATATCCCTCTACAAGATGTCAGACAGCATCAAACACGAGTGTGGTATAGCCATGATCAGGCTATTGAAACCACTGGAGTATTACAAGGAAAAGTACGGTACCAAATCGTATGCGCTCAATAAACTCTATCTGCTGATGGAAAAGCAGCACAACCGCGGACAGGAAGGCGCCGGGTTAGCGTGTGTAAAACTGGATGCTCAACCGGGCGAAGAGTACATTTTCAGGGAGCGGGCTACCGGAAACAATGCGATTCACAAAATTTTCGAAAGCATAAACACCCAAATACGCGAACGCGTAAGCGAAAACGACCACTCGTTTGTGGGTGAGCTCTACATGGGACATTTACGCTACAGCACCACCGGCCGATCCGGACTCTCTTATGTTCACCCTTTCCTCCGCCGCAACAACTGGAAGAGCCGCAACATTGCATTAGCCGGCAACTTCAACCTCACCAACGTCGATGAAATATTCAACTTCATCGTTTCTCAGGGACAACACCCACGCCACAATGCCGACACATTTATTATTCTCGAACTCATCGGTTATCTGCTCGATCAGGAAGTAGAAAAACTCTACGAAAGACATCACTGGAATGGCGCGTCGGGTCAGGATCTCAACAAGCTGATCGAAGAGAACCTGAATGTAGAGAATATCATTCGCGAAGCTAGTCGCATGTGGGATGGTGGATACGTGATGTGTGGTCTGATTGGCTGCGGAGATGCATTTGCCTTCCGCGATCCGTGGGGCATACGTCCGGCATTCTATTACCAAGATGATGAAGTGGTGGTGGTAGCATCCGAACGGCCTGTTATTCAGACTGTGATGAATGTGGCTTGCGACGATGTGAAGGAGCTGCTTCCGGGTCAAAGTATCGTTATCAAACAAAACGGCACAGTCAATCTGACTCAGATACACCAACCACGTCCGTCATCGGCCTGCTCATTCGAGCGCATCTACTTCTCGCGGGGTAGCGACAAGGATATTTATGCCGAACGAAAATCATTGGGGAAAAAACTGGTCGATCAGGTATTGAAATCTATCGATCACGACCTCGATAATACCGTTTTCTCATTCATCCCCAACACGGCCGAAGTGGCATTCTATGGCCTCATTGAGGGCATGGAAGAGCACCTCAACAACAAAAAAATAAAACAGATACGCGAAAAGAACGGTCACATTACCGAAGAGGATTTGCAGGATATTCTGGCCAAACACATCCGCTTCGAAAAGGTGGCAATCAAAGATATCAAGCTGCGTACCTTCATTGCCGAAGATAACAACCGCAACGATCTGGCCACTCACGTGTACGACATTACCTATGGCTCGATAAAACCGGGCATCGATAATCTGGTGGTGATTGACGATAGTATTGTGCGCGGCACAACGCTGAAACAGAGCATTATCAAAATTCTGGATCGCCTGCAACCCAAAAAGATTATCATCGTATCGTCGTCGCCTCAGGTGCGTTTTCCCGACTGCTACGGCATCGACATGTCGCGCATGAATGAGTTTATCGCCTTCAAAGCGGCTATCGAACTGCTCAAAGAGCGTGGCATGGAGAGCAAAATTGACGAGATTTACCAAAAATCAATCAGTCAGCGCAATCTGCCCAAAGAGCAGGTGGTTAACCACGCCGTAGAGATATACAACTCGTTTACCGACGAAGAGGTTTCTGCCAAAATAGCAGAAATGCTCACCCCGCCGGATACCAAGGCAAAGGTAGAGATTGTCTATCAAACCATTGATGCGTTGCACAAAGCCTGTCCCAACCACACAGGAGACTGGTACTTCTCGGGTAAATATCCTACGCCCGGTGGTGCCCGATTGGTGAACTATGCATTTATCAATTACGTAGAAGGAAAAGACAACAGACAGGTCGAATAGTATTCGTCTTACTACTTATTACCGAATTCAGACAGAGGCCGGCTCAATTGTAATTGGGGCGGCCTTTTTTTATTTATCATTAAATCCCGTTTTAGTTTTTTTTGTTTAAAAATATGTTATTTTTGCGGCTAAATTCTCTGGTGCGAATTATCCGGACTTAAATGAGTTGGCTAATTGGAGTATTGTAGATTAATTGTAAATTAAACAACAAATGAAAAGAATAACATTAATTGCCTTTTTGATTACTTTGGCTGTATTGCCAAAAGCTCAAACGATTGAAAATACCTTTGATTTAAGCTTTCAGAGCGCAACTAAGGGGTATAGGTGGCCGTGGCTTACAAAATCCTTTGGCTTCGAATTCTCCATGAATAAGCAGGATACGAATAGATGCCTTGTTATTGAACCTACATCGAAGTTGAAAAGATTATTAAGTCAACCGATTTCGGGGATGAAACAAATGCAAAACAGAGCCGAATTTATACTTGCAAGAACAGTAGTGTTACCTCCTGCAGAAAAGGAAGCGATTTATTCTGCAGATTTAATTTGTCAAAACAATATTGATTCGTTGAGTCTTATAGTTTTAGCGCTTGATAATCAGGAAAGGGTACTGGTTGCTGATTCAATTTTTATTAAGCCCACCGGGAATTTTGCTAATAATAAAATTAGTTTAAAACCCTGTAGACCCAGAGCTTTGCGGATTATTATCAGGTATTCTGAAAATACAGCAATTGCATCACAGGGTAATGAAAAAATATCCACTAATAAGTCTTCCGATATTAAGTTGCAGGGTAATGGAAAAGCATTCCGATTAAGGGAGGTTGCGATCAGTGTTAATTCTTCTAGTGTTAATAAAGTGCTAATCAACAACATAGCCCGTAAGCAAAAAACACTTTTATCTAATACCGCCATTGTTCCATTGTCCTTTTCTAAATCATCAAATTTGTCGAAGATATATGACTGGAAAGGAAAAAAGATAATTGGATTGGGCGAATTTGCGCATGGCAGTCAGGAGGTTAAAGATGCCCGTATTCAATTTGTAAAGCACCTAGCACATTCGAATCATTGTAGGGCAATTTTCTTTGAAGCTTCCCTTGATATGGTATTGCGCTGGGATTTATATGTGCAGGGTATTTTGCCAGATTCTTTTAATGATGAATTAATTAGCGATTTGAAAGTTTTCTTTGATAACTATCAGACCGCTTTTGAGCTTCTGGGTTATTTGAGGAAATACAACGCAACTGCTACAAAGAAAATTCATGTTTTTGGAGTAGACAATCTTGATGATAATGCCTTTATTATTGATTACTTTAGAAAACTGGGCGATAACGGGTATTATTCTGATCTGTTTGCAAAAAGAGAGTTCAAAAAGCTAAAAGAAGAATTGTTGAAGAAATCAGACTGGATTGAATTATTAGGTAAAGAAAATTTTGATTACCTGTTATTTGCGATTGACGAGCAAGAGCGAAAATATAAAATAACTCCGGATGATTATTATAATCAAAGGGATCTGAATATGTATAAACATGTGGAGAAAATTGCTGAATTGTATCCGGGTCCTTCTGATCAGTTTGTTATCTTTGCTCATTCTATGCATATAAATAAAGTTTCATTATTTTATGAATATAGAGATAAACCTTCATTAGGAGCATATTTGGCGGGAAGGTATAAAGATCAATATTTTGCTGTTGCATTTCAGGCTGGCGAAGGCTTCTATTCACAGGATTCAACAAGTATACAGGGCAATACAATGACTGCAGAATTGCCTATAGCACCGGTTTATAGTTTTGAAAATGCGGCTTTAAAAACAGGTATAAGCTATTTTTATTATCCAACAACTAAAATCCCCGAGGATATGTGTGCATTGAGAGTCGCTCCAAGGGAAAGTCGATGTTTTGATAATTTTCGTTTTTGTTATTTACCAAAACGTTTTGATGCTGTGGTTTTTATAAATAAAAGTCATAAGCTTGATTCAATAGAGAGGTTTCCTGCTTATTATTTTTCGACTTATAAAAGGGAATTCACAAAAAAAACTATTAAATGGTTGAATGAAAATCAAAAGAGTGTGAAAGACGCTACTGGCGTGAGTAAGTGAGGAGTCTTTTTAGTCGAAAAATATGTCAGTAGAAAAGTTTAAAAATTCGGGATTATCAGAAGTCGCAACGTTATTGTTTATCGTTTTTTTAACGGTGTATATTCCTTTTGTCGTTCCAATGAATGGTGTTGGTTTTTCTGCAATAGGTGTTTTCATTTATATTGCAGTTTTGTTGTTTTGGGTGGGTGTCCGTATTGCTAGAAACAGGTCTGAGTTATTGTATTACAGGCAATTGCTTCCGGCTGACGGTATAATGAGCAATCTGAAATGGATATTTCTGTTGTTTGGTTTGCAGGTAGTTATTCTGCTGGCATGCAATTATTTGAGAAGATTCGGGTTTTATAATAGCTTCATTTTCAACCCGCCATTTTTCACTTCAGGTAGTAACGGTTCCGGACTTTTATACGGTGTTATTATTGGTGCTATTGCTGAGGAGCTGTTTTTCAGAGGATATCTGTTTCGAATTCAGGAGAGAGTTTTTAAAAATTACACCTGGCTGGCCAATGCAATTGCATTTGTATTGGTCCATTCTTTCGCTATGTATGATATTGTTTTTCGGCTACTCTCCGACTTACTAATCTCTTATTATTATCAGAAAAAGCGCAATCTTATTGTCGTCATGGTTGTCCATATTTTGTGGAATTTAGCTGGCTATTGGTTTATGAAATAATTGTTTCTGTGGGGTTGAATGTTCTCAGACTCAGAGCTGCACAATTTGGCCGGCTCAATAATAATTGAGCCGACCTTTTTTCTTTGCAAATTAATACCTTTTATATGTTTGTATTTAATATTTTATTATTTTTGCATCCCGATTAGCACTTGGTTTTATTCGCCCGGGACTACGGGAAATGTGTTAGCACGGACAAGAAGTAATAAATATCATGACAAAAAAAACAGATGAAAGTTTTTAAGTTGATTGTGAACCAGACCTCCGGTTTTCGATTAGGAATGCTAATTGCCATTTTACTCTACGCTCAGCTTGCCTTTGCGCAACAGGCAAATACAACCGACAAATATGATCTAAAATTCCGGACTCTGAGAGATAATAATAGTCCCTGGTTTATACGGGTTGAAAGATGTACTATCAATCCGGATAATAAACAACTGTACGGCAAAAAAGCAGCCACATTGGTCTCATCCGTTGGCGAGAGTCTTTTTGGTCAAAAAATATTCGGATACTTTTTTAGTCTGCATCAATACTTTCCATTACATGTCTCTGCTCGCAAAGTTTCGGTTTCTTTGGTCAGTAAGCATCCGGAGGGTCAGGTTTTTAGAATGTTCGTAGTCTGTATGAATGCACAGGAGAAAATAGTCTCTTATGACACTGTACGTATTAAACCGGGTATAAACTGGACAGAATCATCTGTGAGCATAAATACAGATTCTGCCAAATTACTATTTGTCAGAATTGAAGGGGGAAAAAACTTTAAAGGGCAAAAGAATAATGATGATGAGCGGATTTGGTTGGGTGAACTGAAGGTCAAAGTGGACGGAAATGACATTTATGAGGTTGAGAAAAAGAGTCCGGTGAGTGCTGGTGATATGTGCGATATTGTACCCAATCCTATCCCAATCTCTGTTGATGACAGCAATAGCCTTGCTTCTGTAAAGGGCTTTTCAAATCACCGGATTATATCGTTGGGTGAATCTGTGCATGGCTGCGAAACTATCAACCGATCTGTTTTTAAATCAATTCAATATCTGATAGAGAAGGAGAATTGCAAATTAGTTTTGCTGGAGTGTCCGCATAATCTTGCCATGATGTGGAATTACTACATACAGAACAAGACCGAAATGAATCTGGATACGCTAATTAGTTATTTACCGATATTATATTCCCCCGGCGAGCTAAAGAACTTATTAAAATGGCTAAGAAGCTACAATGAACTGAATGATCGAAAAGTAAAGCTTGTAGGTATGGACTTAAACCCCGCTCTGATAGCCGTTTCTAGTGCTTTGTATTTTGAATACCTGAAGTTCTCGGTAAAGGATAGTTCATATTTGCGGGAACTTAAGGATTCTATTTACCTTAATAGTGGAAATAGATTGTATTCATATTTTTCCAAAAATGACCGTTTAAAATTAACTATTGGGGAGGAAGCTTATAATGATTTGTTGTATTCAGTAAACCTGGATATTAAAATACGCAATCTGAAAACTGGTTTTAGAGCCGCAAGAGATTTGGGCATGGCAGAAACGGCTAAAAACTCAATTGAAAAGTTTTTGCAAAGTAATGAAAAAGCGGTTATCTACTCTCACATTGAACATGCGAATAAGTTGAATCTTTACCTGTCTATTCCATTCGATAGGTCGATGGGCAGCTACATGAAGCAATACTATGGCGACGATTATTTTGTTGCTGGAATTTTCGTGGGCGAAGGGTCTGTTGTTACACTTGCCAATGATAAGTTTGTAGAAGACAAATTGCTGTCGCCACCTGTAGGAAGTCTTGAATACTGTTGTGGACACAAGGGTGATTATTTTTATAGCGATTTGCAAAATAAGCCTGCAATTACAAAGTTCCGCATGCTCTTTAACGGTTACGGCAACAATCAATTCTTTGATATGTCTTTAGCCAATCGGATAGATGGTATTTTCTTTATCAAGTCCGGCTTCGGATTTAAGCCATTTGTATTGCCGGATGGTATTATTCGTGATCAGGGCTACTATTATAAGCTTAACCTGAATTTCTGTATAGAAAAATTGAGAGGTCCCGTAAAAATTGCTCCTAAAAGTTCTGGCACCCGACCCGGGACAAAGTCAGAAAAACAAAACTTCAACATTAAACCATAAAACAATGAAAACCAATTATTTCAAACAACTAATGAGCAAAACAACTATTTTCTCATTATGCCTGCTTGCATTTGCGGCATGTACTGAAGCACAGAACAAAACAGTTGCAAAAACAGCACTGAACAAGGGTGTTTACCGGTACACACCAACGACGGCCACCCCGGATGAAGATTTCTATATTGTGATTGATAATGCGTCGCAGGGACGAATCTATGGCACCAGTGATCTGATTGAAGTCAACAGCCGTGATAGCTACACGCCCGGATTTTTTGTGGCCAATATGAATGGCATGAAGATGGTCGGCGATTCACTCTATTTTAGCATCACCCTGCGTAAAGGAGATTATTTCACAAAGCCATTTCCGCTTGCATTGCGTAGTTCAGCTGCTGTCCTGAAGCAGGGAGGAGTGATCTGGAAAACCGGTTCTACTTTCGATGTGGATAAAAAGGCTACGATCAATAAAAAATTCGCCGCCAAAGTATCGGGAGATTCTATCGTATTCTATGTCGACTATTTAAAAGCTATCTCTGGCGGGAAAATGGTGTTAAAAAAGGAGAAAGCCCCAACTCAACGGAGTCGTGGTGCTTTGACGAAATAAATCACACATCTTCTGGCGCTGGTTTATGCTGACCCGCGCCAGAGGAGGTTTTAGACTCGAAAACATCAATCCAATGAAAGCCAAAAACTTTTTTCTTTTCGCCATACTGGTGCTATTATCATCATGCGATAAAGCTTATATTCTGGAGGGAAATGTCTATCGGGCAAGCGATAAGAAGCCGGTAGCCCACGCCAAAATTATCACGGCTGAAAATAAAACGATCTATACAGATAGTCTGGGCCATTTTATCCTGAATCGATTCGGGCCGGGGTCGAAAAGTGACAAAGCGGAGTTGTTGGTCGAAAAAGATGGCTATAAGTCGGAATATGTCGATTTGACTGGCGAGGGTGTGGATATTCATAATATCCGGGTCGAGTTAACCGGGTCGAATTTAGCAAAAGAGCCGATTTGCGACCTTAACTGGGTGGAACGGATGTATCTGTTTAACCGGTATGTAATCAGCCTGTTGGCTCTGTTTACATTGGCGTTTTTATTTGTCAGAAAAATAGAATCCCGATGGATTTGGCTGTTGATAATTCTCTTTTCTACAGTGGTTATCAGGTTTAATTGTATAACTGGGGCTCTGGGTATCGACCTCTTTACTTTGCCGTTTTTCTTAAAGCATTATGGTTTTTACCCGTTCACAATAAAAATTGCAATTCCGTTTGGGGTAATTGCTTTCTGGATTGCGTATTTCACAGGGAAAGTTAAGAGAAGTGGAAAGCAGTAAATAATGCACATATGAACAAAGAATTCGCTACTCAAAAATACAACGCTACCACACTGTTGTTTGTCTTTTTATTGACAATGATGCTGATTATTCTCTTATTGATTGTTGTGGGTAAAGTGATTGGATCGGTGCAATTTGCCATTGCCGGTTACGTCTGCCTGTGCACCCTTCCATTTCTCTTTGAGAAGAGAATAAAGGCGTTGTTTACGCAAAAGGCGGCTGTCCGGTTCAACAATTCTGGCATGTCGGTTGTCTGCTATACCCGCGATGATGAGAGAGTTTCTAATGAAGTGCAGATTGGCTGGGATGAGATTCAATCGTACCGGTTTTATTTTACGCCAAAAAAGAATACGGTTCTTTCGCTTTGGCAAAGAGATGGCAGTAGAAAGCGCTGGAACTTCAAAGAAAATAAAACGACCGATGAGTCGATTGGCGGCGATAGTATATTCAACGCCTTTCGGGCCGGCGTGAATCAATTCAACTCAGGAAAAGAAGAGGATGAGCGGATTGAGTTAATTCCCGGATTCTGGAATAGCAAAGCGGGGACAGCTATTTTATATGCCGAATTGGCGGCTCTTGCTATCGGGTTTGTTATTCATTTGACAACACATCCCCAAAGCTCCGTTTTTACGCTGCTGACCGGGCTTAGCGTGGTTGCTGGTCTGTTTATCAGAAGAAAACAGGAAAAGGAGCTGTTTGAGAGAATCAGCGGGTTATAGGGTGATGAGACATGCCAAACACACTCAGAGCTTCGGTCGCGACTGAGAAACTCTGCCTTTACTTCCTGCTTAATGCTTTTTACCTAAGTGGGTTTAGATTCGCTGGTTTGTTTTATAATTGCGTTTATATCCATAATTAATGCCGAAAACAGGTGATTATTGTGTATTTTCGCACAATTACAAAGATAGCATAAATCTGTTATTCCAAAAAGAATAATGGTTGCAAACGGATAGATTTAACGAATTTGCATTCGAAGTCGCAAACCCACACCGGAGAGCACACATACAGCGAAATACACATTCTTTTCGTACTTTAGGCATAAAACCCGCAGACCCCGTTTAATTCTCCCGTTTTATATTATTTGTATTCTATATAAAATAATTATCTTTGTGGAATTAAGCCCCGATTGCATGCCTAAAGGATTATATATAGACCCACTTATGCTTAGCCGGTTCAGAGCAAAAGCTGTGCAGGTAACGAATCTGCCACTAAACTCGAACAAGAGTTACGACGAATTTCTCGAATTTGTTGTCGGCAAAACAGGCGCGCGGGTGAGTTCAATTACACTCAGGCGTCTTTTTCAGTTTAATTCGCCTACTCTCCCTACAAAATACACACTGGACACACTCAGCCGGAGCCTGGGCTTTGTCGATTGGGACGATTTCGAAGCCAAGGAACGAACGCTCTCGCAATACGATCTTTCGCAGTTTATTTCCGCCATTCAGATGGGAGGCATAGCCAACCCGGAAGCTATCGGGGAGCAAATTCTCCGATTCAGGAGTTGCGACAATCTGTTTAATCTGCTGGATGTGGTTATCCAGGCCCTTATTGCCGGTCGGCATATACGCGAACTGGGTAGCTTGTTCGATTTACCGGGTCTGTTTACCGTGAATCAGGATCCTCTGAAAATCTATTTTTTTGTGCATAATTTGGTTTTCCGGCTCAATCAGGCGGGGCTGATGGCCGAGTTAACACCGCATTATGGCGCAAGCGCACAGGCTCAGGTCTTTTTGGTGGAGTGGTATGTGGATGAAGATCATCTGGATGGCTATTACTACGACTTGCTACAGGAGTATCACCGGCACAAGACGAATATTGAGGCGCAGCTCTTTTACAACTGCCTGATGTATCAGCGGGCCATGATGAAGAATGAATCGCTTCTGCCGTGGCTGGATCATGTTCGCAATTTTGTGCAGACTGAGCCGGTGCACCCGATACCACGTGCCCGCAGATTGGCCATTTTGTTGTTACAGAGTGCGGCCGACAGTCAGGTCTCAGACAACCTGACTCAGGAAATTGCCACTTTTTTTAGCAACCTGAGCGAAGACGACAGAATCGTAACCGCCCAAATAATGAGCCGTTTGCTGTATTTGAAACGTCGGACAGATCTCATTACGTTTATCCTCACTTTTGTGCCGGATATTGTAGGTGTGGAAAAAGATATCTGGACCCGCATCAACATCAATCATTTACGCATCTACAGAGCCGCCTCTTATCTGCATTCGGGAGAAAGAGAGCGGGCCGGCAACGAACTGGCACAATTTGATTCGTACATGGTCAACAGCTTTGTGCGGAGTATCACCATGGCCGATTACACCTATTTACTCGCTCAGATTGAACAAACCAGTTAAACTCCCTAAACCTATGTATTGGCTATTTCTCTCCGTTGCGCTGTATGCTATCAACAATATTCTCTGGAAGGTTTTTATAAAAAACGAACATCCGCTGCGTATCATTAGCCGTAGAGCCCTGTTTACGGTTCTTATTGCCATTTCCGCGACATGCTTTGCCGGGGTCGATTTGCAGGCGTTTATTACCAATCCACACTCGTTCTATGTGTTGCTGGCTTCGCTGTTTGGCACGGTGGGGCTGGTGCTGATGGTAGTGTTCCTCAAAGAGGGCAGCCTGGTGCGTATGGGGTATTACTCGCTGCTGGGTAGTTTTATTGCTGCAGGATACACCTATCTGTTTCGCGAAGCACCCGTTTCTGACCAGACAATTCCCGGTGCACTGCTTGTCCTATCAGGATATCTGGTATTTTTGATGAACGAAAAAAGGCAACTTAAAACCGAACCCGCCCTGCTGAGACAACACCTTTTGTTGGTCGGTATGACGCTCTGCTTTTCGCTTTCACTGCTCATTCAGTGGGAGAGTCTGAAGATATTTCCACCCCTGGCCATCATCAGCACGCAAGAAATTACAGTACTGATTGTTTCTTCCGCTGCATTGTGGATTGTAAAGCCGACCCGGGAAAGCGCCTCGTCACCGCTTCGCGACACTGCCCGAACAGCTACGATGGCAGTCGTAATTTTTGCCGGCATATTCACCGGCACGCTGGGATTGAAGTCTGCCGACCCCTTTCTGGCTTCTGTAACCGGCTTCTCAGTGCCGGTGCTCACCGTTTTTGCAGCCGGTCTGCTGTTTCGCGACAAACTTATCTGGCTTCACTATCTCTCGCTGGCTCTGATGGTAGCGGGCGGAATTGCGTGGACGATTCTATTTGAACCTATATGAAATAGTTTTTATGCATTTGTTCTCGATTATTCGTCCTACTTTTGCCGGCATTAATATCGGTTTAATTGAATTTGTGAATTTAATAATGCAATAAGCCGTACAAGGAAGATTATTTGAGGGGTTAAATAATCCGATTGTCACTGGAGGCAATCAAGCCAAAAGTCAAATCTTATAGATTCAGGCGGCATGTGAATGTATACCTGGGCAGGGCTGTTGTATTATAAGGGGTTAAAGGAAAGTACACCCTGCTGATTTGACGAAAATGAAGACAAAATGTGGTTGGCCGTCTGGCCACCACTGGAGTCTTCATTGTTTCTTCCGAATGGGAATGTCATAGGGGCGAATTCAAGCAATGAAATTCAATCTGTATTTTTTTTGTATCTAATTCGTAAAAATAAATGTATTAAGTGATGCTATTTCTAAATAAAAATTGTAAATTCGCAATATGTGTAATTCTATTCACCTAAAAACCCCAATACATTATGAAAAAATCTACTCTTTTTTCTCTTGCTTATCTGGCAAGTATAGTCGTTCTACAGGCGCAAAATCTATTGATAAATCCCGGATTTGAATCCTGGACAAGCGGTAAGCCTGACAGTTGGACTGTTGGTACAACCGGTACACTGAGCCAAAGTACTACAACTCCATCCGGATCCGGAAGAGCCGTTCAAGTCGCGGCAACCGGCACCTTTTCCATCACACAGAATGTACCGGCACCGACGGGAGGTTTTAATTCCACGGACAAATATCAGATTGTTATAAAATACAAAGCATCTGCCGGCGATGGAACAGACTCGAGGATTTGGTGTAACTGGATAACAAGCCCGATTGGTGCCGCCACTACCACATATTGGTCAATGTCAAAGACAGACTCGTTAGGACTGAAAGGACCGGGCGGCAATAATCAACCGGCATCAGGTACCGCAGGAAACGGCATAAATGGCTATCTGATAGATTCGCGCACCTCATCCGGCTTCCTGACTTATACGTATTCTTTTTATCCGCCTGCCAATGCGACTCAGTTCGCATTCCAGATAAGAACGTACAATACAGCCACCGTGGTATGGGACGATCTCTACTTTGGACTTGAAGGAACTTACACTTCCACACCAGCAAATACCACATCCTCTTTCTATCTGGATAACCAGGTATTGAAAAACATTAGTGTCGGAGCTGTCGTAAAGGTTTACAATCTGCTGGGAAAACAAATTGTCTGCACTGTTGCAACAGGTAATAGCTTTGACTTGAGTAGATTATCAAAAGGGGTGTATGTTGTTCAGATAAATAACCACCTGAAGAAAATCACGATTTAAATGAAGTGTCAGTCTTACTTCAGACTATTATTAAACCAATATCTTTCTGCTTACGGTAGTTGGGGTACGATTTAAATAAACCCTGACTACCGTTAATAAGAACCACGTGTAAGATCCACCCTCTTTTGCACTACATTTTCGTACCTGATCCGGGCAGCGCGATATTTGTTTGGGCATAGAAAACCAGTTTTTACCTATTATCCGCAAGTTTTTGTGTTTTAGTTCTTATTCACCTCAATATGAGTGTTTTGCTGTTTGTGTTTTGAATATTTTGGTGCCATTTTACAACTCCATCCACTCTTCATATATCCCTGCGGGCAAAAAAAATGGAACCTCCTTGCCTGCAGCTTTGGCTTCGCGGATGAAGGATGATGAAATCTCTATTTGCGGGGCGCTGGTCAGTCTGACCGTATCGGGAAGAGCGTTGGGCTCTGTTATAGAAAAGCCTTTGCGGGGATAGATAAGAATCTGATAATTGTCGATAATGCACTGAAAATCTTTCCATTGCTCAAAACAGAGCCAGTTATCAGAACCTATTATCAGGGTAAATTCCAGCTCGGGATATCGCTCTGTGAGCGCACCGAGGGTATCGATGGTGTATGAGGGCAGAGGCATTTCAAACTCAATATCACATGCTCTGAAACGGCAATAAGGGGCAATGGCCTGCTCAACCCAGCGAAGTCGTATTTCATTATTCAGTAGCGAGTCCGACGATTTCAGCGGATTGTGAGGCGACACCACAAACCAGATTTCATCCAACCCCTCGTATTCGCACAGGTAGTTGGCCAAAATCAAATGTCCGTTGTGAATGGGATTGAAGGATCCCGAAAATAGTCCAATCTTTCGCTTTTTCATGACAATTACAGCTATGCTAAAACAATAAAGCTGCCTCTGCTTAGTCCGAAACGACGCAGGGCAGCTCTGTTTGTCTATTATAAAAAATCTAAGCCAGTAGTCTTTTTACTGTTTCAGAAATTACCTTTCCATCTGCCAGTCCGGCCAGTTTCTTGGTGGCAGCACCCATTACTTTACCCATCTCTTTGATGCTAGTGGCACCTACCTCGACAATGATAGTGCGGATAGCCTCTTCGATCTCCTCTACGCTCATCTGTTGTGGCAGATAGGCTTCGATAACTCCGGCTTCGATAAGCTCTTTTTCGGCCAGTTCGGGGCGGTTCTGAGTATTAAATATTTCTGCACTCTCTTTGCGCTGTTTCACCATCTTTTGCAAGATGCGGGTGGCATTTTCGTCGGTTAGTTCACCTTCTGCGCCTTTGGCTGTTTTGGCTTCGATAAACTCTTTTTTTATGCCGCGCAAAGCATCCAGTTTCACACGGTCTTTGGCCAGCATGGCTGTTTTAATATCGTTGCTGATTTGATCAAACAAATTCATAGTTGTATGTTAATTAAGTGAATTGCTTTATATTATTTCAGTGCTCGTCCACCCGAAATCAGTTAAACAGAATCTTTTGTCCGGGGTCACTATCCTCTGTTTTTTCAGAGACAGACTCTACGGGTTGACGATTTTTTATTTTAGCCTGAATCTGATTTTCGCGGTTATACGATGGGTTTTGCTCCATCAGCTCTATCAGGGCATCATCATCCAGTTGTCCATTGTCCAGAATAATTGGCTTGGGTCTCAGTCGCCCACGCGTAGCCACTGCTGTTGAGCCATAAACTACCCGTATCAACTCCTCCCGACGACGTTGATCGTCTATATTTTCCTGTTCGTGCTCCTTGCGCTTCTTCGAGTTTTTCTCTACCATACCCGGTATGTTCGACATCTCAAATCCGGTAGCCAGCAAGGCCAGTTTGACGCTTTCGTCCAACGATTCGTCGATGGCCAATCCCCAGATAACCTCAATCTTCTGTTGATTAAATTTATTCATGAACTCATGAATCTGATCCATCTCTTCCATCTTGATCGGATGGCTTTGACTCGAATAGAGGTTAAACAGCACTTTGCAGGCACCAAACGGATCGTTGTTGTTGAGCAATGGCGAGTTGAGCGCATCGGCAATAGCCTGTTCCACCCGTTTTTCGCCCTGACCATATCCGGTACTCATAATGGCTACACCACCATCTTTCAGTATATTTTCCACATCGGCAAAGTCGAGGTTGACCACACCGTGTATGGTCACAATCTCAGCGATGCTTTTTGCGGCGATACTCAGTGTCTGATCGGCCCTGTGAAAGGCGTTCATCATATCCAGATCGGCATAAATGCTGCGTAATTTTTCGTTGTTGATCACCAGCAGCGCATCAACATATTTACCCATCTCCTCTACACCGGCCATAGCCTGCATAATTTTGGGCTCACCCTCGAACAGGAACGGGATAGTAACAATCCCAACCGTCAATATTCCTTTCTCTTTGGCCACCCGTGCTACTACCGGTGCGGCACCGGTACCCGTGCCACCACCCATACCGGCGGTGATGAATACCATTTTGGTGCCATCATTGAGCATCGCATTTATATCGTCGATACTCTCTTCGGCTGCCCGCCGGGCACGATCGGGTTTGTTGCCAGCACCAAGTCCTTGGGTGGTTTTCACGCCCAACTGCATTTTATTGGGAATAGGCGATTTTACAAGCGCCTGATTGTCTGTGTTGCAAATCATAAAAGAGACATCATGTATTCCCTCTTTAAACATCTGCGCTACGGCATTTCCGCCACCGCCACCCACGCCAATCACTTTGATAATTGGTGCAGAATTGTGTGGAAATATAAAATCCATCGGTTCGTCAGCTATTGTTGTCATAGTATGCTCTTTTATTTCATGTCTGAATCCATATTCTCACTCTCGCCAAAAAGATTGCCGAATATATTCTTAATTCTATTCAGCTTGTTAGGCCCTTTGGGTTTGGGTGGTTTGGGCGGTTTTACCGGCTCAACAAACTTATCTTCCTGACTATTAATCAGTTCGTCAACTAATACAGGCTCATCTATTATTGGTTTGGCCACCCGAACGCAGTTGAGAGAATTGCTCATCACCAGTCCCACAATTACGCCATAAGACGGATTCTGCATCGACTCGGTGGAAGAGGACGAGTTGATGATGTTGCGGTTGATAGCCGCTTTGCGCACATCAACACCGGTTTCGCTCTTGATTAAGTCGGTTATATTTCGCATCTGAGAAGCACCGCCGGTAATGTAAATGCCTGCACCCAGTTGCTTGGAAAAGCCGGATTGTTCTATTTGATGCCACACGTTTTGTATGATCTCGACCATGCGTCCCTCAATAATGTTGTTGAGCGTATGCAATTCAATTTTGGGCTCATCCATATGGTTTGTGGCTTTCACTTTGAAAACCTTGTTGTCCGATTCGGGATTGAATACAGCACTTCCGTACGAAGTTTTCAGTTTTTCGGCATCTCCTTCGAGCAGATTCTCGCTACTGATATCCTTTGTAACTACCTGTCCGCCAAACGGAATCACCGCCAGATGCCGCAGCAATCCATCTTTGTAAACCGATACAGAGGTGGTGCCTGCGCCAAAGTCAATGAGTGCACAACCCAATATCTTATCTGCATCCGAAAGCAAAACAGAAGCAGCAGCCCTTTGCGAAAGGGGTGTGCCGGCAACGGTCAGATCCGACTTTTCCTCTACGGCTTTTTCTATCATTTTTTTGAGCGAAGCCCGGCCTACAATCAGCTTAAAGCTCGCCTCAATTTCGGTACAGGCTACTCCAACCGGATTTACCTCCGTCTTTTTTGAGTCTAAGCGATATTCATTGGGTACCACCTCCAGTATTTCGCCGTTTACAGATGCATTTTTTGTGGCATTCTGAATCAACTTCTGAATGATCTCGTCGGTAATGAACTCCTCGTGTCCGAGATGCATATACTCTTTGTGGCTGACCGTATGGATCGATTGTCCGTTGACTCCGACAAAAACACGGGCAAGCTTTTGAGGATGAATCTTATTCTCCAGCTTGCGCAGGATGTATTTCAGATTGGCAGATGTCTCTTCCAGATTGTTGATTGTACCGCGGCGAATGCAGCTTGTTGAGTCTATTTTCTCAAACGCCAGGATTTCGAGGTTGTTGTTGACACTCTTCGTCCCTATCATGCCCAGGATTTTTGATGTTCCTAAATCTATCGCTGCGATGTACTCTTTGGGTTCCATAGTCAATATTTTAATTGGGTGAGCAGACAATCTGCTTGTCGTATCTTAAATTGATTGTTTTGTATTTGTTCCAGCCGAAACTGTTGCATCCGTTTTGATAAAATGCCATCAGGCTGTTGAGTTTTTCTTCAAATCCGTCGGCTTTGCCCAGTATAATGCGATGTCCGCCCACTGTGGGAATCAGCACGATCTCTTTGTTTTCAAGCACTTCAATTTGTTGAATCTGAGCATTCCAGAACGTATTGTTTTGCAAAAATAGTGCAATTTTGTATAACTCACGCTCTGCAAACTGTTTTTCTATAAATCCGGATGCCACAGGTAGCCGGGCTACGTAATTTGCAGATACCGGCATGGCCTTTCCTTCTTTGTCGATGTAGTAATTTCCATACAACGACATGATGCGTAAAATGGGTATTTTCTGAAAAACTTCCAGATATATTTTGTTCCCGGTGGTCTTATAGCACTCTGCTTTCCGAATGAGCTTGTTGCGTTTCAGGCAAAGCTCAATCTCCTCTGTATCAATCTCTCCCATCGTTTTTCCGGCAGGATAGAGGTCTTCTTCTTTGAGCAATCTTTTCACCTCCTTTTTGTCGATAAACAAAACTTCGCCGTCATCTTTTATTTCGATAACGGTATTGACGCACACCTCCTCAGCGGGTTTGTCCACAAATTTATAGGCAGCAAATGCGGCGTAAGACAAAAGTAATACCAGTCCGAATATTTTCAAAAATGTTTTCATTGTTTTTCCATGATTGATTGTATTTGCGGAATGTAGGTGTCGATATCTCCGGCACCCAGTGTCATAAACACATCGAATGTCCGGCCGGAAAGATGCTGAATAAGATCCGATTTGGCAATCAGACATTTTTCAGTGGTAATCAGCTCAAATACAATGGATGACGTAATGCCCTCAATCGGCTCCTCGCGTGCCGGATAGATTTCTACCAGAATGACTTCGTCGGCCAGCGACAGGGCCTCAGCAAATTCGCGGTAAAAATCGCGGGTGCGGGTGAAAAGATGCGGTTGAAAAACGACGGTCAGCCTGCGGTCGGGATAGAGTAGCTTGACGGACGTGATGCTCGCCTTAACCTCTTCGGGGTGGTGGGCATAGTCGTCTAACAGGACAACTTTATCGTTTTTCAGGTGAAAATCAAATCTTCTTTTTGCTCCTTTGTACGATGCCATAGCGGCTCTCAGTTCGTTTTCGGTGACGCCATTCAACCAGGCCAGTGCCAGAGCAGCAATGCCATTCTCTATATTAATTTTCACAGGCACACCCAGTTCGATGTCAGAAATGGTGCCTTTGGGTGTCACAAAATCGAAAAGGATAGTACCACCACCAATTCGAATATTCGAGGCATGAAAATCGCCCTCTTCGATAGAATAGGTGTACACCCTGACCGACGCTTTTGTGTCGGGAACAACTGTTATGCCTTTTCGCACAATCAGGAAACCACCGTCCTGTATGAGTGAGGTGAAATGGCGGAAACTTTCGAGATAGGCCTCTTCGGTGCCATATATATCGAGATGATCGGGGTCGGATGAGGTGATTACCGCCATATAGGGGCGCAACCAATGAAAAGAGCGGTCGTATTCGTCGGCCTCGATAACGGTGAGGTCGTTTTTAGTCGAAAGCAAGAGATTGCTGTCGTAATTCTTTAAAATTCCACCCAGAAAAGCATTGCAATCTACCGCCGATTGTTTGAGCAAATGAGCGGTCATGCTCGATGTGGTGGTTTTGCCGTGAGTGCCTGCCACGCATATTCCGCGGTCGGTTTTGGTAATTTCGCCCAATACCTCGGCGCGCTTCATCAGCCGGAACCCATTTTCTCTGTAATAACAGAGCTCACTGTGGTTTTCGGGTATGGCGGGTGTATATACCACCACCGTTTCGGTTGCATTCCGGCAGATTGAGGGTATCAGATTCACATTGTCTTCAAAGTGAATATCGGCACCTTCTTCGATGAGTTGTGCGGTGAGCGGCGTGGCTGTTTTGTCATATCCTGCCACTTTTTTTCCTTTCGACAGGAAATAGCGCACAAGAGCACTCATACCAATGCCCCCGGCACCGACAAAATAGACAGCCGATATTTCTTTCAAATTTTTCATTCTGTGTAAAATTATAAAAAAAGTTGATGCACAACAAATTAACGCTGTATGATTTCAATATTTTTTTCTTCGAGCAGCGGCAAACCACACATTCTAAGATAGAGCTGACAGGTGGCCAGCACATCTTTTTCGCAATATGTGGCTATCCGTTTCAGGTTTTTCTCGTCGTAATAGACGCCGGCTACCTGACTGCCATCGATATCATCTTTGGGGGTGGGTATGCCAAACACAGCGGTAAGCAGTTTGAGCGATGTATAGTTTTTGTAATCGCCAAAACGCCAAAGTTCCAATGTGTCGATAAACCGGACTTCCCACGGCTTTTTAGCTGAGATATTGAGTATATCGGGCAGCTCTATGGCATTGATTAACATGCGGCGTGCGATGTACGGAATATCGAATTCCTTGATATTATGACCACAAAGATTGTGCTCTGTGGTAATCATTTTATTGAGTAAAATAGCAAAATCGCGCAAGAGCTGTACCTCATTTTCGCTCGCAAACGACTTGATACGCATGCTTCTTTCGCCGTTGTTAGAGTAGATATAACCGACAGATATACAGACTATTCTTCCAAACTCGGCATAGATTCCGGCATCTTTGGCATAGCTGTTTTCCGCATTGGCATCTTCGGAATAACGGTCGGGCATGCGGCGCCGTTGTGCTTCAAACTTTTCGCCCCACAGCTTTTGCAGTTCGTCGGGCAGTTGGTTTAGCAGGGCCGTTTGCGGCACTGTTTCGATATCGAGAAACAGTATTTTGTCTATCTTATGACTTATCATAACCAATCAATATCGGTCGGAAGCACCGGTAAGGGCATCCAGCATTTCATACAATACTTTGCGGGTAAAAACAGAATACTCACGCCCTTTTTTCAGTAAGGTTTCGGCATCCTGTATGTATGTGCCGCCGTTTGCCAGCTCTTCGTCGGCTTCGTCGAGAAAGAGGCGTATGTGGTTGTCGTTGAGCTCCAGATGAAACTGCAATCCGACCACCCGGTTTTCGTTGTATGTAAATCCCTGATTGGGGCATGCTTTGGATGAAAAAAGCGGTTGCGCGCCAGCCGGAATTTCAAACATATCACCGTGCCACTGCATCACTGTGAATGATGTGGTCTGACTCAATGAGGGAAACAGCGGGTGGTTGTCGAATCTCTTTTCGACCGGAAACCAGCCAATTTCAGGTAGCGGACTTTTAGTAACCCGATGCCCCAATGCCGACGAAATGAGCTGTGCTCCCAGGCAGATACCCAGTATTCGCTTGTTGGCATCTATTGCTTTTTTGATAAAGCTCTTTTCATTTTTCAACCACGGATATTTTTCATCTTCGTCCACATTCATAGGACCGCCCATGACGATAAGAAAGTCAAACTCATCCATGGCCGGAAACATGGCCTCCGGCTCCCACAAATGGGTTTCTGTGACTACATAATCGCCATTTTTCAGGTAAGTTTTTATCATTCCCAATCCCTCAAAGGGCAGGTGTAGTAAAGCATGTACTCTCATATTCGTTTGTTTTTAGGCTTTATCTGCCAGTTTCAATACCTCTTCGGCTATTCGTTTAGCCGAATCGTGTTGAGCCAGTTTTACAATGTTCTGACTGAGTTCGTTCATTTCTCCTTTGTCTTGTATCAATGTCAAAACGGTAGAAATCAGCGTTTTCCGGGCATCTGCATCCGTCACCATCAGGGCCGCATTCTTATCTACCAGTGCCATTGCATTTTTGGTCTGATGATCTTCGGCCACGTTAGGCGAGGGAACAAGCACTACCGGTTTGCCCAGCAGACAGAATTCCGAAATAGAACTAGCTCCCGCGCGCGATACTATAATGTCGGCTACAGCATACGCTAAATCCATACGTGAAATAAAGTCGGTGGCAAATACCGGAACATCGGTTTGATTCTCCAATGCCTCCTGAGCTTCCCGAAAATAGCTCTTTCCGGTTTGCCAGATTACCTGTATATCTGCATGCTTTGCAATGGCTTCTATTCCGTTCAGAATGCTTTCGTTGATGGTGCGTGCACCCAGACTTCCGCCTACAACCAAAATCGTTTTTTTTGCCGGATTGAGTCCGAAATAGGTTATCGCTTCGTTTCTCTTATTCGCCCCTTTAAACAGATCCTGACGCACCGGATTACCGGTCAGTATTAACTTCTCCTTGGGGAAATAACGATCCATTTTGTCGTAGGCCACACAGATTACGGCTGCTTTTTGGGCCAGTAATTTATTGGTTACTCCGGCGTATGAGTTTTGCTCCTGCAACAACGTGGGTATGCCCAGTCTGTTGGCCATTTTCAGTGTCGGACCACTTGCGTATCCGCCTACACCTACCGCCACATCGGGACGGAATGATTTTACTGTTCGCCGGGCTTTGAGCAGGCTTCTGCCCAACCGAATCACCACTTTGAAATTTTTCAACAGGCTTTTGCGGTCAAATCCGCTCACCGGCAATCCAACAATCGGGTATCCGGCTGCCGGCACCTTCTCCATTTCCATTCTGTTTTCGGCACCGATAAACAGGAATTCACTTTCGGGCCGAAGCTCCTTTATGGCATTCGCGATGGATATGGCCGGGAAAATATGACCTCCCGTGCCACCGCCGCTTATTATGATACGTGGTTGTTTTTTCATTTAAATGCTATTTAAATGAGGCTTCCAATGCGGCTTCTGCATCTTCATCCTCACTGTTTTCTTCTTCTTTTTCAGGTTGTTCCGCCAGTTTCTGCTTCTCCTGTTGATTGATATGCTCACTCACAGACAAAATAATGCCGAAATAGATACAGGTAATCACAGTCGATGTTCCTCCACGGCTTATCAGCGGTAGTGGTTGCCCGGTTACCGGAATCAGATTGACGGCCACGGACATATTGATAAGTGCCTGAAATACAATAATCAGCGCGCAGCCGATAATGATAAGTGTGGGCAAGAGCGTGCCGCACCTGTTGGCAATTATACCTACCCGAAAGAGCAGCACAAAATAGAGAAATGGCACAAACAGACCACCAATCAACCCGGTTTCCTCAATGATTATGGCAAAAATAAAGTCGGAAAATGCCTGAGGCAGAAAGTCTCGTGTTTCGCTGTTGCCGGGGAAAAGCCCGATGCCCACACCGTTGGCAATAGCCACTTTGCCCATGATCACCTGCATATCTTTGCCGGTCATATCCAGCTCTTTATCCTTGTCTTTTTTTGAGGTAAAGAAATTGTCGATCCGGCTTTTCATGGTTGTCAGACGGTTGTTGCCCAGTTTATCCAGTGTTTTTGGGGGAACAACTTTTAGTACAAACACCAGCAACGCCACTGCCGCGATACCCGTCAAAGCTACCATAGCCAGCTTTTTATACTCTACACGACCAATAAACATCATGATAAACACGACGGAAAAAAGTAAAATGGCTGTGGATATATTCTCTTTGAAAATGAGCAGACAGATAAACACACTAATCATCAGTACGCCTCTGAATGCTTTGGGCGAAGCATTGTTGCTGTCCTGAAAGCGCGAAAGCAGATTGGCAGAGGTAATAACCACACCCAGCTTGGCGAACTCCGAGGGCTGAAACTTGATACCCATGATGCTAACCCAACGGGCGGCGTCATTCACCACCAAACCGCCCAGCATAGCATAGAGCAGCAGACCGATGGATAACAACAACAGATAAAACCCGAGTTGTGGGAATTTCTTGAAGTGAATATTCTGAATAAGGATAACCAAAACGGTACCGCCCAGCAGGAAGGTCGCATGACGAATAATGGGGTCGAAATGTCGGGCATTGGCGCCATAAGTCAACATACTCGAAGCACTATACACCTCAATCAGCGAAATGCCACAAAGAAAAAAGAAGACGGTCCAGATAACCTTATCTCCCTTGAATAATGCCTTACTCAGATCCATAATATGTCGTTTTTGCTATTGTTTACAGGCTTTTTACGCATTCTTTAAATTGTCGTCCGCGGTCTTCGTAGTTCTGAAAGAGGTCGAAGCTTGCGCAACAGGGCGACAAAAGCACGGTTTCGCCTTTTTCGGCCAGGCTGTAACATTTGTTTACAGCCTCCTGCATCGAACCGGCATCTGTCACCACAGGCACTTTGCCGTCGAAAAACGAATGTAACTTACTGTTATCCACGCCCAGGCAGATAATCGCTTTGGCTTTTTCACGCACCAAAGCCTCAATCTCTGTGTAGTCGTTGCCTTTGTCTGTACCGCCAAGAATCAGTACAACCTTCGTTTTCATGCTTTGCAGAGCATACCAGCACGAATTAACATTGGTCGCTTTCGAGTCGTTGATATACTCAACACCACGTATGCGGGCCACACTTTCGAGGCGATGCTCTACGCCCTGAAAATCGCTCAGCGACTCGCGAATGCTCTCTTTGCGTATTTGCAATAATTTGGCCGAAATGCCTGCCGCCAGCGAATTGTAGAGATTGTGGGTTCCCGACAAAGCCAGTTTGCTCAGCTCCATGGCGAAAGTCTCGGCGTCGTTGGTCTCTATGCAAAGTTGCGAATCTTCGGTATACCCTTTTACACCCTCCTCTTTGGTTTCTGCAAACGGATAGAAAGTGGCTTCGAGTGTTCTGTTTTTAAGCTCCTCCGAAATGATGGGGTCGTCGTTCCAGTAGATAAATGCATCTTCCGGTTTCTGATTTTGCGTGATACGGAATTTAGAATTGATGTAGTTTTGCATGCAATAGTCGTACCGGTCGAGATGATCGGGGGTGATATTGAGCAAAATGGCGATATTTGCCCTGAAATCATACATATTGTCCAGTTGGAAACTGCTGAGTTCGAGCACAAAATAGTCGAAATTGTCTTCTGCTACCTGCAATGCCAGGCTCTTGCCCACGTTGCCTGCCAGGCCCACATTCAGACCGGCATTTTTCAGGATGTGGTAGGTGAGCATGGTGGTGGTGGTTTTGCCATTGCTACCGGTAATACAGACCATTTTGGCTTTTGTATAACGGGCAGCAAACTCAATTTCTGAGACAATTGGTGTTTTTTGAGCAGCTAATTGTTTGATAATAGCCGCTTTATCGGGTATTCCGGGGCTCTTTATCACTTCGTCGGCACAAAGTATGCGCGCTTCGGTGTGTGTGCCCTCTTCCCATTCAATGTTGTATTTGTTGAGCAACGCCTTGTATTTGTCGGTAATAAGCGATTTGTCCGAGACAAATACCTCAAACCCTTTTACCTGTGCCAATACGGCTGCTCCGGCACCGCTCTCGCCGGCACCCAATACTACAATTTTTTTACTCATTCCTGTTGTTTCTATTTCAGTTCTTTATTAAAAAAAATGGATTATCGTGTCTTTAAGGTCACAATGGTGAGCACAGCCAGAATAATACCGATAATCCAGAATCGGATAACAATTTTCGATTCCGGTATCGGTCGGATAGGGAACTGAACAATGGCATCTATTCCCGAGTTTCCGGGTTTCTGAAAATGGTGGTGCAAGGGGGCCATTTTGAAAATTCGCCGCCCCGTGCCCGTCTTCTTCTTGGTAAATTTAAAATAATAGCGTTGCAGAATCACCGAAATATTCTCGACCAGAAAAACCCCGCAGAGAATAGGAATCAACAACTCTTTGTGAATAATAATGGCAAAAACGGCAATAATTCCACCCAGAGTCAGACTGCCGGTATCGCCCATAAACACCTGTGCCGGAAATGCATTGTACCACAAAAATCCAATGGTAGCACCAATAAATGCACTTGCAAATACAGTCATCTCTTCCACACCCGGTATATACATGATATTCAGATAAGAGGCGTAGTTGATGTTACTCGACAGGTAGGCCAGTATACCGAGCGTGACACCGATAATGGCCGATGTGCCCGTGGCAAGTCCATCTAACCCGTCGGTCAGATTGGCGCCGTTGGAAACAGCGGTTACTATAAATATGGTGACCAGAATAAACAGTGCCCAGCCCCACTGTTGGCTGTTTTCGCCCATAAATGAGACCAAATCAGCATAATCGAGGTTGTTATTTTTGACAAATGGAATCGTTGTTTTGGTCGATTTGATATCCTGAGAGTGGTATTTTACCTCCGAAACGATATCGCCTTTGATAATTTCGCTGTTTTCGCGGATAACAACCTTCGGACTAGCATAGAGTACTATGCCCACAATCAGCCCCAGACCAATCTGTCCGATTATCTTGAACCGGCCATGCAAACCCTCTTTGTCTTTCTTGAAAACCTTGATGTAGTCGTCGACAAAACCAATAATCCCCAGCCAGATTGTGGTAATCAACATCAATATCAGATAGACATTGCCCAGTCGCCCGATCAACAGCATCGGAATCAAAATAGATATGATAATAATCACTCCGCCCATTGTGGGTGTGCCTTTCTTTTGCATCTGACCCTCCAACCCTAAATCGCGAACCAACTCGCCTATCTGCATCATTTGTAGTTTGTTGATGATGCGTCTGCCAATAATGGTAGAGATAAACAGCGATAAAATGAGGGCGGCAGCCGAACGAAACGAGATGTATTTGAAGACGCCCGCGCCCGGTACATCCAATCCATCCAAATACTGAAATAAATAGTAAAGCATTACTCTTGTTTTATGTTTTGTTTCTGAAAAATTAATTCATCTCCGAGAAAATCTCTCCGACAATATCTCTGTCGTCGAAATAGTGTTTTACCCCTTTTATATCCTGATAATTTTCGTGTCCTTTGCCCGCTATCAGTACCACATCGCCGGGCTGAGCCATCATGCAGGCCGTTTTGATGGCCTGTTTGCGGTCAACAATGGTCAATACTCTGCGCTTTTCGGTAATATCTACTCCGGTCATCATGTCGGATAGAATATCTTCGGGCTCTTCAAAACGGGGATTATCTGAGGTTAGAATCACCTTTTGGCTTCCGCTCAGGGCCTCTTTGGTCATCAATGGGCGTTTGCCTTTGTCGCGGTTTCCGCCGGCACCCACTACGGTTATTACTGAGCCTTGCCCGTCAAGCACCTGATGTATGGCCCCGAGTACGTTATTCAGAGCGTCGGGCGTGTGAGCATAATCGACAATGGCGGTATACCCCGATGGCGAACGAAATGTTTCGAAACGCCCCGATACCGATTTGAGTGTGCTCAGCACCAGCAGAATGGCATCGAAGTCCTGACCCAGCAAATGTGCGGCACCGGCCACGGCCAGCAGGTTCGAGGCGTTAAATTTGCCCACAAACTGCACCACCACCTCTTTGCCGTTTATTTCGAGGGACATACCGTCGAAATGAGCTTCCAGTATGCGGCCTTTGTAGTCGGCCAGCGTGCGTACCGAATAGGTATATTTCTTTGCTTTTGAGTTTTGTAACATAACACCACCCACCTTGTCATCGGCATTGGTGAGGGCAAAAGCTCCTTTGGGCAATGCGTCAAAGAAGAGCTTCTTTGCTTTCAGATAGGCATCTACCGTTACGTGGTAGTCGAGGTGATCGCGCGTCAGGTTGGTAAATACGCCCCCGTCGAAATCGAGTCCGGCTATGCGTTTCTGATCCACCGCATGAGAGCTAACCTCCATAAATGCGTATTCGCAACCGGCATCTACCATTTCGCCCAGCAGCTTGTGCAGACTGAGTGGGTCGGGCGTGGTGTGTGTGGCCGGAATCTCTTTGTCGTTCACATAATTGCACACCGTAGAGAGCAATCCGGTTTTGTATCCCAGTTGGCGAAACAGGGTGTAGAGCAATGTGGCAATGGTTGTTTTGCCATTGGTACCGGTTATGCCCACCAATTTTAGTTTTTTTGATGGGAATCCGTTCCAGGCCGATGCCAGATGCCCCAATGCCTCTGCGCTGTCGGGCACGAGTATGTAGCAAATATGCGGTAAAACCGCCGTTGGTAATTCTTCGCACACCACGGCAATTGCGCCGTTTTCGATGGTGCTGCTTATATATTGATGTCCGTCTGATACGGTGCCGCGTAGTGCCACAAACAGGGTACCGGGCCCGACTTTTCGCGAGTCGGCGCAAATGTCTGAAATCTCCGTTCCGGTGTTTCCGTATTGGGCTGTTACTTTCAGCTCTTTGATCAGATTCTCAATTTTCATAGGTCTAAAATAAATTTTGTTCGACTCTTATTCTATTTCAGTTCAACCCTGACGATTGTGCCGCGCACCAGAGGGCTACCGGCATAAGGTTGTTGCGCAACCACCGAGCCACTGCCTTTCAGGATAACTCTTAATCCCCTGTTTTCGAGTTGATATACCGCATCGCGTGCGCCCATGCCCAATACATTGGGCACAATGCCGTTCTGATTGGCAACGGCACTCATCAGAATGGCCGAATCCCGTATCTCTGATTTTACCAGACCAATGTTGGTTCCGGTTTTCATCGCTTTTATTTTCAGGGTGTTAAGTATAGAGGTTATCTCTTTGGTCAAACCGATTTTCACATCCGGTAAAAGTGGATTTACCGAATCTTTTGCCACCTCTGCCACGGGTAGTTTCAGGCTTCGGGCATATACCTGTTCGGCAATGCGCTTGAATACCACCCCCGACATACCACCGCCCGAAGCGTGCCCGATTCGCGGATAACGTATCACAACAATAGCCGAATATTTGGGTTTATCGGTCGGGAAGTAACCGCAAAAGCTAACCTGATGCCCGCTGTATCCGCCACCTTCCGAAACCTGTGCTGTACCCGTTTTCCCGGCAATGCTGATGTGTTTCGATTTCACGGCACCACCGGTACCGTATTTGACAACACCTTCGAGCATGCTCTGAATAATTTTCAGTGTTGCCGGTTTGCAAATGGCCGGATTGACCACTTCGGTTTCAAACTGTTTGACAATCTTTCCACCCTGATTGATGCTTCGGGCCAGAAAGGGTTTTACCATCACACCATTGTTGGCAATGGCATTGTAGAATGTGAGGATGTACATCGGGGGTATTTGTGTCTCATATCCGAAAGACATCCAGGCCAGTGTAGTGCGCGACCAACTCTTTTCAGTGGGGTATTTGATGTATGGTTTGCCCGAACCGGGTATCTGAAAATCAAGTTTTTTATTCAATCCAATGGCATATAATCCATCCACATATTTTGCGGGACAGCTGCGAAATGCTCTGTCAATAATTTTAGCTGTCCCCACATTCGATGAGTTCCATATCACCTGTTCGGCCGATATGCGATGATAACCTCCCTTGTCCCAGTTGTGGTCGCGCACTTGTTTGCCCGCATAGCTCCAAATTCCGCAACCGGTGTCCACTGTGTCTTTGGGATGTACTTTGCCGTTGTCGAGAGCCACCATCATAGAGGCTACTTTGAATGTAGATCCGGGTTCTATCATATCCGAAACGGCCTGATTGCGGGTCTCCCCGTATATGCCTTCGCTCAACCGGGCCATGTTGGTAATTGCCTTCACCTCACCGGTGCTCACTTCCATCAGCACTACGGTGCCCGATGCGGCATCCAGCTCGGTGAGTTTGTCCACCAGTGCTTTTTCTGCAATATCCTGAATATTTACATCAATTGTACTCATAATATCCATCCCATCTACCGGCTCTACCTTGGTGATGTTGATGAAACGTTGCCGTACCTTTTGGAAGGTGGCCACCCCGGGTGTTCCCCGCAATACGCTATCGAATTGAAGTTCAAGCCCGTTTTTTCCACCTTTGCCTTTTTCAGAATAGATGTCGCCGATAGTACGGGTAGCCAGAGAACCGAATGGCTTTTTGCGCAAAAAGAAGGCTTTGGTGTAGAATCCGCTTACGCCACGGGGCAGTTTAAGGAAATCTGCCTCTTTTATCTTTTTCAGGTTCAGGTACGATACCTTTTTTGGCGAAATCAGAAACTGCCGGCTTTTCTTCTTCATACCGGCCATAATACGGCTGCGGTATTCGCTTTTCGTTTTATCGCCGATCACTGTGGCCAGCGTTTCGCTCAGGTTGTCCACATATTTGCGCAGCGAATCTTTGGCGTTGAGTTTTTTTGTTGTCTTTACATATCCGTCTGCCTTGAAGTCGAAATAGAGCTGAAACTGAGGCAGACTGCTCGCCATCAGCCGGCCATCGCAGGCGTATATATTGCCCCGGGTGGGCTCTAAGGGTACATTTTCGTAGGTGCTTTTCTGTCCCATGGCACGCCATGTTTTTCCCTCTACAAACATGATATTCATCATTTTGTACACAATAGCGATAATGATAAACAATACCACCACCATCACTATGCCATAGCGCATCAATATACTCTCTTTTTCTACTGCCATAACTATTTTTGTGGGATAAGTATCTGATATGGTGGTGTTTCCGATTCCTCTATTTCAATTCCTTTTTCTACAATCATTCCCTTCACCTGCGATTGTTTGCTGCCACCCACCAACTCCGACGAGCGGGTAAGCGCTTCGTACTTCACGTCGCTTAGCTTCTTTTGCAGTTTCACGATTTCAATCATTTTCTGCTGACATTCGTATCTGTTGCTGATGTAGAAAAAAACCATAAACAGGATAAGTGCAATGAGTTTGGCATTCTTTCCGAAAAAGTCGCCTGTCAGAATATTGCCACCAGCCACATCCTGCAAGGTGATATTCTTGCTTTTGCTGGCCTTTGAGAATGCGTTTTTGTTTTTAATCCTGAATGCCATTTTGTCTGTTTTTATACCTGTTATCTTTTTTCTGCCACTCTCAGTTTAGCACTTCGCGAACGAGGATTGCGTTCAATCTCTTCGTCGGTTGGGGCAATGACTTTACTGCTCATCTGTTTGAGCGGCGTTTGGCAGTTGCCGAAGAAATCCTGTTCTACTTTCCCCTCGAAATTGCCGGTTTTGAAGAAGTTCTTCACCAGTCTGTCTTCGAGTGAATGGTAGGTAATCACGGCCAGACGTCCACCGGGCTTCAGCAGCTCCTGTGCCTGAATGAGCATCTCTTTGAGCGTCTCCAGCTCTTGATTCACCTCGATGCGCAATGCCTGAAATATCTTTGCCAGCTCTTTCTTTTCCTGCATTTTGTTGATGCAGGGACGTATAATGTCCAGAAAATCAGCAATAGTCTCAATTTTTTTCTCTTTTCGTGATTTGACAACAAAAGAGGCCAGTTTTCGGGCGTTTTTCATTTCGCCGTAGAAGTAAAATATATCGGCCAGCTTCTCTTCTGTGGCGGTGTTGAGCAGCGTGGCGGCCGAAATGCCGGCGCGCTTGTTCATCCGCATATCCAGTTTTCCTTCAAACCGGAACGAAAACCCGCGGTCTGCATCGTCAAAATGGTGCGACGAAACGCCCAAATCAGCCAAAAGGCCGTCGATTGCCGTCACACCGTGGTATTTGAGGAAATTCCGAAGGTATCTGAAGTTGCTTCGTACAAAAATAAACCGCTTATCGCCGATGATGTTTTTTTCGGCATCTTCATCCTGATCAAATGCATAGAGTTTGCCCTGTGCATTAAGCTGTTTCAAAATATGCGATGAATGGCCGCCTCCTCCGAAAGTTACATCCACATAGATGCCTGATGGTCGAATGGATAACCCGTTGATGGTTTCCGTAAGCAGTGCCGGGATGTGATAAAAGTCTGATTGATTGCTCATTGTCGCTTTATGCCTGTTTTCTGTTTCTTTTCAAGCTGTAAAATTAGAAATAATTCTGCTTTTCGAAACAAAAAAAATGGAAAAGTTTTCAACAATCCCGCAATAGCTTAGATTTTCTATATCAAATCATTAGTCATATTCTGATAAAGTTTCTCTTTATCTTATTGCATATCCCCCAAATATCTGTTAGAACCCCTCTTTTGCCCCCTGAATAATGATAGATTCGTAGCTGAAAAGGGAAAAATAGGAACATTTTCAATCAAATACAGAAATTTGATGTAAATTTGCAACTTAATTGAAAACGAATGAGCAACAACGTATTGCAAATAGACATTGATAAAGTATTGGCAGATAAGGCGCCCGACCTGGCTCGCAAGCTGCCTCGTTTTGTCGTTTCTTTGCTAAAAAAAATCATTCACCAAGAGGGCATAAATGCGTTTCTGCGCAAAAGCGGACATCTTGATGGTGTTGAGTTTGCACACAGCATGATAGATCATTGGCAAGTAACTATACGTCTCGAAGGTGTGGAGAACATTCCGGCAGATGGTCGTTTTGTTTTTGCATCTAATCACCCCTTGGGTGGTCTTGATGGCGTGGCGCTAACCAGTGTGTTGGGTCGGATTTTTGATGGAAAAGTCAGATTTGTGGTCAATGATATCCTGATGAATATTGCCCCGTTGCGATCGGTTTTTGTGCCCATAAACAAGCATGGTGGGCAGGGTAAGGATGCTGCGGAGGCAATCAACGCGGTATATCAGTCCGATTTGCAGGTGTTGTTTTTCCCGGCCGGTTTGGTTTCCCGTTTTCAAAACGGTAAAATTGAAGATTTGGAATGGAAAAAAGCATTCATTACCAAAGCCAAACATTACCAAAGAGATGTGGTGCCGGTTTACTTCGAAGCACGCAATTCTGCCTTTTTTTATGCATTTGCCTATTTTCGTAAGCTCATTGGGCTGAAAGTCAATATAGAAATGTTACTTTTGCCCCGCGAATTGTTTAAACAGCACGGAAAAACGGTCACCATTCATTTCGGGAAACCCATTTCCTGCGATTCGTTCGACAAGTCGAAGTCTCTCAACGAGTGGGCCGAGGTGGTCAAACGCGCTGTGTACAGCCTGAAAAAATCAAAGTAATAACATGATTTCCCCCGAAATCGATAACAAGATATATTAATCCGGACGCAATTCCGGCTGAAAAGAGTCTCATTTATGAATAACATTATTGCCCCGATAGCCAAAGAGCTGATTCTTTCTGAGTTGACCAAAGAGCGTTTTTTGCGTAAAACCAACAAAGGAGGAAATGAAATATACATCATTACGCACCACAATGCGCCGCATACCATGCAGGAGATTGGCCGTCTGCGTGAAATCGCGTTTCGTGATGCGGGTGGTGGCACCGGTCTGCCTGTCGATATAGATGAATACGACACCATGGAAAATCCCTACAAGCAGTTGCTCGTATGGAATCCCGAGGCCGGAGAAATTATCGGTGGTTATCGGTT
The DNA here is from genome assembly GCA_964534355.1 of uncultured Parabacteroides sp. Classification (GTDB taxonomy): domain Bacteria; phylum Bacteroidota; class Bacteroidia; order Bacteroidales; family UBA7332; genus CAXXIC01. The sequence goes on from CAZHNZ010000007.1 coordinate 41,725, forward strand.
TATGTATGGCGATGAGGTGAGTTTCGACGAACACGGCCATCCGATGTTGGCCACCGGGCATATGTTCAATATGTCTGAGCAGTTTATACGCGAATATCTGCCTATTACGGTCGAATTGGGGCGTTCGTTTGTGACATTAGAATATCAATCGTCCAAAGCAGGGGCAAAAGCGCTCTTTGCACTCGATAATTTATGGGATGGGCTTGGTGCTCTGCCCAAAATCAAGCCGGGACTCGAATATTATTTTGGGAAAGTGACCATGTATCCCAGTTTTCACCAGGGTGCGCGCGATATGATTCTGCATTTTTGGCAAAAATATTTCCCCGATCCCGAAAAATTGGTCTTCCCAATTACGCCAATTACCCCGCACTTCGATACTGATCCGGCTGAATTGGACAAACTTTTCTCGACCGGAAATTTCAAAGATGACTACAAGGTGCTCAACTCAGAAGTGCGTAAATTAGGCTTTAATATTCCGCCTTTAGTCAATGCTTATATGAATCTGTCGCCTTCGATGCGTGTGTTTGGCACGGCTATCAACGATGGATTCGGCGAAGTAGAAGAGACCGGTATCCTTATCAAAATCAACGATATATTCGAAGAGAAGAGAGTGCGTCACATGGACACATTCGACGGCGAATTCTGATTATTGGCCTAAAAATGCCTGTAAGCCGGCATTTGCATCTTCCAGTTTGTCTTCCCAGTGTTTCACCGAGTTTTCGCCGATTTTGTCGGTGATGTATTTGACAGAAACAAAGGGAAGATTTTTTCGTTTACACAAAGCAGCTACGGCAAAGTTTTCCATGTCGTATGCCTCGGCGCTACCCTCGGTTTGGGTCACAAAAGAGTCACCTGTATTGCAGGTATGCCCTGTTTCCCAGTGCGATATAGCCGCAATACCCGCCAGCTCAGCCTCAAAATTGTGGTGATAATCTACCCCGAAATCCTTGCATTTGATCATGTCGCGGTCTTCAAACTGCGAGCAAACAACGATGGAATCTACCGGCACCGACACCGAACCCGCCGTGCCAATGTTCAGCACCCAGTCCGGCTGTTCGATTGTAATAGCCTCAGACACAGCCAGTGCTGCGTTTACTTTGCCAATACCTGTCTCGCAATAACGGATACTGCATCCATCCAGTTTCACATCCACACGTTCCTGTGGTATAGCGTACGTCACCAATACTTTCATCTGTTTTTATTTATTTGTAGTAATAAAAAAGAGGTTGCTCTCATCTGTATTGAGTCAACCTCTTGCTTATCGTGTCGGGGTGAGACGACTCGAACGTCCGACCCCTACGTCCCGAACGTAGTGCGCTACCAACTGCGCTACACCCCGATAGAGCTGTTTTGTTTTGCAAATGTACAAATTTTTTGTTTTTTGCAAAATAATGAGTACTCTTTTTTAGGGCAAATTCAGGATATATCTTTCCACCACCTCGGCTACACCGTCGCTGTTGTTCGAAGAAACAATTGCATCGGCTCTGTCCCGCAGCTCGGGCGACACATTGTCCACCCAAACGCCCAGACCCGCATATTCAATCATGCTCAGGTCATTTCCGGCATTGCCAACCGCTATTATTTCGTCGGCTGTTATATTCAGCTTTTGGGCCAGATAATCCAGCGCTGCTGCCTTATCAATGCCCTGTGGCATTACTTCCAGAAAAAATGGTTTTGATCTCGCCACACTCAAATCTTCTCTTTCTGCCTTCAACAGCTGTTCCATTTTTTTCAGATACTGAGGCTCTTCGAGCAAAATGCACTTTACCGCCGGTTGCTGTATTTCGCTTTTGAAACAATCTACCTTGTGGTGTGGCAGCCCTGTTAATTTCAGCTCTACATCTATGTAGGGCGAATGTGTTTCGCTCACCACGCCACGGTCCGAATAGGTGATGATGTGCAAATCGTGTCTCTTGCTGAAGTCGTGCAGGCTATGTACCTCATCTTTGGTCAGACTCTGCTCAAACAAAACCTGCTGTTGCTTCAGCGATAAGATTACGGCGCCGTTAAAAGCAATCAGGTACGAATCAAAATCGGCAAGCCGCAACTCATCCGCAAACTGCATCATGGCCGGTGTTGGCCTACCCGATGCCAGTACCACCTTTACACCGGCAGCCTGAGCTTCCATCAATCGCTGTTTATTCCTGTCCGAAATCGAATAATCATCTCTCAGTAAGGTGTCGTCCAGGTCGAGCACCAGCATTTTGTACTTTTTCATCCCGCTGTTTTTTATTTTCGCGGCAAAGATAGTGCTTTTTCGCAAAACCGCCTCATTATCAATTATCCACAATCTTCTTAATAGACGAATTTCTTAGATATCAATCCTTTGGTCGATGCTATCCGAACGACATAAACTCCTTTTTTAAGTTCTGACAAACTGATGTTGGGCTGTTGCAAACTTCTGATTACCATTTTGCCGCTCAAATCATATACCGATACCGTTTCATCACCGCTATATCCGCCTACTGTAAGTGTGGCAGATTGGCGGTTCACCACCAGTTTGCCCTCTTTTTGTGCAGACCACTCTGCAATGCTTGTGGCAAGGGGGGCCGATGCCACATTGATAAACAGATCTTTGGCTGCCTGTGTCATACTTGCCGGCGATAGAGCAAATCCCCAGAATGTGAACTTTCCATTTTGCCGAACCACCGAATAGTAGAGGGGTCTGTATCTCACAAGTCCTTCGATATACGGTTTGGACACCGGCACATATATCATTCGGGCCGGTGATGACGTGGCTGCCACCGAAAACAGACGGATAGAATCGCCCGAACTGACAGAAACCTTTTTGGGCGTATTGTAAACTGTCAGCGAGGCATTTTCTACAAACATCGTGTTTTCAGTTCCGGACATGCCGTATGGCTTGCCAATTTCGAGCGACAACTGCCCAAGCGAATTGTAGCCGCCACTACCCATCGAAACGATTGGTTTGTTTTTTGAGCTGATTGTATCCATCTGCTCCTTGGTGAGCGATGAGGCCGGACTTGTGATGATCACATCGTAGTTCGAATAGTTTGTAGTAATCGTGTTTGCCACAGCAATCAGACTTACCGTAAATCCATTCGACTCAAGAAATGTTTTGAATGCGTTTGCATCGGTCAGGTCTGTATTGTAGATAAATGCAGCCCGGGTAACTGCTTTTGTTTGTGTGCCGATGCAGGCAGCGATAAGCATAGCGAGGATAAATTTCTTCATAAAATTCAGTATTAAGTGAACAATTGCGATATCTCAATAGCACATATATCAAAGTGATGCGCTTTTTCTTTCGAAACACACACATTGATAGTTTGTTCGCCTGTTTTTATTTATTTTAGAAGCCCTGAGCTTTGATTATCATTCATTGTGTTTTGGATGCTGTTTCCCGGAATCGTTTTGCCCCTGCAAGCAACAAATTACACCAATTCTTCTTCTAATCCGAAATGAGAGAGGTTGCTTTGATGTATAGAAACAAAATTATCCGGTCCATCTGTCATTTTTACTATTATCGAGCCCATGCGGTTATATATTTTATTGTACGCCTGCGTATAGCTGCTGAAAAGATTGTTAAATTGCTTATAATTTTCTTTGTTTATTTATTGCAATAAGTAAAAGAATCAGGTATCCGGCAAAGAATATTTCGCAGATTATCATAAATATTACACCAAATTCCGGACAAAACATAGAAAGCAGATGAGTGATTATCAAAAAGATTAAAAGCAAAAGAATTATATTAGTAATGTGTTTTTTCATAGCAGTCAGATCTATTATTGATATTGAAAGTTTACTTATTATCCTCTCCTTTTTCGATTTGAATCGACATACCAAACCAGTCGCACAACACTTTCCCGGTTTTCGCACTACAAATAGAGTAGTCAGAATAGTGTTTGCCCAGAAAGTCGAAATGCACAGCATAGACCGGATCGCCAATATTTACCTTTGATGTAAAACTTTTTTGCAATATTAAACGCTCGGATAGAATATCTGCCATTATTAATTGCCGTCTGTCAGCCAGACTTAATTCTTCTGCCTTTTTTGTCCTTTTTATGGCAACATCCATGTGTGCGGCAGATATTGTATCGACAGACAACACTTCATTTTGCTGTACCGATCTTTCCCTTCTTCGAATTGTCTTTGAAGTAGGGGACATGTATTCTACTTTTTCTGTCTCCTGCCTGTTCATATATTGTTTCAGCTTCATAGTGTCAATATTCAGCTCTTTTTTGTACAGGGCAAATATGCAGCTTAATAAACTGTCAGACATAATCTCTCTTTGTTTATCACCCATTCGGCTAATATTGTATTGTTCGCTTCTGTACCCGGGTGTGATGCGCTGATACCTATATCTGGTATGTCTGTTTCCTTCGAAACTTTCACCTGTGTTAACGGATGCGGCCGAGCAAAGCATCTCCAAACCCGAGAAATGATTCCGGTAATAGTTGTATCGGACCGAGTCATTGATTGTTTCGATAAATTCGTATCGGAATCCGCTGAATTCCTGCGCATTGGTTATGTTTTTGATTGTCCAGTTGGCAATCAGATTCTTATAATTGTCTTCGCATTTTACCACCGGAATACCCACTTCGTAAATGGAAACTGTGTTTTGTGCCGATAGGTTTTCTGCAATGAGCAAGGTGAGAAAAGCGATAATTGAGAGTTGTTTTATCATTTGGATTTTAATTTGTTAGTAGAATCGTTGAATATTTTCACGAAGAAAGAAACGCAAAATTATCAAAATTATTCTAACAACTTTGCTGCATTCGAAAAATATTTAAACAACCCAAGCAGATTACTATCGTTTATCATTATTTTTTTGTAAGTTTGCCGTTGTTATCGCTTCGGGCAGTTGTGAAGCAGAGCGATAAGAATATGAATAAACCAGATTTAAAGACAAAATATTAGAGCCAAATAATGAAATTCAGACTTCGAAATATCAATTTACACTCCGCATCGCCGCCCTGAAAAGCGTGCGCCCCCAACCCTCTTAGACATATTTGCCGGAAGCGTTCGGCATACCGACCAGCTAACGATTTATGCGGGCAGAAAAAGGGTCATTTCGATATACGAAGAAAAGTATTGAAAACACCTCCGGAACAACAGGTTTCGGGGGTGTTTTTTTTTGAAAATGGGCCAAAAAAGACCTGAAGTTTCGACCAAAAAGACTTGAAGTTTCCGGGAAAAGACTTGAAGTTTTGAAAAAAAGACCTGAAGTTTCGGGAAAACCTTCAAAATGTCTCAATTTTGGGGAAATGTCTCTTTGTAGAGTTAATTTATGTTTTATTTTGCCTTTCAAATAGAAATTTAGGCCGAAGCAGAACTGTTTGTAAATAATAAAAATAATCAATAATGAGTTAATTATAGTTGTTATTTATTCGTTTAAACGCTGTTTAAATGAATAAATACGCTCTATTTAATCATAGTCAACAACATCTTAAACCGCTCCACGGCGTTCACTGCATGGCGTATATTTGCCGGCATAATGATGCTTTCGCCGGTGTTCAACAGAAACGGCGTGCCATTAATCACCACTTCTCCTACGCCATCGAGTATCTGCACAATTGCATCGAAGGGGGCGGTGTGCTCGCTCAGAAACTCGCCTTTATCGAAGGCAAAGAGGGTGATATTGCCCCGCTCGTTGCGGATGATTATTTTGCTGACTACTGCTCCTTCGGCATATTGGATTTTGTCGGTCATACTGAATTTTTCGGAAGTAGGGAAAGCCTTGTCCTCTCTCTTCGGTGCGTATTGAAATGGTGTCATACGTTTAGTTTTTTATTGGATTATGCTACAAAGGTACAACCGTGCCCGATGAGAAAATGTAACCCTTGTTACAAAGAGGAATAATTCTTACAGAAAAAAGTATCGGCGGGATTTAGAAATTTATATTTTATTACTCTTGTTTGGCGTAATATCTGTACTTGTATTCCATATTTTGGCGTAAAAAATGGAATTGAATTCCACTTTTTGGCGTAATATTTGGAATTGAAGCCAATTTGTACTATTTTTGTGTTGTTAATTGATGGCAAAACTCAATGACCAATCAACATGATAAACAGACAATATTCGCAGGTGTTACTTAAAAAGAGCCTTTCGCGGTTTGGTAGAATTCTGGTATTGACCGGGGCAAGGCAAACGGGCAAAACCACTCTGGTGCGGCGTCTTTTCCCCGATTATACCTATATATCGGTGGAAGATCCGGTGATGCGCAGCACGTTTAGCAATCTGACAGCTCAGCAATGGAAAACCATTTACCCCAAAGCCATTCTCGACGAAGTGCAAAAGGAGCCACAACTAATCGAAAGCATCAAATCGACTTACGATCAGTGGGACGAGCCGCGCTATGTTTTATTGGGTTCGAGTCAGTTGCTGCTGATGGAAAAAGTGCGCGAAAGTTTGGCCGGCAGATGCACCATTGTCGAAATATTTCCACTCACACTTCCCGAGCTGAAAACAACCGGTTGGGACGATCCTGTCATATTATCTCTTTTTCAACAGGAGGTGCAGCTGCAATTGGGGGGAGAATATTTGCCTTCTTTTTTGCTGGACAGCAACTATATGCAGAAGCTGACGGCTTATAATCATTACCTTACGTTTGGCGGCTATCCGGCAGTAAGTGGTGCAGATAGCACACCCGCTGAAAAAACGGAGTGGCTGATGAATTATGTGCGAACCTATTTAGAGCGGGATGTGCGCGATCTGGCGTCGTTTCGCGATTTGGAGCCCTTTGTCAAGTTGCAGCAATATCTGGCTCTCAATACATCGTCTCTTACGAATGCCTCATCTATTGGCAAACAGTTGGGGATCACGATAAAGACAGTTCAGCGATACATCAAGTATTTCGAAATGAGTTATCAGGCCATTGTATTGCCGTCGTGGTCGCGCAATGCCAACAAACGACTGATCAAATCGTCGAAAGTGCATTACATGGATTTGGGTGTTATTCATGCCGTATTAAACAAACGGGGTGGCCTCACCAGCAATGAGTACGAAAGTGCCATTGTATCCGAAATCTACAAACAGGCCAAAAGCATCGATTTGCCGGTTCAGTTTAGTTTTCTGCGCACACACGATGGGCGGGAAGTGGATTTGTTGCTCGAATATCAGGATTTCTATTATGCTTTCGAAATAAAAATGGCCGAAAGGGTCAGCCGGACCGATGCCAAGCATCTGTTCAACCTCGAAGATTTCCTGGACAAGCCTGTAAAAAAGGCATTTCTCCTATCCAACGACCCCGAAACAAAATATTTCGACGAAAAGACGATTGCCATTCATGCGGCGCACTTTTTGGGGTGATGGTTGTATTGGCAAAATTTCAACTGAGTTCCAGAAATTCTTTGCCAATTTTATGTAATCCGTCTACTATCTTTTCGCGTTGTTTTGGCCTTGGATTGCTTCTTCCGGTAGCATAATGGCCCAGTTGCCTCTCGTTGATTCCGGTAATTCTTGATAGAGCTGACCGGGTGATAATTTTATCGTAATGATGGAATAACGCGCGGGCATTTAGCTCAAATTCGAAGGTATAATTGCCATTTTTAATATCATCGGAAATATCCTCACCATCTTCCAGCAGGCCTTCCAGATGTAGTTGAAATGCGGTTTTAAATGCATCTTTTACCTCTTCCAGACTTTTATTTGTAGCCACGCATCCGGGAAATTTCTCAGAATAAGCTCCATAGTTGTCTAACCAACTAATTGTCACTTTGATGGTTTCCATAATGTTTATTTATTAGGTGTTCGATTTATTATTTACTCTGAATTAATCTCATTTCTAAATATGTGTAGATTACTTCCAACCAGCCTGTTTGAAGATACTGTTACCAGAAAATCATCAAGGGTATCACTCGGTTTTCCGTTGACCGTAACCCGGCCTTTTTTTGTCGGGTGCTTGAATTGACGATGGCTCCCTTTGCAGGCGACCTGCACCCATCCATCATCATGAAGCATCTCTAAAACGGTTTTGACTTTTAGTATCATATCTACAAATACAAATCATTCAGTGCAAAGATAGTAAAAATACTACTAAAACAAACGAAATAGCAGTGTTTTTACTATCATTGAAGCGTTATTTAACAAATAAAACACCCGCCCCATCCCCTGAAAGGACGAAGCGGGTGTGCTGTCAGACGTATAAAAATCCGGTTAACGAATAAAAACTGACTGAAGCCACTTTTAAGATTGCTTCGCTCAATGGCATCTTTTTATTCGCACTGCCGATCAACGGAGGTCAGCGGCAGCGTTTTTTGTAATATCTTTTTTGTGCAATTTGGGATCAGACACAAAAAACTCCAATTTGCTTGCTCCCGGCAGTCCTCCTTTGCTAAGCCCTTCGATGTTGACGACAAAACCGGTATTGATGTCGGAGCAGAAAAATGGCACAGAGGCCTCTCCCTTTTCATCGGTTTTAACCATCGGTTTCCAGAGCAGAGTGTTGCGATAATCTCCTTGGGGGAAATTCAGGGAATCGACAATGTCATATTTCGGTTCGTAAAATTCACGATGCGCTGCATAAGCTTTTATGCAGGTGTAGTTTACTATCTTTAAATATTCGGCTTCAGATAATACAGTATTATTAACCGCATTCCTGTGATAATCACAATCTAAAATTAAATTTACACAATAATAATGCCCCTTGGTTCCAGTTCCTCTGTATCGGCCTCTGGTAGTTGAGGTTCTCCCCTTTACGGTGACGGCACCAAGTTTTACGACTCTACGACTTTTCACAACCGGCTCATTGAAGGTAGTCGGTTTTGAGAGAGTAGGAGCAGGTAACGGGTAGTTGATCTCTTTAACTTTTGTAATTCCATTGATTATACCGAAGGGCTCTTTAATGTCGATGCTAGGGCTGAACTCGTCGGAAAGGAGTGGTTTAAGATAGAAATACCCTCCCTGCCATTCTTTTAATATCTCCGGAGATACCGTAAATTGCCCCAAAGTGTCAGTGGCAATCAAATTTGTTTTTGTATTATTCCCGATGTTAAAGCTCTTGATAATCTGAGTCGTTCCCTTCACTTCTTGTTTCTGACGGGTAACATGCACTTCGCCCCGTATGCCATCAAAAATTACGGGTTGGTTTTTATTATCGTTTTCCTGTAAGGCGACTTCACTCCATACATATCGGCTCCAACCCTGTGTGAGCAACAATAAGTCTAAACCATCTGCCCTGTTCAGGTTTTTGGGATCAAAGTAATAGGCGGGGTTATAGATTTTGCCTTTCAGCTGAGAAGTGATGAGGCAATGCGAGAGGATGTTTTCAGGGTCATCCGTATTCTGAAATAGTTTATCAAAGACATTTATGCCTAAATTAGCCTCGACCGGACTTCCGTTTTCATCGGTAGCTTTAATTTTTAATACGGCTTTTTCTCTTATCAGGTAGCGCTCTTTATCCAGATGCGCCTCTATGAAGAGGCTCTTCTCCGGATTCACATAGACTAACCGTGAGGCGATCGGGGTCAGGCTGTCGGCAAACAGGGTGACCTCTGCAATACCCTGACAGGGAAATTCTTTCAGCGGTAGTCGAATGATCAGTTTCTTTTTTAACGTTGCTGTTGCAATGCAACAATTCATTCCCCTCATCTGCGCCCGCAGATAAACGGGGCGTTCGGGCAAAGAGTCACTTTGAGATACTAGAAACTCGAGAAATTCCTTACTCCTGCCTGCCAGTTGCAATGTGATACCCTGTGGCTGAGCTTCGGGCAAACGAATAAGGGTGTCCTGACCGGAAAGGCGGATACCGTACTTTTTACCCGCAATCGGAGTGTACCCAAAGCTTCCCATGCCGGCATGTATGCTCTTGAATTTTTGCAAAAGAGTAGAGTCTTCCCACAACGTACCTTCTACATTTGCGGGCGTTCCATCGGTGTTTATTGCTTTATAAGCCATTTTTCCGGGAATCCCCGTCACCCAGTTGCCACCCTCGGGAAAGGCGGAGAAATGAATAATCTGTTTGGCGTTTATTAATGGAGAGGGTTTGTAATAATCTGCAGGTTTGAACGTTACTTCCTTTTTCAACAGGACCCTGCGGGCTGCTTTCATTTCCGTTTTGTCGGCGAAGAAGGAGAATGGCGTATATGCTGCCAGAAAGTAATTGCCTTCGGCGAGGGTGTCGGACAGAAAGATGTGCCCGTCTGCAACTCCGTTGTTGAGTTCATATTTTTCCTGCCACACCACCTTTCGTGACGCTTCATGGATCAGTTGCATATACAGGGTTTTACTCACAGGCGACGAAGTGAAAAATTGAGCATCGAGCACGTATGTTTTGAACCACAAATCCTCGCAAATTTCGTAAATGCCTTTGCTGGGTTGGATGTATATCAATTCCGGAGCATTGTTGTGGGCTAGCTTTTCCATCCGTTCAGCCAATTTTGTACAAACGGAATCTGCCGACTGGGAAAACAGGGATGAAAAACCGGTCAGGATAAAAAGCATTACCAAAATGAATGTTTTTCCGGACGAAGGTGTTGTTTGACAGGTGCTTAAAGGTTGTGCCATTGTGTGTGTTTTTTTATAGATAGTTGGTATTAAGTTATTGGCTATTTTGAATAGTCGCGATGGATATAATTGGGTGCAATTTACGAAATATATACCATATTACATTAAAAAATAAGTAAAAATATTTACATCTGTACATAGTATTGGCGCTGGAGGGCTGGATGTTGTCCATAGAGACTTTACAAAAATTAAACACCCGCCCCATCCACAAAAATGGATGAAGCGGGTGCAATATTACAACTATTGAAAATCAATATTTAAACGGTGTTTTTTGGATGAAGAGGCGGAAATCCCTGATGTTACCATCCACCTTTTTGTCGGAACGGGGCAGGTAGCGCAGGGATTTGATTTTGACCGTTGCGCCCATGTCGATGACCACCTGATGCGGGTGAGTGGGGCGGGCAGATGCCCATTCGGTCTGCCAGAAGGTGGACTCCTGCATGTCGAACACCTTGTCGGCAGAGTGGTTGCCGGCGGTAATCTCTTCGCTGTCGGCGTAGAGGATTTTCCATTTGTTGCGCGACAAAACGGCGCCATCTTCGCCGGTCACCTCCAGCTCGGCCACGCAGGCGAACTTGTCGGTGGGGCGCTGTGCGCTGAGCGATTCGAAGCAGAGGTATCGTCCTTCGGCCACGGCGGGCAGTGCGACCTCTTTCCAGCCCTGACCATCGGGGAATGTGCCGGTGAGTACGGGTGTTTGGTTGGTGAGGTCGAGGTTTTGGCCTTTTTTGCGG
>CAZHNZ010000008.1:0-52527 GCA_964534355.1 uncultured Parabacteroides sp.
CCAACTGAAAAGAGCCAAACGTACCGAAACGCACTATTTTGCCATCCATCAGATGGTCAGTGTACACTTTTCGGAAATCAATTCCGACATTTTCTCCAGAGTTACCTCTCCGGCACTCTGTGCACTCACGTAATATTTACGTGGTGCTTTTGCGTCCTTTGGATTCGGACGTTGGATCAACTTGAGTGTGATCATTTTTTGTTTTTATTTTAAATGAATACTAGTGTCCTGCTATACTCTATTTGAGCAGAACGACAGCAAAATTACCTCATTATTTCAGAGAATTAAACGAGATTGCTCAATAGTTATGCTTAAGTTGTGCTATGGTTCGTTTTTTTTTGATTCGTTTTTCTCATTCATTTTTCATTTTATTCGCCATGCATGGCATGCGCATATTATACTTCGTTGCAGTTTTGTGAGGTGCGGATGGTGTTGTTGAATCGGATTGGGCTTCAGGCTATTTTATAAAGGATATTTAGACGGTGGGCTTTAGCCGAATGGGTGTAATGGAGTGAAGCATTTTACCATTTTCAATAGTTTATAAGATAAGATTTGTTTTTATTTGGGAATATAGTGTTTTTAATTAACTTTGTCATTTGAAAACGACATCTTAAAACATTTAGATGATAGCAGTGAGCTGAAATAAGTAAATGTAATTTGACAACATAAAAACATTTTATAAAATTACATTGCAGAAGTTGATATATATTTTTTAAAGAGATAAAAATAAATGAGTTTAAATACACAAAATCTACAACCCATCATTAACTTCATCTGGACAGTTGCCGACGATGTGTTGATTAATAAATTTCTCGAAAACCAGTATCAGGATGTGATACTTCCTATGACCGTGTTGCGTCGGTTGGATTTGGCACTCGAACCTACAAAAGAGAAGGTGCTGAAAACACACGAAGAGTTTAAAAGCAGAATAGACAATCTATCGGGTTTGCTGACCAGCGAACAACACGGCACCGGATTGGCATTCTACAACACCTCTCCTTTTACGATGAAGATGCTGCTGGATGACCCGAAAAATATTGATACTAATTTCCTGAACTACCTCAATGGTTTCTCAGAGAATGTTCAGGATATTATCAGCAAATTCAAGTTTCGCAACCAGCTGGAGACGTTTGAGAATACAGGTATCACGTTTTCGCTGATTGAGAAGTTTTGTAATCCGAAAGTGGAACTAAGTCCCGACAAAATATCGCCAATGGCGATGGGCTATATGTTCGAAGATTTGATTCGCCGATTCAACGAAAAGACCAATGCCGCCGCAGGGAGACACTTCACACCCCGGGAGATTATCGAATTGATGACCCATTTGGTTTACTTGCCGGTAAAAGATAAAATTCAACAAGGGACTTACCTGGTGTATGACCCCTGTGCAGGTTCGGGAGCGATGCTCACGCAATCGAAACTCTTTGCCACCAACCCCGAGGGAGAGATAAAGTCGAAAGCCACCTTCCACCTCTACGGACAGGAGAACACGGGCGAGATGTATGCTGTGTGTAAATCGGATATGCTGCTGAAAGGCGAAGACCCCGACAAAATTAAGTTTGGCTCAACCTTGAGCGAATACGGCTTTGACCCTGACCTGAAATTCAACTTCATGCTTACCAACCCACCCTACGGCACCACCTGGAAGCAGGATATTGATAACCTGAATGTGGGGACAGATAGAAAGATTAGCATTGTAGATAAACGCTTCAACCTGAAAATCAAAAATTTCAAAGGGGAACTGGAAGAGACTTGCCTGACCACCCGCAGCAACGATGGGCAATTGATGTTTATGCTGCACATGCTTTCGAAAATGAAGGACCCGAAAGATGGTGGCAGTCGCATTGCCTCTGTACACAACGGTTCGGCACTCTTCACCGGCGATGCAGGTAGTGGCGAGAGCGGAATACGACAATACATTATCGAAAACGATTTGTTGGAATGTATCATTCAATTGCCAAACGATATTTTTTATAATACGGGTATCGCCACCTATGTTTGGATTATCAGCAATGCAAAAGAGGAAAAGCGCAAAGGAAAGGTGCAGTTGATCAATGCTTCGGGTAGTGAATTTTTTCAGAAAATGCGTAAATCGTTGGGCAGCAAGCGTAACGAATTGACGAGTCAGCACATAGACGCCATACAGGAGATGTATTTTGTGTTTGAAGAGAACGAGTACAGCAAAATTTTCGATAATGAAGATTTTGGATTCTACCAAATCAGCGTGCATCAACCCGAAAAAGACGAAAAAGGCAACATCATAAAAGATGCCAAAGGCAAACCCAAATCGGACAGCAGCCAAAAAGACATCGAAAACGTGCCGATGCGTAGAGACAACGCATGCGTTGTCTCTATCAATACCATATCCATTTGCGACGAATATTTCAAACGCGAGGTTCTACCATTTGCACCGGATGCATGGTACGACAAAACCAAAATGAAGGTGGGATACGAAATCGCATTCAACAAATATTTTTACCAATACCAGGCCCTTCGACCCTTGAGCGAGATTGCAGCAGATATTCTGAAATTGGAACAGGAAACCGATGGTTTGTTGAAAGAAATAATTGAATAAACGATGACCGAAAAATTTCGAAACAAATACCGAATTGCTTCGACACGTTTGCAGCATTGGGATTATGCCAACGAAGGCATCTATTTTATTACCATTTGCACCAAAGATCGGGTGCATTATTTTGGTGAGGTAGAAAATGGAAAGATGGTGTTATCCAATGTAGGCGTAATCGCCGATTTGTTGTGGTACGAAATTAAAAATCATGCCCACGGAATTGAATTAGGCGAATTTGTGGTAATGCCCAATCATATACACGGCATTTTGTTATTGGATGGCGAAAACGGGAACAACGTCAATGATAACGGGAATAACGTTGGGAATGGGGACAACGGTATGGACAACGTGGGGGCGACGCACACGGTAGAGACAACGCATGCGTTGTCTCTACAACCCGACCAACCCCACCACCAACCCGACCAACCCCCAAAAACAATCGGGCAACAACGGTTTCAAAACCAGGGGAAAAATTCCGTTTCGTCCATTATTGGTGGATACAAATCGGCGATAACCAAACACGCCAACCGATTGGGATTGGAATTTGAATGGCAATCCCGGTTTCACGACCACATCATTCGCGACCCAAAATCGTTTGACACCATTACAGATTACATCTTCACCAATCCCCTGAAATGGGAAAATGACAAATTCTATGACAAAATATAAACCCTATACCAAATTCAAACCTTCCGGCATTGCGTGGTTGGGAGAGATTCCTGAGCATTGGGAGGTTTTATCCTTTAAAAATATTCTAACAGAACGCAATGAAAAAAACAATCCAATCAGGTGTACTGAAATATTATCCCTTTCCATTGACAAAGGAGTCACTTTATATGCAGAAAAAACGACAAATTTAGACCGATTTAAAGACGATTACACCCAATACAAGTTGGCTTACGTAGGTGATTTAGTATTCAATAGCATGAATATGATTGTCGGAGCCGTTGGAGTATCAAAGTATTTTGGTTGTGTAAGTCCAGTTTATTATACATACAGTGGAGGTCAGAATAATGCACATGCTACCAAATTTTATGAATATATATTTAGGACCAGAATCGTTCAAGGGTTTTTGTATAGCCTAGGCCGAGGATTAATGGCCATTGACAGAGGAGAAGGGAAATACAACACTTTGAGACTTAAAGTATCAAGAGATGATTTGCGGTCAATGCTATTACCTTTTCCAAATCAGCAAGAACAGGCTAAAATTGTTGATTTCTTAAATTATAAACTCGCAAAAATCGACCGTTTTATCCGCAAGAAAAAGCAATTGATAAAACTACTCAACGAGCAGAAAGCTGCTATTATCAATCATTCCGTAACCAAAGGCATAGACCCCAATGCCAAAATGAAACCTTCGGGCATTGAATGGCTGGGTGATATTCCTGAACATTGGGAGGTGAGGAAGTTGAAATATGTGGTTTCATTGAATGATGAAACTTTAAATGAAAAAACAAATCCTGAATTTGAATTAAGATATATTGATATTGGAAATGTTAATGATGCAGGCGACATAGCTGAAATTGTTAAATATAAGTTCAAAGACGCACCTTCTCGAGCAAAACGAATTGTTAAAGAAGGAGATGTTATAATTTCTACTGTTAGAACATATTTGAAAGCAATAACTCTAATTTCAGAAGATTGCGAAAATCTAATAGTTTCAACAGGCTTTGCTGTTTTAAGACCAAAGGCTAAAATCATTAGCACTTTTTTAAACTTTTCAGTCCGTGCTAATTATTTCATACAAAAAGTATGTGCGGATTCTTATGGTGTAAGTTATCCTGCAATTAATGCTTCTGAATTAATTGAATTAGAAATTGCTTTCCCTAATGTTCTCGAACAATGCGCAATAGGTTCTCACATCGAAAAAGAAACCACCAAATTCAACCAAACCATTTCCACCATCGAAAAGGAAATCACCTTGGTAGAAGAATACAAAACCGCCCTGATAGCCGAAGCGGTAACGGGCAAGATTGATGTGCGGGATTTTGAAATCCCCGAAATGGACGACGTAGAGACAAGGCATGCCTTGTCTCTACATGATGAATTGTCTCCATACGATGAGGAACAGGAAGACGAAACAGGTATGGTTGCGGAAAATGAAGAAGAATATTAAATCTAATAACCAGAAAATATGACGGAAGACAAAAAAACGGCTCATACAGAGTCAGAGCTACTATCGATATTCGAAGAAAATAAATTTGATAAGAGATACTTCTCTAATTTTTTAGCGTATTATCAATTCTGTTTCGGCGAACTTTACGACGACATGAAAGACGATAGCGATGATGATTTGGAGCCGGGATACACTATTCAAGCAAGTGCACTTTTTATCAGCTTAGAGTATATGAACATTTTTATTGACTTGATCAATAAAGGACATGGCGAGAAGTGGGCACACGAAATGGCTCATACCATCGAGAATGTTGAAAGAGGCGCTTATCATACCTATTTCGACATGAAAGCCAATGACCCTGAACAAGCCGAAAAGGAGCTTGTCATCTATTGTAAAAGCCTGGGGGGCGACGAACATTTCGAAAAATATTTTCTCTATTTATTTCGGGAAATGGAACATCCTGACTATATTGTTGAAAAGGCAAAGACCTACTCCGATACCTACAATAAACTGATAAAAAAAGGAAAATCGGAGATTTTCGCTCATCTATATGCCGATTTGCTAGTCGATAACTTTGATGAAATTTACTGTGAAGATTATGCTATCGCTTATGAGCAGGCGATTCAAAATAATAAAAGTATTGAATATGCAAAGTTATACGCCGACAAATATGCCTCAGCGCTAGTGAATATAAAGAGGCGACACGGAATACATGACGATGAAGATCTGATAACCTTTGCCATCGAAAAAGTAAACGCATATATGATTTCGTGGGAATATGCAGAAGAGCACGAACTGAGTAATCGAAAATTGTTTAGGACTCTTTACGAACAGATCCACCTGGATACCTACTATGCCGATGAACCACTACAAGCTTATATGAGTGAAGAAGAAATGAATAAAATGATAATGGAAAAGGTGCTGAAAGAGTATGAGAGACAGGGTGGGAAGTGAGGTAGGAAAATATTGATGGATGAAGGTCTAATAAATAATTGAGAAAAAATGGCGATTAAAACTCTAACAATTAAAGAGGTTACATTTCACGAATTATTCAAGTTGAATAATAAGCAACTTGTGATACCTGAATACCAAAGACCATATGTTTGGGGTACCGATAAAGTTGATGATCTAATCAAAGATTTACAAGAATTCTTTAATGAAGAGGCTAATTCTAAAGAAAATTCTGAGGAATATTATCTTGGATATATCCTTCTATATGATAATAAAAATAAAAATCAATTAGAGGTAGTTGATGGCCAACAGCGTTTAACGACATTACTTATTATAAAACATCTAATTGAAAAATCTATCCCTCTAAATGAATCTATCTCGTTCAATTCTCAACTGTCAGTCAATAATATTGTCAAAATTAGAGATTTTATTCGGGCTCGTAAATCAGACATTGATGGGTTGCAATCGATGAAATTTTTAGATAGACTTCGATTTACTGTGATAATTACAAAAAAAGCAGATGATGCTTTTACTTTTTTTGATACACTAAACAACCGAGCAGTTAAATTGTCTGCAACAGATTTTTTAAAAGCCTATCATCTACGATCAATAAAATCAGAGAAAATACAAGATCAAGTGGCTCACACATGGGAAACAAATAATGATGATAACTTAACACAATTATTTTACAAAATTCTCTGGAGAGGTCGTAACTGGAGAGGAAATAATCAAATTGAATTTGAGAATAAAGATGCCATTCTAAAAGCGTTTCAAAAACAAACAATTAAAGACAAATCATTAACAGATTGCTCTTATCCATTATACCCTAATACTAAAAATAGATTAGCAATTCGTCAAAAATGGACTGAAGATAATAAAGTAGAATTAACAACTTTGCAGATTGACTTAAAAAACGAACTAGATTATCCATTTTCATTGAGGCAACCTATACACGATGGGTTGAACTTTTTTCACTATACACAAAGATATGTAGCTGTAAAAGAATTATTGTTTGTTAGCAATACTGAGAAAGATAGTCAAATAGAAAAAATGAGAGAATTCTATAATCTTGTTTACACGAATGACATGTCTTATTATTTAAAGCAATTTTTAGACCTTTGTTTAATTCTCTACTATGACAATTTTGGTGATGATGGACTATTGGAAGCGATACTATATTTCGATTATATTATTGGAGAATCTAGACTAAAGAAGAAACAAATAAAGGAAGAGTCAATAAGACTAATTATAAAGGAGAAAATAAACATTTTAGATGTTATAACTCAAGCATTCTTACCTATTGAGGTTTTTGAACACATAAATAGTCTTACAAAAATTGAAGATAACTACAAAACAATCACTTTTGACAAAAATGAATCATCTGTGAGAACTCGTTATTATGATCGTTTGAGCACTTATTACGGGTCTAAAAAAGACCTTAAATATCGTAAGTTATGGAAGAAATAAAGAATGTAACTTCAAGACTTGTTACACTTGGTGATATAATTGAAAGCAATAATTTATACAATGTACCAAGATATCAAAGGTTATATGTATGGAAAAAGCAACAGATTAATACTCTATTATTTGACTTATATAATGCTTTTGAATCGCGAAAAGCTTACTATCATTTGGGTAGTGTCTTGCTTGTTAGACCTGATAAGAATAAGAATATCTATGATTTAGTTGATGGGCAACAGCGATTTACGACATTATGGCTGCTTGGTTTTGAGATTGGAGGTAGCATGAAAGGATTTGTTCTGAAAGAATCTGGAAAAATGTTATTAAACTTTGCAATCAGAGAAGATGTAAAAAGATATTTTGAAAATTTAATCGATGAAAATGAAATAGTTTTAGATGAAACTAAAGAGGGCGGTAGCCTGGGTAGAATAAAGGATGCCAGAAAAGAAATAGCTTCCTTTATTGAAGATAAGTTCAAAAATAATATTTCTAATAAAAATCTATTTATCGAATTCCTTCAGAACAATGTACAACTTATCGAAACGCATATACCTAGCGAAAGCAACTTAAGTAAAATGTTTGAAGTTATAAATAATCGGGGAGTTCAATTACAGCATGAAGACATATTGAAATCATTATTATTCTCGAAAATAACTAAACCGGGAGAACGTATTCAATATAGTAAAATCTGGAATGCATGTGCCAATATGGATACTTATATTGAGAGAAGTCTTGCACTTGAATTATCCGTTGGCAACTTATCTGACTGTTATGATCGTTGGGGAGATCGATTCATCTGGGAAAGGGTTATTAATAGATGTAAAAATGAAACAATAGAATTGCAAAAACCAAAAAGTTTATCCGAAATACTAAAGCATGGGAAAATAAGAGAAATTGAAAGACATGATATTGACTTCCACCCAGATGCAAATGATGATGAATTTCAGAAAGTGCGAAGCATCTTGACTTTTCCACAATTATTATTGCACACACTTCGTATTCACCTTGTTCCTAAAAAACCTGACATAAAAAAACTCAATGAAAAAGAGTTATTGCAGATTTTTAAAGATAATTTCAATGAGCCTACAGAAAACGAGGTGAAGAATTTTATTAAACTGCTTTGGAATGTTCGGGTAGCTTTTGATAAATATGTAGTTAAGTGGGTCGAAGTTGAGCCTAATAAAGAAATTTTACTGCTTAAAAAGATTGATTATAGAAATAACACATACAAAGGTAAAACCTGGTATATCCGAAGAATTATTGACGGTAGCAATAAAGGAGTTGAAATGCTTGAGAGCCTACTGTATCATTCGCAAGAAAATGCGACTCAATATTGGTTGACCCCTTTTATACATAGATTATTAAAAGACAACTCAAACTATTACCAATACTTAAAACATCTCGATAACTTTCTATTCACACAAAACATTAACGATTCTTTTCTAATTCAAAGAACGAGGAAGCTGATGGAAACTGGATTTACTGATTATACGATTGACATATCTAAATATGATGAAAACTTAGGGGCAGGCTTTAATGGTTACTTATTTTATAAATTAGAATTTGTTTTGTGGCATGAATTGAATATGCTACCTCAATATAAGCATTGGAAAGATTACCGCATAAATGCAAGAAATTCCAAAGAACATATATCACCTCAAACAGAGGAATTTGCAGAAGATACAGTAAGTGAAAACCTGCTTCATTCTTTTGGCAACATGGCTTTGGTATCAAGGGGGCTAAACTCTGAATTTAGCAACAAACCTTTTGGTGAGAAAAGACAACATTTCATTTATAAGAAAAATGCGGGTGATATTGAGTCGTTAAAATTAGATTTGGTTTATGAAAATAAGAATTGGAATGATGAGTTATGTAATGCTCATTTCAACTTTACAATAACCATCCTCAAACAATATTTCGAGAAAAACAAACAATAACTATATGACCAAACAAACTGACACTACCGAAAAAGGTCTTGAAGCCCACATCGCCAATTATTTGGTGGATGAAAACCACTATCTGCTTCGCCTGAATACAGCCTACGACAATGTAAACTGTGTGGATCGAGAATTGCTGTTTCAGTTTCTGGAAGCTACGCAGCCCAAAGCGGTTGCCAAGCTAAAAACCTATCACAAAGGTCTGTATGAGCAAAAGATATTGAAACGCCTAAATGACCAAATACAGGCGAAAGGAATCATCGAAGTGCTGCGCAAAGGAATCACAGATGGGTTCACCGACACCAAATTGCACTTGTTTTACAACAAACCTGTATCTGCCTACAATGCAGATGCCAATGCGTTGTATGAAGCCAACCTGTTTTCGGTGATGCGTCAGGTCTATTTCTCTCCGAAAGACAAAAAGTCGTTGGATATGGCGATTTTTATCAATGGCATTCCGGTAATCACGTTTGAACTGAAAAACGAGCTGACCAAGCAAAATGTAAACCATGCCATAAAGCAATACAAAGAGGCACGCGACCCCAACGAAGAACTGTTTCGTTTAGGTCGATTGATTGTCAATTTCGCAGTTGACACCGAAGAAATATGGATGTGCACACAACTCAAAAAAGAGAAATCGTACTTCCTCCCCTTCAACAAAGGACATAACAATGGCGCTGGCAATCCACCGAATGAGAGCATTAAGACCGACTATCTTTGGAAAGAGATATTGACCAAACGAAATTTGACGGACATCATCCAAAACTTCTGTCAACTGATTACGGAAGAGAAAGAGTACCTGGACGAGAAAGGGAACGTGAAGACGAAAAAGGATAAGAAATTGATTTTCCCTCGTTATCATCAGTTGCTTGCTGTTCGCAATCTATTGGCCGATGCACAAGATAAAGGTGCCGGGCAGAAATACCTGATTCAACACTCGGCAGGTTCGGGTAAATCGAATTCCATAGCGTGGTTGGCTCATCAATTGGTAGGGCTGCACGATAAACAAGGCAAGAAAACGCTATTTGATACCGTAGTGGTCGTAACCGATAGGCGTGTATTGGATGTACAGATACGCAACAATATCAAGCAGTTTCAGCAAGTTGCCGGCGTGGTAGAAGCTATTACAGAAGGCAGTAAACAGTTGAAAGGAGCACTGGAAGATGGCAAAAAAATCATTATTACTACCATTCAGAAATTCCCACACATTGTGGAAGAGATTGGAGAATTGCCGGGCACGAACTTTGCCATTATCATTGACGAAGCCCACAGCAGTCTGAGCGGACAGATGGCTCGGAAACTTAACGAAGCATTGGCCGTAAAGGCAGGGCATGCCCTGCCTTTGGAAGATGACGACGAACTAGAAACCGAAGACCATGACACTGTAACAGGAGAAGATTTAATAACCGACTTGATTCAATCACGCAAATTGCTGCCAAATGCAAGTTATTTTGCATTCACAGCCACGCCCAAAAACAAAACATTGGAGTTGTTTGGTGTACCTTATCAAGAGGGTGACAAAATGAAATTCAGAGCCTTCCACCTCTATTCTATGAAGCAAGCCATAGAAGAAGATTTTATCAAGGATGTTTTGCTGAATTACACCACTTACCAAAGCTATTATGCTTTGCTCAAAAAGATTGAGGATGATCCGGAATACGACAAAACGAAGGCACAAAAAAAACTAAAGCATTATGTGGAAAGCCACGAGCATGCTGTGAAAAAGAAAACGATATTGATTGTTTCTCATTTTATGGAGAATGTCGTTCAGAAAAAAAGGATGAGTGGTTTGGCTAAAGCAATGCTGGTGACCAGTTCGCGGGCAAATGCAGTGAAATACAAGAAAGCTTTTGACGACTATCTGCACAAAATAAATTGTCCATACAAAGCAATTGTAGCGTTTTCGGGTGAGATAGAGGGGCAAACCGAAGCAAGTTTAAACGGATTTTCAAGTACATCTATTCCTGTGGAGTTTGAAAAGAGCGAATACCGTTTTTTAATCGTTGCCAATAAGTTTCAGACAGGATTTGATCAACCGCTTTTGCATACCATGTATGTGGATAAAAAGCTTGGTGGTGTAAATGCTGTGCAAACCTTATCGCGACTAAACAGAAGTCATCCACTCAAGAAAGATACGTTTGTGTTAGATTTCGCCAACACTACCGAAGAAATTGAAAATGCATTTAAACCCTATTTTGAAAGTACGATTTTAGGAGAAGCGACTGATCCAAACAAACTGTTTGATTTGCAAGACGCGTTGGATAATTATCAGGTTTATTCGAAGGAACAAGTGATAGAGTTTTCGAATAAAATCCTGGCGAATGTGTCGGTAGATCAACTACATGCAATCCTGGATGGTGCTTCAGCTTTTTTCAGAGATGAGCTACCTAAAGAGGCGCAAGCAGACTTCAGAGCAAAAGTAAAAACGTATGTTCGCCTCTATATTTTCCTTTCTCAGATTGTACCATTTGAAAATCCTTACCTCGAAAGGTTATATATCT
Organism: uncultured Parabacteroides sp.; assembly: GCA_964534355.1. Lineage (GTDB taxonomy): Bacteria > Bacteroidota > Bacteroidia > Bacteroidales > UBA7332 > CAXXIC01. The sequence continues at coordinate 11,536 of CAZHNZ010000008.1, forward strand.
TTGTCAATCATTTACAAAACAAATTAGGAGGTGATACCCCTGTCGATTTAGCGCAAGGAATCTTAGACAATATTGACATGGATAGCTACCGTTTGCAATTGGAGGCTACCACCAATATCGCGATGGAGCAAGGGGCCGATTTAAAGCCAATTCCCACAGATATGCGCGGCAGCACTAACCAGCCTGAAAAAGATAGACTTTCGAATATTTTACAAACATTCAACGACAGATATGGCACTCAGTTTGAAGATGTGGATAAAGTGAGGCAAATGGCGGAAAGTGTGGCAAATGATGTGGCAAAAAATCAAGAACTTATTACTTCTATAAGATATTCTGATGATCAGAATGCGAGAATAACCAGTGATAAAGTTGTGGGCGAAGAACTTCTAAAGCATATCACGACTAACTTTGATCTTTACAAATTGTATTCTGACAACAAAGAGTTTAAAGAAGACTTTTCTGCAATGATGTTTGGCATGGTGAAAGAGATATTTAATAGAGGAGTTAACACCATTAAATAATAAAATATTTACAATAGGAGTAATGAATATGGAAAATATTGGCTATCAAGATATTTTGATTCTAATTTGTCCTATGCTAAGGTGTGTATTCCGGGAAACTGTGACACAGTCCCGCTCTGGTGATAGTCGGACTTATGACACTAATAATAAACCGTATGACTAATTAAGGTACAAATTTTTCGTACATTTGCAATTAAATATGTGATTATTCGTAAAACGAGAATACAATGGCATCGACTAATTTATTAGATACAAAAACATTAACGTTGAATGAAATTCTGGGAAACGGGAAAATTTATTTTGTCCCTCAGTTTCAACGTGATTATTCCTGGGAACAGGATAATCTGGATGATCTTTGGGCAGATTTGCTGACAATAAACTCAACTTCGGGTGAAGCACATTATATGGGTTCGATTGTTTTACAGGTAAAAGGCGAACAGAGCGACAAGCAATTCTGGATAATTGACGGCCAGCAGCGATTTACTACCCTGAGTTTGTTGACATTGTCTATAATCAATAAACTGAAGTTATTGGCAGAAGCTGGTATTGATGCAGAAGCGAACAAAGAAAGAGCTGATTTGGTGATGAAGCAGTATATTGGTCAAAAAGATCCGTCATCTTTACTCTATTCCAGCAAACTTTTTTTGAACGAAAACAATGATGGCTTTTATCAGCAGCGATTGCTCACATTCCGATCTCCGGTAAATTACATGAAGTTAATAGATTCAGATAAACTTCTCTGGAATGCATATCTATATTTTGTAAAGCAGGTTAATGAGCTGTTTAAAACAGAGAATAACGGAGAAAAAATTGCCGCGTTCCTGACGAAACTGATAGGTGAGCAACTAAAATTTATTCAAATCACTGTGGTGGATGAATTGAATGCATATACCGTTTTTGAAACACTGAATTCCAGAGGTGTAGAGTTAACGTCAACAGATTTGCTGAAAAATTACTTGTTTTCACTGGTGGCAAAAAGTTCCAACGATCTGCAGGCAGTGAAGATTCAATGGAAAAAAATTATTGATGCCATCGGACTGGAAGGTTTTCCGATTTTCCTGAGGTATTATCAGAATGCACGGTCTTCGTTTGTAACCAAAGATCAGCTATTTAAAAGCATAAAGAAAATGGTGAAGACAGATGAACAGGTGTTGGGCTTGCTGGATCATCTGGAGAATTATGCCTATACTTACAATGCCCTGTTTAATCCGGAAGATGAGCTTTGGTTGAATGACAGGCAATTGAAAGAAGATGTGGGATGTTTAATGCTATTTAAAGTAACGCTGTGTCATCCATTATTGATGGTAGCATATGAAAAATTTGATTTTGCAGAGTTTAAGAAGTTGGTGCATGGGGTAATGGTAATCTCGTTCAGATACAACGTGATTGGGAAACTGCAAACAAATGAAATGGAAAAGGCGTACAACAAAACTGCCAATAAAATTTTTTATGGAACATTATCTACTGCTAATCAGGCAATGGACGATTTAAAGGATCTGTACATTTCTGATGATATTTTTCGCAATTATTTTGAACTGAAGACTTTTAACACGTCGAACAGTCAGCAGAAAAAGATAGCCAGATATATTCTGTATAAAATTGAGGGGCAACTCGAAGGCGGTATAAAAACGGACTTTCTGATAGATGATGGAACAATTGAACATATATTGCCTGAAAATATGGATGAGCGCTGGAGTTGCATTTTCTCAGACGATGAACACCTGAATTTTGTTTATATGCTTGGTAACCTTACCTTGTTGGAGCCAAAACTGAATAATATAAAAGCAGGTCAGAAGCCTTTTGACGAAAAGAAAGAGATTTACCAAAATAGTAAGTATGCTTTGAGTAAAGAAATTACCGGTGCTGAATGGTCTGTGAAAATGATAAAACACAGACAGACTTCGTTGGGAAAAACAGCAGCGGGTATATGGAAAAGATAGATATAAATTGCCTCCAATTTTCGACGATATAAGTGGAAACCTTCGCGAGAGGGATAGAAGTGTAGAGCCCACAGCCGGCCACAATGGCCCGAAAATGAGCTGAAAGGTGAACCGGCGAGGGCTCGCCCTATTATTAATAATGTATAGAGAAGAATGTATTGACGGTTTAAACAAAAAGGGTCGGGGGCTTGTTATTAATAATGATTTTAAATTGAAGGTGTAAAGCTATGGGCTTTCGAATGGTGTAATTTGTATGGTTTCAAACTATATAAAGTAAATTAACGTTCGTCAACCTTCAATTACGGAAAAATTTCTTTAATTTTGCAGTGTCAAAAAAATAGGAATATGGAAAAGTTATATGTAGCCAATGATTACCTCCCTGTGTTGATTCAGTTTTTTGTGGCAGCCTCCTTCGTTATAATCACTATGTTGGTGACTCACCTGATAACGAGCAAGCGTAAAAGAGTACGATCGGTAAAGAAAGACGAGAACTTTGAGTGTGGAATAGAGATTCAGGGAAATGCACGTTTCCCATTCTCTATTAAGTATTTTCTGATAGCGATACTTTTTGTGTTGTTTGATGTGGAGGTGATCTTTTTTTATCCGTGGGCGGTCAATTTTAAAGAGACCGACTGGAATGGCTTCCTGAGTATGCTACTCTTTATGGGCATATTTGTGTTTGGGTTTTTCTATATATATAAGAAAGGGTCGTTTGACTGGAGTAAGGATCAGGAGTAGAGGTATTTGTTTTTGCAACGAAATAAGAGTCAGTATATGAGCGATACAAAAGGATATAATCTGGTGGATGCGCCTGAGGGGTATAGTGCCCCGGGATTTTTTGCCACAAGCCTCGATTTGGCAGTGGGACTTGCGCGTAAGAATTCGATATGGCCGCTGCCGTTTGCTACTTCGTGCTGTGGAATTGAGTTTATGGCTACGATGGGTGCGCACTACGATTTGGGGCGTTTCGGTGCAGAGCGTTTGAGCTTCTCGCCGCGTCAGGCCGACCTGCTGATGGTGATGGGTACTATTGCCAAAAAGATGGCGCCGGTGGTGCAACAGGTGTATGAGCAGATGGCGGAACCACGCTGGGTGCTGTCGGTGGGTGCGTGTGCGTCGAGCGGCGGTGTGTTTGATACCTACAGCGTGCTACAGGGTATAGACAAGGTGGTGCCGGTGGATGTATATGTGCCGGGATGTCCGCCAAGACCGGAGCAAATCATTGAGGGATTTATGAAAATACAGGAACTGGTGGGCAATGAGTCGCTTCGCCGCCGGTATAGCCCCGAATATAAGGAGCTGATGAAGAAATACGGAATTTTATAAACTGCTTATACCGAAGACCGAATGGATTATAATGTATTGATAGAAGAGCTGACCGGCAAATTCGGACAAGAGATATCGGGTGTGGAGGCGGATGCCGATATACCGACACTGACTGTGGATGCCAAAGTGGTGAAGCCACTGATAGCCTGGCTGAAAGAGGAGCGTGGTTTTATTTTTCTGACGGACTTGTGTGGCATACACTATCCGGAGCAGGAGAAGGAGCTGGGCGTGGTGTATCATCTGCACAATCTAACGGCCAATAAACGACTGAGGATAAAGTGCTTTGTGACCAAAAAACGTCCACAGGTGGAGAGTATAGTTTCTCTCTATTCGGGTGCCAACTGGATGGAACGGGAGACTTTCGATTTCTATGGAATTGAATTTACAGGTCACCCCAACCTGACGCGCATACTGAATGTGGAGTTTATGGATTATCATCCGCTTCGCAAGGAGTATCCGCTGGAAGATGCTACACGCACCGACAAAGATGACAGCTTCTTCGGAAGATAAGAGAGATAATGAGTTAACCCCCAACAGCATAAATCAGAAAAGGGATGGATATTATAAATTCGGAACACCATTTGGATCTGACCAAAGAGGATGAGAAGATATACAGCACGCTAAACCTGGGGCCAACGCACCCGGCTACTCACGGTATTTTTCAGAATGTACTGACCATGAATGGCGAAACAATCGTGCATGCAGAGCAGACAATCGGCTATATACACCGTGCTTTTGAGAAAATTGCAGAAAGAAGACCTTACTATCAGATTACTACGCTGACTGACCGGCTCAACTATTGCTCGTCGCCCCTGAACAACATCGGGTGGCATCTGGCTGTAGAGAAATTGCTGGGTGTGGAGACCAATAAGCGGGTGGACTATATGCGCATCATCGTGATGGAGCTGGCCCGTATTGCCGATCACCTGATTTGCAACAGTGTGATTGGGGTGGATAGCGGCGCGCTCACGGGTTTTGTTTACCTGTTTGAAGAGCGTGAAAAAATCTATGAGATTTACGAGGATATTTGTGGCGCACGTCTGACGACCAATCTGGGTAAGGTGGGCGGTTTCGACCGTGACTTTTCGCCGGAAGTAATCCGGAAAATCAGACAGTTGATGAAAGATTTGCCCGGGGTGCTGCATCAGTTTGAAAATTTGCTGATGCGAAACCGGATATTTATGGACAGAACCATCAATGTGGGTGGGATTTCGGCAGAACGTGCATTGAATTACAGTTTCACAGGTCCGTGTCTGCGGGCAGCCGGTGTGGACTACGATGTGCGCGTGATGGAGCCCTACTCGTCGTACAGCGATTTCGATTTTATAATACCTGTTGGCCAAAACGGAGATACCTACGATCGCTTCTGTGTAAGACAAACCGAAATGTGGGAGAGCATTAAGCTGATAAACAATGCATTGGAGAACCTTCCTGAAGGAAAATTCAACGTAGAGGTGCCTGCCTTCTACATGCCACCCAAAGAGGAGGTGTATAGCCGCATGGAGCCACTTATCAGCCATTTCAAGATGGTGATGGGCGAAATAAATGTTCCGCAGAAGGAGATTTACTCGGCAGTAGAGGGAGCCAACGGCGAACTCGGATTTTATGTGGTGGCCGATGGAGGTCGCACGCCGTACAGATTGCACTTCCGTCGTCCCGGATTTATCTATTATCAGGCTTACCCCGAAATGATAACCGGATCGATGCTGTCGGATGCCATTCTGACCATGAGTAGCATGAATATTATTGCCGGAGAGCTGGATGCTTAATCCGGAGAAAAGAGAGTAGTAACACAAAACAGAGAAAAAATGAGCGAAAAGAGATTTACACATAAACTTCACGTCAGGACGAACAGCGGAGTATGCTTTACGCCCGAAACGCTGGAAAAGGTAAAAAGCATTATCACTCACTATCCGGAGGGACAGGCGAAATCGGCACTGATACCCATTCTGCACATAGCTCAGGAAGAGCTGGGTGGCAGCCTGAATGTGGATATTATGGACTATGTGGCTGAATTGTTGGGCATTACACCCATCGAAGTGTATGAAGTGGCAACATTCTATTCGCAATTTTATATAGATCCGGTCGGAAAATATGTGATAGAGGTCTGTCAGACTGCCCCATGCGCCATTTGTGGCGGAGAGGATATCATGGCCCGGCTGGAAGAGAAACTGGGCATTAAAGTGGGAGAAACCACCCCCGACGGACTCTTTTCGCTGAAAGGAGTGGAGTGCCTCGGCGCCTGTGGTTCGGCCCCGGTGATGCAGGTAAATACGGAATTTTATGAATATCTTGATTTTGATAAGATAGACGAAATAATAGCCAAACTGAAGGCCGAAAGAGAAACAACCAAACCCGAAAAGCTGACATGGAAAGAAAGATTATCCTAGAACATATAGAGAAAACGGGAATACGCACACTGGAGGTCTATCGACAAAACGGTGGATATGCTTCGGTGGAGAAGGCCCTGAAGACAATGACCCCCGATGAGGTGGTGGATCAGGTAAAGGCATCCGGACTGCGCGGACGGGGAGGAGCCGGTTTTCCCACAGGGATGAAATGGAGCTTTATCGACAAAAAGAGCAACAACCCGCGATACCTGATTTGCAATGCCGACGAGAGTGAGCCGGGTACCTTCAAAGACCGTTATCTGATGGAGAATATTCCGCACCGGCTGATAGAGGGTATGATCAATGCAGCTTATGCGTTGGGCGTAAACTGTGCTTATATCTATGTGAGAGGCGAGTTTAAGTACATCATCGGTATACTGAACGAAGCGATAAAGGAGTGTTATGCAGCCGGTTTGTTGGGAAAATCAATTCTCGGAACAGAGTACAATCTTGATTTATACGTACATAGCGGTGCCGGAGCCTACATCTGCGGGGAAGAGACAGCCCTGATAGAGTCGCTCGAAGGCAAACGCGGAAATCCAAGACTAAAGCCACCTTTTCCGGCCATCAAGGGTTTGTATGGCTGCCCCACAGTGGTGAACAATGTGGAGACGCTGGCCAACATTGGCTGGATTGTGAACCACGGAGGCGAAGCATTCACGCAGATAGGTGTGGGCAGAAGCACCGGAACCAAACTGATATCGGCCTGCGGAAATATTAACCGGCCGGGTGTGTATGAGATTGATCTGGGATTGCCTGTGGAAGAGTTTTTATACAGCGAAAAATATTGCGGGGGAATAAAGAACGGCAAGGAGCTGAAAGCGGTGATACCGGGCGGCTCGTCGGTGCCCATTCTTCCCAAAGAGCTGATATTGAGAACGGCAAAAGGCGAACCACGCCTGCTGAGCTACGAGTCGCTGGCAGAAGGTGGTTTCGAAAGCGGGTCGATGCTTGGCTCAGGCGGGTTTATCGTGTACGACGAAGATGCCTGTATTGTGCGCAATACCTACAATCTTTCGCGTTTTTACCACCACGAGTCGTGCGGGCAATGTTCGCCCTGCCGCGAGGGAACAAGCTGGATGGAGAGTGTACTGCACCGCATCGAGACTGGAAAAGGCAAGATGAAAGACATTGATCTGCTGGTGAGTATAGCCTCAAAAATTGAGGGAAACACCATTTGTCCGCTGGGTGATGCTGCATCGTGGCCTGTAGCCGCGGCAATACGACACTTCAGAAGCGAATTCGAATTTCATGTGGAGCATCCCGAAATAGTGGAAAAAATAAAACACGGTTCTTTACTCAAATACAACCGATAAAGAATATGGCAAAGATAAAAGTAACAATAGACAACCGAACGATTGAGGTAGAGCAGGGGACAACCATCCTGCAGGCTGCCCGCCTGATAGGTGGCGAAGTGGTTCCGCCGGCCATGTGTTATCATTCGAAGCTGAAAGATAGCGGTGGAAAGTGCAGAACCTGTATGGTGAAGGTGGTTCAGGGTTCGGAGAAAGACCCGCGCCCCATGCCCAAGCTGGTGGCCTCGTGCCGCACCGAAGCGCAGGATGGTATGGTGGTGCAGAATATCACATCGCCCGAGGTGGTGGCCGCCCGCAAGGCTGTGGTCGAATTTTTGCTGATTAATCACCCGCTCGACTGCCCGGTGTGCGATCAGGCCGGCGAGTGCAATTTGCAGGATTTGAGCTACAAACATGGCTCGAATGCCACACGCTACGAAGAGGAGAAACGCACCTACGAAACCATAGATATCGGTCCGCTCATTCAGTTTCACCCCAACCGCTGCATACTTTGCTATCGCTGCGTATATGCGGCCAATGAGCTGACAGAGAAGCGTGTGCACGGTGTTCTCTACCGCGGAGAGAAGTCTGAGATTTCTACATTTATACATCAGTCTATAGAGAATGATTTCTCGGGAAATATAATTGATGTTTGTCCTGTGGGTGCACTGACCGACAAAACATTCCGGTTCAAAAACCGGGTGTGGTTTACCCGACCCATGGATGCCCACCGCAGCTGTACCAAATGCAGTGGCAAAACAACCCTCTGGATGCGTGGTGATGAGGTGTACCGGGTAACAGGACGCAAAAACCAATACGGCGAGGTAGAGGAGTTTATCTGCAATGAATGCCGGTTTGAGAAAAAAAGCAAGGCAGACTGGGTGGTGGATGGTCCGCGCAAAGTAGCACCGACATCGGTCATTGGCCAAAATCACTACAAAACACTGGTGAAACCACACGTTATCAGTCCTTTAAAAGAAAAAATGGAATAATATGGATATACAATTCATTGCATATAAGGTTATACTGGCTGTTTCGATATTGCTGATCAGCTTATTGGTGGCTATGTATTCGACGCTGATTGAGCGTAAAGTGGCCGGATATTTTCAGGACAGGCACGGGCCCAACCGCGCCGGCTTCTTTGGTTTGCTTCAGCCTGTAGCCGATGGGGTAAAACTGTTCTTCAAAGAGGAGTTTATGCCCGCCACAGCCGATAAGTTTCTCTATATTTTGGGGCCTTCGCTCACCATGCTGGTGGCACTGCTTACAAGTGCGGTTATTCCGTGGGGAAATTCAATTATCATCGGCGATACAGAGTATCCGTTGCAGGTGGCCGATATCAATATCGGGGTTTTGTATGTCTTTGCGGTGGTTTCCATCGGGGTATATGGCATCATGATCGGGGGCTGGGCTTCCAACAACAAATACGCGCTGATAGGTGCTGTACGTGCTGCTTCGCAAATGATTAGCTACGAATTGGCCATGGGTATGTCTATCATTACCATTGTAATGACCTCAGGCAGTCTTAGCCTCAATGAGATAGTGGGACAGCAACACGGTTTCGACTGGAACGTGTGGCATCAGCCCATCGGGTTTTTCGTATTTGTTATCTGTTCGTTTGCGGAGTGTAACCGCTCGCCATTCGACCTGCCGGAGTGCGAAACCGAGCTGATTGGAGGTTATCATACCGAATATAGTTCGATGAAACTGGGCTTTTTCCTCTTCTCGGAGTATATCAATATGTTTATTGCTTCGGCCATGATCTCTTCGCTCTATTTTGGCGGATACAATTTCCCCTTTATGGATGAGCTGGGCTTGTCGCACAATATGCTGACCATTGTGGGTAGTCTGGTATTCTTTACCAAAATATCTTTCTTCGGTTTTCTGTTTATGTGGATCCGCTGGACTTTGCCCCGTTTCCGCTACGATCAGCTGATGCGTTTTGGCTGGAAGGCTCTTTTGCCGTGGGCCATTGCCAATATGGTGATTACCGGTTTTATCAGTATGCTGATGAAATAACAAACCGGGTGTGGGATGAATAAAAATATTGTTTGAAATAAATCATTGAGATGGAATCAAATTCAGATAAATTGAAATTAACCAACCGCTCGAAGGTGGTATCCAACAAAAAGATGACGTTGATCGAACGTTTCTATTTGCCGGCCATTTTCAAGGGAATGGGCATTACGTTCAGTCACTTCTTTACAAAAAAGGCAACCATACAATACCCCGAGGTAAAACGTCCGGTGTCTGATATCTACCGGGGTCAGCATGTGCTGAAGCGCGATGACGAGGGACGCGAACGGTGTACGGCCTGCGGATTGTGCGCCCTCTCTTGTCCGGCCGAGGCCATCACCATGGTAGCTGCCGAACGAAAAGCGGACGAAATGCACCTCTACCGTGAAGAGAAATATGCCGCCACATACGAAATCAATATGTTGCGCTGTATCTTTTGCGGCAATTGCGAAACGGCCTGTCCGAAGGAGGCTATCTTCCTGACAGAGCGTTTTGTGGCGAGTGAGGTGAGCCGGCAGAATTTTATTTACGGTAAAGATATTCTGCTCGAACCCAAAGATGCGCCGATAGACGTATCGAAACGCCAAACGCCGGAAGTGCTGGAGTTCAAAAAAGATAAGACACAATCCCATAACCGATAAAAACATGATTACAGAATATCTCTTCTATTTTCTGAGCTTTGTCTCTTTATTCGGTGCAGTCAAGGTATTGCTCTCGAAAAAACCCGTACACAGTGTACTCTATCTGACACTGACTTTTTTCACCATGGCCGGGCATTACATATTGCTGAACGCGCAGTTTCTGGCAGTGGTGCACATCATTGTGTATGCGGGTGCTATCATGGTGTTGTTTCTGTTTACGGTGATGCTGCTCAATCTCAATATTGAGGGGGAATTTCCAAAGTCGGCCTGGATGAAGATTATAGCGACAGTGACGGGATGTCTCTTGTTTCTGACTTTAATCGGATCGCTGAAAACATTTGAACTTGAGACAATTAACAACCCGAACCTGAGTCAGATTGGTCTGGTAAAAAATCTGGGAAAAACATTGTACAGCGAATATCTGTTGCCATTTGAGCTTTCGTCGCTGTTGTTTTTGTCGGCCATGGTGGGTGCAGTAATGTTGGGTAAAAACGAGAAACAATAAGATATTATGGAAGGAACAATTGCACAACTACAGGTTATTCCGCTCAACTATTACATTATTTTCTGCGCAGCACTGTTTGCCATAGGTGTGGTGGGCGTGTTGGTGAAAAGAAATGCGCTGGTCATTTTTATGTCTGTCGAGCTGATGCTCAACTCGGCCAACCTGCTACTGACAGCCTTTTCGGCCTATCGCAACGATCCGGCCGGACAGATTTTCGTCTTTTTCATCATGGTGGTGGCTGCTGCCGAGGTAGCTATCGGGCTCGCGCTGCTGGTTGTCGTTTACCGATCTACCAAAACCATCGACATCAATGTACTTAACCGCCTCAAATGGTAAAACGAAAGTAAATAATTATGATGCAAATACTATCTACACTACTGTTGCTGTTCCCTTTGCTGGGATTTTTGATAGTCGGCCTCTTTTCGGGGCGGATGAACAAAAAATATTCGGGCATTATCGCCTCTTCTGCTGTGGCGGTCAATTTTGTGCTGTCGGTTATTCTGTTCAGTTATGTCTCTTCGACGGATCAAAGCATTCAAACTTTGTTGTTCGACTGGATTAAGTTTGCCGATTTATCCATCCCTCTTGCTCTTACGGTCGATCGTCTGTCGGCACTTATGCTGCTTATTATCAATGGTGTGGGTTTTCTTATTCATGTCTATTCCATTGGGTATATGCACGACGACAAAGGGGTGAACCGCTTTTTTGCCTACCTCAATCTCTTCGTTTTCTTTATGTTGATATTGGTATTGAGTTCCAACTATCTGATGATGTTCATCGGGTGGGAGGGTGTCGGTCTCAGTTCGTACCTGCTTATCGGGTTCTGGTTTCAGGATCACGCCAACAACAATGCGGCCAAAAAGGCATTCATCATCAACCGTATTGGTGATTTGGGTTTCCTGGTGGCTATTTTCCTGCTGTTTACCACCTTCAACACACTTGATATTCAGGCTATCGCGGCCACGGCGGCTTCGTTTCCTGCCGGCAGCGGACTGCTGTTTGCCATCACACTCGGACTCTTTATCGGTGCCGTGGGCAAAAGTGCTCAGTTGCCTCTTTTTACCTGGTTACCCGATGCTATGGCGGGTCCCACACCTGTTTCGGCCCTGATACACGCAGCCACTATGGTGACTGCCGGCATCTATCTGGTGGCCCGTTCCGGCGTGCTCTTTATCCTGTCGCCTGTCACGCTCAGCATTGTACTGATTGTAGGGGTGCTCACAGCCATTGTGGGAGGAATAATTGCTATTTATCAAACAGATATCAAAAAAATTCTGGCCTATTCTACGGTTAGTCAGCTCGGCTTTCTGTTTATGGCACTTGGTCTGGGCTCGTTCAGTGGCGCAATGTTTCACCTCACCACACATGCTTTTTTCAAAGCGTTGCTCTTCCTGGCTGCCGGTAGTGTTATTCATGCCCTACAGGGTGAGCAGGACATTCGCAACATGGGCGGTTTGAAAAGTAAAATCCCTTATACTTTCGGACTGTTTATTGTGGGTACTATCGCCATTTCGGGTATTCCACCGTTTGCCGGATTTTTCTCGAAAGAGATGATATTGACTGCGGCATTCGAACACGGATTAGGCTGGGGGCTTACTGCTACCTTTATTTCGTTACTTACCACTATCTATATGTTCCGTTTGCTCTTCGTCGTTTTTTACAAACCCGAAAGCAAAGCTCTTCAGGCCAATCATCATGTACACGAGTCACCCCGCGTAATGCTTGTGCCTATGACCGTACTGGCACTGCTCAGCATAGTGGGCGGATTTGTGGGATTGCCCAAATTAATCTCTGAACACCACGCATTCGAAAGCTATCTCTCGCCGGTATTCAAACCCGCCCTGTCGCTCGATCTGGCCTACCATCCGCATTTGAGTGTGGCTGCCGAGTGGCTTATTCTTGCCCTGCCGCTGGCTGCTATTGCCTTGTTGGTCTGGTTTTGCCGCATTCGTTTTGCAAAACCCGAACCTCTCGCCAATGTACGTGGTTTGGAAACCTTCTTCGCCAATCGTTTCTACATCGACGAGCTCTACAACTTCTGCTTTGTGCGACCCACACAGGCGCTGTCAGACTTCTTCCGCAATACCATCGATCAGCAATTGATTAATAATCTGGTCAATACCATCGGAAATACGACTGTATTTATCGGTAAAAATATGCGCTACATGCAGACCGGAAACGTTGGTTTCTATATGCTGCTGATGGTATTCAGCATTATAGCTATTCTATTTTTTAATTTAATATTCTAAAAGAGATGATTATAGCACTATTACTTATCATACCGCTGCTGGCATCGTTGATACTGTTTTCGGGGAAATTAGGGGCTCAAAGCAAAAACTTTGCCTTTGCCACCTCATGGCTGGTCTTTGGTATTTCGCTCATTGGTGGCTTTTATCTGGCATTTACCAACGAAAATATTTTGCTCTTCAATCGTCACTTTATCACATTTTTCGATGTCGATTTGTTGCTCAAAATAGATACAGTTTCCATCATACTGGTGGTGCTCACTACGTTGCTCACACCCATCATCATCGCTTCTACCGAGAAGAAAGACAACCGCAATCACTCGTTCTACGCACTCATCATGCTTATGGAGATGGCGCTTATCGGTGTCTTTACGGCTTCAGAGATGATTTTGTTTTACATCTTCTGGGAGCTGGCACTTATCCCCATTTTCTTTATCACAGCATTCTGGGGTGGAGAAAATTCGCGCAAAATCACATTCAAATTCTTTATTTATACTATTGTGGGTAGCCTCTTTATGCTGGTGGGTATTCTCTATGTCTACACCCGCACAGCTCTGCCTCACTCATTCAGCTACGATGCGTTTTATCAGGTAGGCCTCACCTACAACGAACAAGTTTGGGTATTTCTGGCATTTTTTGCAGCCTTTGCCATCAAAATACCGCTCTTTCCGTTCCACTCGTGGCAGGCCGAAACCTACAATACCTCACCCGTACAGGGCACAATGCTCATGGCCGGTATTATGCTCAAAATGGGACTTTACGGAATTTTCCGCTTCCTGCTTCCTCTTTGTCCCGATGTGGTGGCCAATGGTTCACTCATCTTCCTGCCGCTTATCCTGTTCGGAGTTATATATGGTGCCATTATTGCCATCAATCAGCCGAACCTCAAAAAACTGATAGCCTTTGCATCGCTCTCGCACGTGGGCATCATTGCACTTGGTTTGCTTTCGGGCAACAAACACGGTATAGACGGAGCCATCCTGCAAATGTTCTCTCACGGAGTCAATGTGGTGGGCTTTTTCCTCTGCTACCAAATGATAGTTTCGCGCACCGGCACCGACAAAATCAGCGACCTGGGCGGAATAGCCATGCAGGCGCCGCGCTTTGCCGTTGTCTTTATGATTGTGGTGCTGGCCAATGTGGCACTGCCGCTCACAAACAGCTTTGTGGGTGAATTTCTTATCCTGCTCGGGCTCTTTACATTCAGCCCCTGGCTGGCTGTTTTGGTCGGACTTACTATCATATTCGGCGCAGTTTATATGCTCAAAATGTTCCAAAAAGTGATGCTCGGCAAACCCACCAAAACCACACTCGGTTTTCAGGATCTTACCACAGCCGAGATGTTACTCTTTGTACCCATTGTCATCTGCATATTCCTGGTCGGCATCTATCCGTCGTTTGTGCTGCATATGCTCGAAACCGTCGGACGATAACCGGAAACAGTTCTGTGAGATTGATTACTGATAATTAAATAAACAAAATACATTATTATATGCATGCTATTATAACCGTTGCCATACTCGCCATTATAGTCCTTCTGCTGGGTGTGATGCAAAAGAAACGCATCCTTCTGCCTATTGTGTTTACGGGACTCACCGTTGCTTTCGGAGTCAGCCTTCTGGGTTGGGATCAGTCTGCTCATTATTACAACGATATGTACATCAGCGACAATTTCAGTATTGCCTTCAATGCCGTGCTCATATTTACCACGTTGCTCGTGTTCATGTTTGCCCCTGTATACTACAAACCGGTGAAGCGACCGCTCGAAGACATATATGCCCTTATCCTGTTTGCATTGTCGGGCGCGCTTACCATGACCTCTTTCGGCAACCTCGTTATGCTGTTCATTGGTCTCGAAACCCTTTCCATATCTCTCTACATCCTGGCCGGCAGCAAAAAGTTCGACCCCAATTCCAACGAAGCCGCCTTCAAATATTTCCTCACAGGCTCATTCGCATCCGGCTTCCTGCTCTTTGGCATTGCGCTTATCTACGGATCAAGCGGAAGTTTCGATCTCGTTCACATCAAACAATATGTCGATCAAAATGCCTCTGAACTGCCCGAAATGTTCAATATCGGTATTATTCTCGTTATCATTGGCATGACATTCAAAATCGGTGCTGCACCCTTTCACTTCTGGGCGCCCGATGTTTACGAAGGCTCACCCACACTCATCACCACCTTTATGGCAACCGTGGGTAAAGTGGCGGCCATCGCTGCCTTTTACCGACTGATGGACTCATGCTTCGGCCAAATCGAACACGTATGGACTATCTCAATATCCATATTTGCCGTAGCTACCATACTTATCGGCAACTTCTCTGCCCTCTATCAGGACAGTATCAAACGCATGTTTGCCTACTCAGGCATCGCCCACGCCGGATACATGCTCATCGCCATACTCGCACTCAAACAGGGTGCCGCAGGTGTACTGTTGCTCTATTCCATCTCATACAGCATCGCCACCATCACCGCCTTTGCCGTGCTCATCCTCGTCCGCGAAGAGACCGGTACATTTTCCATAAAATCATTCAAAGGCCTCTCAAAAAACAACCCCACAGAAGCCTTTGCCATGACTATCGCCATGATGTCGCTCGCCGGTATCCCGCCACTTGTCGGGTTTGCTGCCAAATACAACCTCTTCATCAAAGCCCTCGAAGGCGGACATATCGTCCTAGTCATCATCGCCATCATCGGGTCCATGGTCAGCATTTACTATTACTTTCGGCCCGTCGTTTCCATGTACTTCTTTTCCGAAGTCGTCAGCCGCAAAATAGATTCCACCAAAGACTACAAAAAGCAGATTATCGTCGCCGCCGTCCTCATGATTATCCTCGGTATCATCCCCGGCCTGATAGTCAATCTTTTATAAGAGTATAAAAAAAGAGATGCGGGCAAACCACATCTCTTTTTTGTCTATCGAATATTAGAAATAATCAGAACCAGCGTTTCTTTTTAAATAATAGTACCCCGCTCGTAGCCAGAGTCAATGATATAGCCACCACAATCCAAAAACCGAATGGATTATCCTGCAAAGAATTAGGTACATTCATACCATACAAACTGGCTATAAGTGTCGGTATCATAAGAATAATTGAAACGGACGTAAGTTGTTTCATAATCACGTTCAGATTATTCGAGATTACAGAAGCGTAAGCATCCATCATACCAGTTAAAATATCGCTGTAAATGTTGGTAGTTTCCAGTGCCTGACGCAATTCTATATCCACATCTTCAACCAATTCAGGATCAAAAGTATCTCTGTAATCTTTCAGATTTTTCATCCGATGAATAAGAATATCATTTCCTTTCAGTGATGTTGTGAAAATTACCATACTCTTTTCGATGTGCAAAAGAGTCTGAAGCTCTTCGTTTTTAATTGATTTTTCGAGTTGTAACTCTGCGTCTTTGATTTGCAGATTTATCTGTTTCAGATATTTTAGAAACCATACACTCGAAGTCAATAATAACCTGTGAACCAAATCGAAATGATTTTTTATCGTTATATTCTTTTTATGAGTATATTGAATAAAGTCGGGCAACATTTCTGTTTTGTGAAAACAAACGGACACAAACACATCGTTTTTGAATATTAGTCCGAGAGGAACAGTAGCAAATGGAAGAGAAATATCATTTGTCTTATACGGAACACGCAATAGAATCAAAAACCAACCATTCTCAATTTCAATACGGGGACGTTCATCAATATCCTCAATATCGTTTATAAAAGCAATCGGTACTTTAAGTTCTTCTGTTAAATAGGTGATGTCAGTCGTTGTGGGACACTCTACGTTTACCCAGCAATTTGGCTCCCAGCTTTCACAAGCATCAAGACCAAGCGCTGCATTTTTGAAATAGTCTTTCATAAATACAATTCCTCCTTCATGATTAATGAATAGAGGAAAAGTACACTCAACCTCTATTACCGTTTATAATTTTGATAATGATGATAATCGTCCATTTTGTTGTAAAAAATTTTTGACGCCGCAAAGTTATATTAAATTTCAATATCCGGTTATTCTCTTTTCCTTATTTTAAATTTATTGTATTTTCTGTTCTGTTTAAGACGTAATTACCAAATTTAAAACGACAGATATCTAAAAAAAAACTAAAGCTTTCATTTAATTAACTGGCACATTTTGAATACTATTTTACAAAAAGAGACTCTCTTGCTTATTTTTATCTCTTTGCACAATTGATATTCAGTCAAAATGTCTTAATTTTGCACGTCAGATTAGTTTGCCCACATGGGGCACGTCCTGATATAATAATGTAGTATAACAGAAATTTAGTTTATGTATAGAACACGTACTTGTGGCGAATTGCGCCTTAGCGATGTTAATCAGGTAGTTACTCTGGCCGGATGGGTGCAGAAGGTTCGTAAAATGGGCGGCATGACCTTTGTGGATGTGCGCGACCGCTACGGCGTTACGCAGTTGGTTTTCAACATGGAAAGCAACACGGATTTGTGCGAAAAAGCCAATAAACTGGGACGCGAATTTGTGATTCGGGTAACAGGTACAGTGATGGAACGTTCGGGTAAGAATGCCAATATCGCGACCGGCGATGTAGAGATTATCGTGTCGGACCTCGTGTTGCTCAACGCGTCGGAAACACCACCTTTTACTATAGAAGACGAGACAGACGGTGGTGATGAGCTGCGTATGCAGTATCGTTATCTCGACCTGCGTCGGGCTGCGGTGCGCAAAAATATGGAGTTACGCCACAAAATGGCCTTCGAAACACGCCGTTTTCTGGATGCTGAGAATTTTTTGGAGGTGGAAACACCCATTCTTATAAAATCGACACCGGAGGGTGCGCGCGATTTCGTGGTGCCTTCGCGTATGAACCCGGGCGAGTTTTATGCCCTGCCACAGTCGCCGCAGCTCTTTAAGCAGTTGCTGATGGTGTCGGGTTTCGACCGCTATTTTCAGATTGCGAAATGTTTCCGCGACGAGGATTTGCGTGCCGACCGTCAGCCTGAGTTTACACAGATAGACTGCGAAATGTCGTTTGTAGAGCAGGAGGATGTTCTCAATATCTTCGAAGGACTGGCCAAGCATCTTTTCAAAACCATAAAAGGCGTTGAAATTCAGGGAGATTTCCCTCGCATGACGTGGGCCGATGGAATGAAATATTACGGTTCGGATAAACCGGATATTCGTTTTGGCATGAAATTTGTAGAACTGAAAGACCTGACCGAAGGTAAGAATTTTGTGGTTTTCGATAGTGCCGAATATGTGGCCGGTATCTGCGCCGAAGGTTGCGCAGGCTATACCCGCAAGCAGGTGGACGAATTGACAGACTTCGTAAAACGTCCTCAGATAGGTGCAAAAGGTTTGGTATATGTGCGCTGCGAGGCCGATGGCAGTTATAAATCGTCGGTGGATAAGTTCTATTCGCAGGAGGATTTGAAAGCCTGGGGCGAGCGTTTCGGTGCGAAACCGGGCGACCTGATGCTGATAATGAGCGGAGACACCGGCAAAACACAAAAAGCACTGTGCGAGCTGCGCCTCGAAATGGGCAACAGACTGGGATTGCGCGACAAGAATGTGTTTGCACCGCTGTGGATTATCGACTTTCCGCTGTTTGAGTGGGACGAAACTTCGGGTCGTTTCTTTGCCATGCACCACCCATTTACATCGCCCAAACCAGAGGATATCGCATTGCTGGATACCGACCCGGGCAAGGTTCGCGCCAATGCCTACGACATGGTAATCAACGGTGTAGAGCTCGGTGGGGGATCTATCCGTATCCACGACAGCGGTTTGCAGAAACGCATGTTTGAGCTATTGGGATTCTCAGACGAACAGGCTCAGTATCAGTTTGGGTTCCTGATGGATGCATTCAAATATGGTGCACCACCTCATGGCGGTCTGGCTTTTGGTCTCGATCGTTTCGTGTCGTTGTTTGCCGGTCTCGATTCTATCCGCGATTGCATCGCATTCCCAAAAAACAACTCTGGCCGCGACGTCATGAACGATGCGCCTTCACGCATCGATCAGGCTCAACTGAACGAACTGAATTTGATACTCAATGTGAAAGAGAACAAATAAATAACGGATTTAAATCGTTTTGCGGTTGACTGGTTCCCGCAGATTTCGCCGAAGTGATGCATTCGACTGTTTACACGGTCTGCATGTCCACTTGCGTAGTCTGCGGGAATCTCGTTTTATCCGCCTTTAGACAATACATATTCTATGGCTAAAATTAAAGAGATTATTGACATACTGGAGCAATTCGCCCCACTGTCGTTGCAGGAGAGCTACGACAATTGCGGTGTACAGGTGGGTGATACTCAGGTCGAAACCGATGGTGCTGTGGTATGTATAGACGTAACAGAAGCCGTTGTTGACGAAGCAATTGCACAGAATTGCAAGATGATAATATCGCATCATCCGCTCATATTCAAGGGTTTAAAGTCTGTTACCGGCAAAAACTATGTGGAGAGATGCCTGCTGAAAGCAATAAAAAACGACATCTGCATATATGCCTGCCACACCAATCTCGACAATGCGTGGGGAGGAGTGAGCTTCAAAATGGCCGACAAACTGGGACTGAAAAATGTACGCATACTGACCGAATTGGGCGATAAACTCGTGAAACTGGTCACTTTTGTGCCTATAGAACAGGCTGCGTCTGTGAGAAATGCTCTCTTTCTA
This sequence comes from uncultured Parabacteroides sp., assembly GCA_964534355.1. Taxonomy (GTDB): domain Bacteria; phylum Bacteroidota; class Bacteroidia; order Bacteroidales; family UBA7332; genus CAXXIC01. Next base: position 31,078 of record CAZHNZ010000008.1, read on the forward strand.
GCCGGTGCCGGACATATTGGCGACTACGACAGATGTAGCTACAACACAACCGGTTACGGCACATTCAGAGCAGGAGAGGGGTGTAACCCGTTTTGCGGTACACAGGGAGAAGATCATCAGGAAGAGGAGGTGCGTATAGAGACTATATTCCCGGCTCATTTACAGGGAAAGATAGTTGGGGCACTCACGGCTTCGCATCCGTACGAAGAGCCGGCATACGACCTCTATCCGCTCAAAAACAGCTGGTCGCAGGCCGGCTCGGGGGTAGTAGGCGAACTTCCGCAACCGACCGATGAGCTTACACTTCTTCATCAGGTAAAATCTATCTTCGGTGTCGATTGCCTGAAGCATTCGCCACTGAGAGGCAGAATGATACAGAAGGTGGCACTCTGCGGTGGCAGTGGTTCGTTTCTGATAAACGATGCCATGCGTGCCGGTGCCGATCTGTTTATCACCGGTGAAATCGGATATCACCACTTTTTCAACCACGAAAACAGGATTCTGCTGGCCGAAACAGGTCATTATGAATCAGAACAATACACTATTGAACTGATATGTGAGATAATTCGAAAAAAAATTACTACATTTGCGGTTCATTTCACGGAATGTAAAACCAATCAGATAAATTACTTATAATTGTATGGCTACAAGCAAGACAAAAGCGGAATCACCGGTTAAAGAAATGACAGTGGAAGAAAAACTTCAGGCACTGTTCGAATTACAAACCATACTTTCTGAAATCGACAGAATTAAAACCCTCCGGGGTGAATTGCCACTAGAAGTTCAGGATTTGGAAGATGAAGTGGCCGGTCTCGAAACCCGTATTCAGAACATCAAAAAAGAGGTGGATGAGCTGAATGAAAAGTTGAGCACCAAGAAAATCGAAATCACTAACGCGAAAGATTTGATTGAAAAATACAAATCGCAACAAGAGAATGTGCGCAACAACCGCGAATTTGATTTCTTGTCCAAAGAGATGGAGTTTCAAACTCTGGAAATTGAATTGTGCGAAAAACGTATTCGCGAATTTACCACTTTGGCTAAAACAAAATCGGATGATTTGACAGCTAGCGTTGAGCATATCGAAGGGAAAAAAGGCGATCTTGAATCGAAGAAAAGCGAACTCGATGATATCATTGCTGAAACAAAACAGGATGAAGAGCGCCTGAGAAATAAGGCTAAAAAACTGGAAACCAACATCGAAGCGCGTTTATTGACGGCATTCAAACGTATCCGTAAGAATGCACGCAACGGTTTGGCGGTTGTTTATATTCAACGTGATGCTTGCGGGGGTTGCTTCAACAAAATTCCACCTCAAAAACAGTTGGATGTGAAGCTACGCAAAAAGATTATCGTTTGTGAATATTGCGGACGCATCATGATTGACCCTGAATTAGCAGGTGTAGAATAGTATTGTGTAAACAATTATATATAAAAAACGGGTGTATTTCCAACGAAATACACCCGTTTTTCATACCGATAATTCGGTGTAAAGCGGTATTTCTGTCAGAAACTGAATGGTCTGCGTTTCGTAGTTCACCTGGCAACAATAGTGATTCAGTCCATTACTGACAAGAAGAAAGGGCACTTTAAACCGAATATTATATCGTGATATCTGATCAAATACGGCTTGTGTAATGGCTATCTCAGGAGCCTTATACTCAATTATCATAAGTGGATTGAGATAATGATCATACACCACAGTATCGCATCGTTTCACGGTGTTATGCAGCTTAATAGTCACCTCATTGGCTATAAATGATGATGTATATCCTTTTTCTTCAATCAAAAACCGGACAAAGTTCTGTCGCACCCACTCTTCGGGAGTCAGCACAAGAAACTTTTTTCGAATTTGGTCGAAAATAGTGAGATTCTCGCCTGTACGACCAATTTTAAAGGTGTAATCTGGTAGATTTAATCTTAACATTTTGTATTTTTGCTGAACTAAAATTTGAAATTCCGGATATAATCCGGATTTATTTGCTTTTATCATCAGATAAACTTCAATGACAATACAAAAGTAAAGAAATATGAAGACAAAACAAGAGATAGTAGAAAATTGGTTGCCACGATACACCGGCCGAAACCTGGTCGATTTTCCGGAATACATTCTTTTGACCAACTTTAATAAGTATGTAGAGATTTTCTCGGAACAGATGAATGTGTCTATGAATAAGGATGTTAACATGCCCAATGCCATCGCAAATGGTATTATGATTATAAATTTCGGAATGGGTACAGCCAATGCTGCCACCATCATGGATTTACTGACTGCTGTTCACCCCAAAGCGGTTCTTTTTTTGGGTAAATGTGGTGGTTTAAAAAAAATCAATAATCTGGGCGATTATATTCTACCCATTGCTGCTATACGGGGCGAGGGTACATCAAATACATATTTACCGCCGGAAGTACCTGCTTTGCCTGCATTTAGTCTGCAACGGGCTGTATCAACCACAGTTCGAAACCACGAAAGAGACTACTGGACAGGCACAGTTTATACCACTAACAGACGAGTCTGGGAGCACGACGATATATTTAAAGAGTATCTTAGAAAGACACGCTCAATGGGTATAGATATGGAGACGGCAACCTTATTTACAGTCGGTTTTTACAACGAGATTCCAACCGGAGCCCTGCTGTTGATTACCGATCAGCCCATGGTTTCCGAAGGTGTTAAGACCAATGAAAGTGACAAAATAGTGAACGAAAAATATGTACAGGAGCATGTTTTAATCGGAATTGAATCGCTGAATATGCTGCTTCAAAACCGTAAAACCGTAAAACATTTAAGATTCGAATAACAAAAAAATATGGCTAAAAAAGAACAAATCAGCTACGAAACTATACTTCATCAGATAACTAAAAAAGAGTTCAAACCGGTCTATTTACTGATGGGAGAGGAGTCCTATTTCATAGATAGAATCACGGAAGCAATTCTCGAAAATGCACTGACTGAATCTGAAAGAGACTTCAATGAGATAGTATTATACGGAGCTGATACAGAGGTTTATACAATCATAAATGAAGCTCGTTTTTATCCTAGCTTCGCCAATAACCGGGTTGTTATTGTCAAGGAAGCACAGGAAATAAAAAAACTGGAAGAGCTGATCAGCTATGTGCAAAAACCACTATCTTCCACTATTTTGGTCATCAATTACAAGAATGGAACAACGGACGGACGCAAAAAATGGGTAACAGAAATCGAAAAACAGGGCATTGTTTTTGAATCAAAGAAGCTTTACGATAGCCAAATTCCGTCCTGGATTAATGGATATGTCTCAAAAAAAGGGTGGAAAATTGATCCAAAATCATCTATAATGTTGGCCGATTTTATAGGCTCAGATCTTAATCGCATCGTTAGTGAGCTAGATAAACTGATAATAACAATGCCTGCCGGACAGTCTATTATTACACCTGAGCAAATAGAACGCAATATTGGAATCAGCAAAGAGTACAATAATTTTGAATTTTTGAAGGCCGTCATTCAAAAAGATGTACTGAAATCAAATAGAATTGCTCAATATTTTGACAAAAATCCGAAGGCAAATCCTATGAATTTAACGTTGATTGTTCTGCATAATTTCTTTAGCAATCTGATGCTTTGTCATTATCTACCTACCAAAACAGAAGTAAGTGTAACCCAAGGATTAAAAATTCCACCTTTCCAAAGTAAAGATTATTTAGTCGCGCTCAAGAATTTTTCGCCCATGAAAACCATGCAGATTATCTCAATGATTCGCCAGACAGATGCCAAATCGAAGGGAGTAGGGTCTACCGGAAGCATCAATGGAGAACATTTAAGGGAATTGCTCTTCAGAATACTGCATAATTAGCTTTTTTGAACATTTTTAGCTGGATGAGCTAAATTTTCATACAAGAATTTAAGGGGTAATATATTGATATACTGTAAATTATATCAATATTTACCCCTTTATTTTTGCCGTATTTTTTCGCGACTGTACAGATGTAAGCAAATATGTAAACTACATCAATTTAGACCCAACAACTTTACACAATTGTTATCACAAATGTATCTCAGCGTATAATTTGCGAAAATCAGACATCATTTCTATATCCATAATCAATTATCACCATATTTCAAATCATTTGTTCAAAAATAGAGTAGGGAAGTTGAATAAAATTAAACAAAGTCCATTTCTCATCTTTCAGATAATTATCTCTTCTTTTCTCTTATAACACAAAAATCCAAGTGATTAAAGTTTCATTCGTAAACAACAGATGTAATTCTTCAAATGATTTACAAATACAAATGTTTCATAGATGCCGATATTGGATAATAATGTGGGCTTGTTACAAAAGTGACGTGTAAGATTATGTGTGCATTCGCAATTGTAATTAGCCTGTCAACAGCCCGTTTACAGATGTTACAACTGTAGTTTTCTTCTTACATAAGGTTTTGTTATAATGGTTTTTATATTATTTAATACGCTGTTAGCCAATAATATAACCGCTTTTACTAAAAATGATATCCGCAATTTTTTGGCGGCTACAACCCCAATCTATTGAAATAAGATGATTATTCCTTGCCATATCTATATAAACAATTATAAACCAATTAATTGATGAATATTATTGAAATTAATTAGACCTATCTGACTATTCCCTAATCTATCTATTTACAATTGTAGTTCAAGAAAATCTATTTACATAGTTACTTTTGTATCTTTCCATGCTGTATTATTGTAACTCATTAACTACAAAATTAAATTTACTTTTGTTTTGCTGTTCCAATTCTATTATTTATCTTTGTAACATATTAATGTAACTGGATAGAACAATCTATTTCAACAAAAATTCAATTATTTGAGCCATGATTAAAAGAATTCAGCAATTGATGGATGAGAAAGGTCTGACTGTATCATCACTCGCCGATGAAATTGGCGTAAAGCGCCCGACCATGACACACACCTTATCAGGCCGTAATAACCCTAGCCTGGATGTAGTCAGCAAAATACTGGAACGTTTTCGGGATATAAATTCCGACTGGCTTCTATTTGGAAAAGAACCCATGATTAAATCTTCGGCTCCGGTGCAGCAGGAGCTGTTTGCCGATTCTGTAGTGCAGAGTGCACTGCCGGTTGTGAAAGATGAACCGATAGCCGCAAACAGCCCTATATCCACTTCCATTACAGGTATCAGATCTGTTGGGCAATCATCGATGCCTGATGATAACGCAATGGGTAAAAAATCTGACCCGGATAAAAAGGTGTCAAAGATTCTGATTTTTTTCTCGGACAACACATTCGAAACTTTTGTGCCGGAAACACAAAAAAAATAAGTTTGCAGAAATTGAAATCCGATTCTCTGCTTTTCACTATTTCCGGATGTTGTTTTTTTGAATTATCTTTGCAACTGAATTAAATCTGCCCTACGCACCAATTGCAGGTGGATGTAGTAATTAGCAAAACGTAAAGAAACAATAGATGAAAAAATCTGTCATGGATCTTATTGTTGTTGAAAATGTAAGCCTGAATGCAAATTATTTTTTGCTGAAACTTACAGCACAACAACAACTACCGGAGATGCTGCCGGGACAATTTGTGGAAGTGAAGGTAGAAGGCTCTTCTACTACATTTCTGAGACGACCTATTTCGGTCAATAATTTTCTTCCGGAGAAAAACGAGATGTGGTTGCTGATTCAAAAAATCGGCGATGGTACCCGACAGCTGAGTACCCTTAAGTCGGGTGAGACACTCAATCTGGTATTTCCTCTCGGGAATAGTTTTACAAAACCTGATAGCGCCTCAAATTCCGCACTTTTAGTTGGAGGTGGTGTAGGAACAGCCCCCATGTTATTCTGGGGCAAAATTCTCAAAGAAAATGGCATTGCGCCCAATTTTCTGTTGGGGGCACGCTCTGCTTCTGACTTACTTCAACTGGATGAGTTTTCGAAGTACGGAAATCTCTATACAACGACCGAAGATGGGTCGCACGGCGAAAAAGGATTTGTCACTCATCACAGCATTCTGAAACAACAAAAATTTGACAACATTTACACCTGCGGCCCCAAGCCGATGATGATGGCCATAGCGTCGTATGCCAAATCGAATGGAATTGCCTGTGAGGTTTCGCTGGAAAATACGATGGCCTGCGGTTTTGGGGTTTGCCTTTGCTGTGTCGAAAATACAGTCAATGGTCATGTGTGTGTTTGTACAGAAGGTCCGGTATTCAATATAAATGATTTAAAATGGCAGATTTAAATATTAAGATTGGGGATTTAAACCTGAAAAATCCTGTGATGACAGCTTCAGGCACTTTTGGCTTTGGCGAAGAGTTTGCTGATTTTTACGATTTATCCCGCCTGGGTGGTTACATTGTCAAAGGAACAACTTTCGAACCCCGTCAGGGTAACCCATACCCGCGAATGGCAGAAACGCCTGCCGGTATGCTTAATGCCGTCGGTTTACAAAATAAGGGCGTGCATTATTTTGCCAATGAAATTTATCCGAGGCTCAGGGATATCGACTCTCATCTGGTGGTAAATGTGTCGGGCTCTACAATCAGCGATTATGTGGCTTGTACAGAAGTTGTAGCCGGACTTGATAAAGTGACGGCAATCGAACTGAACATTTCATGCCCGAATGTAAAACAGGGCGGTATGGCATTCGGAACTTGCGCTTGTAGTGCAGGAGATGTCGTGAAAGCTGTTCGAAAAGTTTACCCCAAAACTCTGATCGTAAAATTATCACCTAACGTAACCGACATTACAGAAATCGCAAGGGCCGCAGAAGCAGAAGGTGCAGATTCTGTTTCGCTGATAAATACGTTATTAGGAATGGCGATAGATGCTGATAGACGTAAGCCTGTTCTTTCGACAGTTACCGGAGGTCTTTCCGGGCCTTGTGTAAAACCCATCGCCCTTCGCATGGTTTGGCAAACTTACAAGGCTGTAAAAATTCCAATCATCGGATTGGGTGGTATTATGAATTGGCGGGATGCGGTTGAATTTATGCTAGCAGGTGCTACAGCCGTACAAATCGGGACAGCTAATTTTATTGATCCGGAGGTCTGTATAAAGGTTATAGATGGGTTAAATGAATATTTAGATAAGAACGGATATAACTCTGCTAATGAATTGATTGGCGCACTCGAATTAAGTAAATAGTTTAACAATGAAGAGATTAGTATGTACCTCAATTTTTACATGGATAACAGTCATATCTGCCTGCTTATCCATGTTTGCTCAAGCCCCTGCCGACTACTATAACAAAGCAGTAGGAAAAAAACAGGCAGCATTAAAAAGTGCAATGTCGCAAATTATTGAAGCGCATACGGAGCGATCTTATGCTGACCTGTGGAGCGATTTTCAAACAACAGACAAACGATCAGATGGTAAAGTCTGGGATGTCTACTCGAATTCCACAAACTATATTTTCGTCACAAACCAATGCGGAAACTACAATTCCGAGTATGATTGCTACAACAGAGAGCATTCATTTCCAAAATCATGGTTTAATGACGGAACACCGATGTACACCGATCTGTTTCATCTTTATCCATCAGATGGTTATGTAAACGGAAAACGAAGCAATTATCCCTTTGGTGAGGTTTCAAATCCGACCTACACTTCGGGGAATGGCTATTGTAAATTAGGCAACTGCTCTTTCAGCGGGTACAGTGGCATTGTTTTCGAACCCAACAACGAATTGAAAGGTGATTTTGCAAGAACATACTTCTATATGGTCACTTGCTACGAAAGTAAGATTTCGTCCTGGAGCTCTGATCAGCTATCCGCAAATACATATCCATCTCTTTCATCCTGGTCTATCAATCTATTTCTGAAATGGAGCAGACAAGATCCGGTCAGTCAAAAAGAGATAAACCGAAACAATGCTGTTTATTCTATTCAGAAAAATCGAAATCCCTTTATTGATATTCCTGAACTTGCCGAGTATATTTGGGGAACAAAACAGAATGATGCTTTTGCTATCACATCAGGCATTAATTCAGTTGAATTCAAGCCAACTATAAAGCTGATTAACAATGATCTATATATATCTGATTTAAGTGATGATGCAAATCTTTATGTGATGAATTTGCAGGGTCAGATTATCCTGAAACAACTTGTTTTTAGCGGAATTAATACGGTTCAAATACCTCAATCACAACCGGTAATTATCATAAAGCTAACCTCATCCCGGGGTAGTTTTGCGAAAAAAATATACGCAGGAGAATAACTATTTCAACAAATCCGGACGAAGCAGTTTAGTCCGTTCTACTGATTGCTGATGCTGCCACTCTTCAATTTTACGCTGATGCCCTGAGAGCAATACATCCGGCACTTTCCAGCCATTGTATTCTGCCGGACGCGTATATACAGGTGGCGCCAAAAGATTATCCTGAAAAGAATCAGACAGAGCAGACTGTTCATCCGAAATAACACCCGGAATAACCCGAACAACCGAATCACAAATAATTGCAGCAGCAAGCTCACCCCCTGTCAACACATAATCGCCAATAGAAATCTCTTTGGTGATAAAATGCTCTCTAATCCGGTAGTCAATGCCCTTATAATGACCGCATAAGATGATTATATTGTTTAGCATCGAGAGTGAATTCGCCATTTTCTGATCAAGTGTTTCACCATCCGGAGAGGTATAAATAATTTCATCATACACTCTTTGTGCTTTCAGCGAAGAGATTGCCCTGTCTATCGGCTCTATCTGCATTACCATACCGGCAGATCCGCCAAAAGGATAATCATCTACACGTTTATGCTTATCGGTCGAAAAATCGCGTAGGTTGTGCAGGTGAATTTCAGCAAAACCCTTATCCTGAGCACGTTTCAAAATTGAATGATTTAGCGGACTCTCTATTAATTCGGGCAAAACAGTAATAATATCAATTCTCATGTCTTATTTTTTTATACAAAAGTAGTGAATCAATAATGAGTATGCAAACGAAATCAGGTAGAAACGATTGTTGATAATTGGATTTCTCACCCCTTTTTTATACATTTGCACAAAGAGAACATCCGTAAACCTGAATAATTACCCCTATACTAGCAAAATAGAGTTGACTAACCCTGTTTTTTATCAAAAAATACAATAATGACCCCTTTAGAAAGAATAGATTTTCTTCGGAATGAGTTGCACAAACACAATCACAGCTACTATGTCATGAATAATCCCACTATTTCGGATTATGATTTTGATCAAATGATGGCAGAACTCATTGCATTAGAGCAGAAATACCCTGAGTTGGCAGACGAAAATTCACCGACTCAGCGGGTGGGAAGTGATATTTCAAAGGCGTTTGTTCAGGTTAAACACCAATATCCGATGTTATCGCTTTCAAACACCTATACAGAAGGCGAAGTAGCCGATTTTTTTAATAGAACCGGTAAAAGCCTGAACGAAGAATTTGAGATTGTCTGCGAACTTAAATTCGATGGAACCTCTATTTCTGTCATATATGAAAATGGTGAAATGGTGAGAGCTGTTACCCGTGGAGATGGAGAACGAGGTGATGATGTTACACAAAACGTAAAGACTATTAAAACAATTCCTCTTAAACTTTTTGGAGAAAACATACCTGAATTATTTGAAATAAGAGGCGAAATACTTATGCCATGGAATGTATTCAATGCTTTAAATAAAGATAGAGAAATAGCTGAAGAACAGCTATTTGCAAATCCAAGAAATGCTGCATCAGGTACACTTAAACTACAAAATTCATCCATCGTGGCCGAAAGAAACCTTGATGCCTATTTCTACAATATTCTGGGTGAAAATTTGCCTGAAGATGGACATTTTGAGAATATCAAACGCGCAGAATCCTGGGGATTTAAGGTCTCATCATCCACAAAAAAATTCAGTTCACTGACAGAAGTGCTGGATTTCATTCATTATTGGGACATTGAAAGAAAAAATCTACCGGTGGCTACAGATGGTATAGTATTAAAGGTAAATTCTACCCGCCAACAGCTAAATCTTGGCAATACAGCCAAATCACCACGCTGGGCCATCGCCTACAAATACAAGGCAGAACAGGCTACTACACGCCTTAATTCAGTCTCTTTTCAGGTCGGTAGAACAGGCGCTGTAACCCCGGTTGCTAACCTTGAGCCTGTAACATTATCGGGAACAGTAGTAAAAAGAGCATCTTTGCACAACGCAGATATCATTAATTCACTTGATTTACATCTGGGAGATTATGTTTTTGTGGAAAAAGGTGGCGAAATTATCCCAAAAATAACCGGTATTGACAGCTCATTCAGACATCAATCCGGAGAAAAGATTACTTTCATTAATGAATGCCCAGAATGTGGTGCAGCCCTAATTAGAATAGAGGGAGAAGCGGCTTACTACTGCCCCAATGAAACCAACTGCCCACCTCAAATAAAGGGAAAAATTGAGCATTTTATCAGTCGAAAAGCCATGAATATTGATGGGCTTGGCTCTGAAACAACAGAACAACTTTACAGGTTAGACATTGTTAGATGTAGTGCTGATCTGTATGATCTGAATGCGAATAAATTGAGCAGATTGGATAGATTTGGTGAGAAATCCATCTCAAATTTATTAAATAGCATTGAAAAATCGAAGGAAATACCATTCGAAAGGGTCCTTTTTGCATTGGGTATTCGCTTTGTCGGAGAAACAGTTGCCAAAAAACTAGCCAAATCGTTTAAAAATATTGAAAATCTCAGAAGCGCTAGCAAAGAGGAATTGATTATCATTGATGAAATCGGGGAACGAATTGCGGAAAGTGTTATTGAATTTTTCAGTGTTGAAAAACACATTGAAGAGCTGGATAGACTTAAAGCTTCTGGTGTTCAGATGTCAATATCCGACAAAGAAATAAGCCTGAATAGTCAAATTCTCAATAACAATTCATTTGTTATAAGTGGCTCTTTTTCAATGCATTCAAGAGATGAATATAAAGCAATAATTGAATTAAATGGAGGTAAAAATACAGGGTCTGTTTCGGCGAAAACAGACTATATTCTGGCTGGAGAAAACATGGGGCCCGCTAAACTGGAGAAGGCTCGAAAGCTGGGAATTAAGATAATAAGTGAACAAGAATTTCTGGAAATGATAAATAAAACAATAATAAAAGCGGATAATGATAATAGACAAAATTCGAGAACTCTATTTGATTAGGCAGATAAGAAAGCTTAATCATCAGAATCAAAGATCGAGAGATTTCGTTGATTTTGAGCAGATTAGAAAGACTTTGATTCTGTTTGAGCAGAATCAAATTGATCAGGCAATTGATCTGGGCAGATTGCTAAATACAGATAATAAAGAATGCTACTTCTTTTGCTTTAGAAATAATGAAACTATAGATGAGGTAAAAGGCCGGTTTTTTTCATACTCAAAACAGAATATCGACTGGAAAGGATTCCCGAATGAGTCTGTCTGTAATAAATTTACCAGTTTGGATGAAAAATGCGATTTACTCATTGACATTACAACAGATAAACACCTTTCTTTGTGCATATTATCTTCATTATCAAAACAAAAGCTTAAGATAGGAATTAAGAAAGAAGGCATTGATATTTACGATTTAATTTTAGAAGTTGAAAAAAATATTGACATTAAATTTCTTTCTAAGCAGATAATGTTTTATCTTCGCAGATTGAAAAGTCAACGAAAAGAATCTGATCAAAATATATGATACAACAAAAACTAAAAGGCATGGGAGTAGCGTTGATTACTCCTTTTCGGGAAGATGAAACAGTAGATTATACTGCCCTGGGCAGATTAGTCGATTTTCAACTCAAAAATGAAACCGATTATCTCGTTGTTTTAGGTACTACAGCAGAAACTCCTACTCTAACAGAAGGCGAAAAAAAAGAAATTACCCGCTTTATTATTGAGAGGGTACAAGGCAGAATTCCCATTGTTTTAGGGGTGGGAGGTAACTGTACCAAAAATATAGTAGAAAAGCTCGAAAATGAGCCATTTGAGGGTATTGATGCGATACTTTCTGTGGTTCCATACTACAATAAACCGACTCAAGAAGGGATATATCAGCACTATAAATCTGTTTCAAAGGCAACAAAATTGCCAATTATTCTCTACAATGTTCCCGGCAGAACAGGCGTAAATATGACTGCAGAGACGACTTTACGGCTAGCAAGAGAATGTAAAAACATCGTGGCGATAAAGGAAGCATCTGGAAATATTACTCAAATGGACTCTATTATTAAGGATAAACCAAGTGATTTTTTGGTTATTTCCGGCGATGATGGAATCACTTTTCCCCTAATAACACTGGGTGCTGTGGGTGTCATTTCTGTTATTGGAAATGCTTTTCCGAAGGAATTCAGCAAAATGGTGAGACTCGGATTAAATGGTGATTTCGCTAGTGCTTTGCATATTCATCATGGATTTACCGAGCTTATTGACCTTCTGTTTGTGGATGGAAATCCGGCAGGAATAAAAAGTATGCTTCATGCAATGGGCTATATCGAAAATATTCTTCGACTACCGTTAGTTCCAACACGAATTACTACTTATGAAAAGATGAGGAGTGTGCTCAATAATCTGAATATAAAATGTTAATCGATAATTTCCAATTTAGGCTTGATGAAAATCAAGCCTTTTTTTATGCACAAGCTTACAAGTCAAAATAAATACGAATCAATTTCACCATAATCATCATTATGTTAAGTATAATATGTAAGATTCATATCTTTAGCATTTTAACCCTATTTAATAAGAAATGCAAATTTGAAAGCATAAAAAGAATCAGATTATTACTTAAATAAAATGATCTTATATTTATCGACCAATAATTGAAAACAAAATTGATATCAACTAAATTTGCAGAAAAAAGAAATGAAGCAATATAACTTTGATGAAATAATTGATAGAAAAGGGACCGGCGCATTGAAGATTGATTTGTGTAATGCCAGATTTGGCGCAGAAGATTTACTGCCACTTTGGGTTGCAGATATGGATTTTCGGACACCGGATTTTATCATGGAGGCTATTCGCAAAAGGGCCGATCATGAAATACTGGGATACACTATACGCACCAAAGAATATTACGATTCGATTTTGGAATGGGTGGATAATCAATTTAAGTGGAGAATTGAGCAAAGGTGGATTGGTTTTGTTCCCGGAATTGTCCCCGGAATTGCATTTGCAATAAATGCATTTTCAGAAAAAGGTGATAATATCATCGTTCAACCACCCATCTACCCACCATTTATGAGCGTCCCTGCCAATAATGGCAGAGAAGTACGCTACAATCCTCTTATTCTGAGAAATGGACAATTTGAAATCGATTTTGATAATTTCGAAAGTTGTATAGACAATAAAACTAAGATATTTATATTGTGTAATCCGCATAATCCCGGCGGAAAAGTATGGAAAAAGGTTGATTTAGAACGAATTGCTCAGATATGCAAACAGCATAATATACTGGTTGTATCGGATGAAATACATGCTGATATGGTACTTAGTGGACATAAACATTACCCCTTCCCTACTGTATCTGCAGATGCATTCGGAAATTGTATCACCTTTATGGCACCCAGCAAAACATTTAATATGGCCGGACTAGCTTCATCATCGTATATTATACCTAATCCGGAAATAAGAAATAGGTTTGCCCAATACATTGAATCATTGGAGATTGGTGGTGGAAATATTTTTGCATTCTCAGCCACTATAGCCGCATATAAACACGGGGCTGACTGGTTGAAACAAATGTTGACGTATGTAGAAGGGAATATTCAGTTTGTTGATGAATATCTAAAAAAGAATTTACCCAAGATACATGCCATAATACCGGAAGCCTCATTTTTAATTTGGTTAGATTTCAGAGAGCTAAATTTGTCCAAAGAAAATCTAAGAACAAAACTTATTCAGGAAGCTCATTTGGCTTTTAATGATGGCATAAGCTTTGGACCCGGCGGGGAAGGATTTCAGCGCATAAATGTTGGGTGTTCCAGATTAATTCTGGAAGAAGCTATGAAAAGATTATACAATGTTTTCAAATAGTATTTTATTTAAAAGTGAGATAGCTTCTTTATAACTAAAGAAAAACTATCTCACTTTTTTGATTTTTTTGAAAGGTTATTTTACTTATTGTTGTAAACGGCTTCCAATGCCTGATAAATATCCTGAAGTAAATCATTAGGGTCCTCTAAACCAACAGAAAAACGAATCAATGTATCATCAATAGCCATTTCCTGACGCTGAATATCGGTAAAAGTACCGTATATCGTAGATGCCGGATGGATAATCAATGAACGATTATCAAACAGATTTGTAGCTCTCTTGATTAACTTCAGATTATTTAAGAATTTAAAACAGATCTCTTTTGATTCCAGACAGAAAGTTAGCATAGATCCGGGGAACTGACCAAACTGAGCTTTGCTCACCTCAAAAAATGGATTATCAGACAACCCTGTATAATTGACCGATTTGATCAATCTGAAGGACTGTAACTCAGATGCTATTTGAAGACAACTGGATGATGATCTTGTATATCTCACTTCCAATGTTTCGATACCCAGAGATTGCATATATGCTGCATGTGGAGACATATATGCACCCAGATTTCGATGTATCTCTTTGCGCAGTTTTGCTGTAAAGCTCATTTTCCCGAACTGTGAGGAGATCGGTTCTAGTTTTTTTGAGTACTTCCAATCAAAAGTACCATAATCAATAATCAGGCCTCCCAGACCGGTTCCTCCACCCGACAGATACTTTGTACTTGATACTAATTCAATATTTATTCCAAACTTTTTTGCATCAAAACAAACGAATGGAATCACGGTTGTATCTGCCACCAAGGGGACATTTTTTGATTTTGCAATCGATGAAACAACCATTAAATCAGCAACTTCCAGATGTGGATTAGTGAGTATTTCCAAGAATACAGCACATGTATTTTCATCTATTGAATCTTCAATCTCTTTTGGATTTGTAAAATCACAGAACCTGATTTCGACCCCAAAAGAAGACAATGTTGATTTAAAGAAAGAATAGGTATTTCCAAATAGGTGTGGCGAAGATACAATATTGGCTCCGCAGTAAGCCAGTTCTAGAAATGTATTTGAAATAGCTGCCATTCCTGAATTGAGCGAAGTAACACTTAACGCATCAGTTATACCACGAACTCTCTGTTCGAAATTAGCGACTGTAGGATTTGTGATTCTTGAATAAGTATGATCAGACGAAAGGCCTAAAAAAGCATCCGCCATTTGCTCTGCAGTATCAAATTCAAAAGCTACATTTTCGTAAACCGGAACCTGTAAAGCATTGAAAGCATCTTTTTTTGCATATTGAGTATGAATAACCCTGGTTGCAAAACCCTGTTTTTTTGTATTTAAATCCATATAAAATATTGTTGCAAATAAAAATCTGAGAAAATATTTTTATTTTATAGTAACTAATGTTGCTCCAAATCCATACTCTTTAAAAGAAGCATCCTGAAACTGATAATTTTTATATTTGAAACGAAGTTCATCGACTATTGCTTTTCGAAGCACCCCCTCCCCTTTTCCGTGAATAAAAACAATTTTCTTTCCTTTCTCGTTTTTATATTGAGCGAGAATAGATCTAAATTTATCTAGTTGCAGCTGAATGATATCTGAATTTGAAAGACCTGTGGTATTATCCAGTAATTCAGAAACATGTAAATCTACTTCTAAAATAGCATTTAGCGATTTCTTCTCGATGGGTTGAATTCTCGGTCTTTCAGCCGATTTCTTATCCAACATGGCCAACTCTAACTCCCGTGGGGAAACCTCAATTTGTCTTTCAGGCTTGTCATTTCGAACAATTGGAAGCATTATGGCATCATCTTCGAAATAGTCGTTCTCGCAAAAACTATGAAGTTTATAGAATTTAACTGTATCTATTTTATGCTCTACCGAAACGGGGAATTTAAATCTAAAAACTTTACCTTGTTTGAACGCGACAAACTGCACAGTTATACGTTCTAAATCATTTAATTGTTCTTTACCAAACTCCTCTACAAATAGTTTTTGGTTGGGTTCTACGATTCCCGCATAACGCAATTTCCAAAAATCGGCCTGCTTACTCATATACGAGAACTGCAAAAAATAGTTGCTATCATTAACTATAAATGCCTCAAACCTACTATTAGAAAGACTTTTAGGCTCCATTGGAAGAAATGCGAGATAGACATTTAAAACATCTCCTTCGCGAGTTTCAACCACTCTGGAATATACAGGCGAATCTACCCCTATTTTTTTAACCGGCGCATGAGGTGCTTCCGGTGACTTCTCTTTTTCTTTTGAAGAATTAGAAACCGGATTTATAATCACACACTCACGAATAAGTACGGGTGTATCGAATCCATCTTCCTCTTCTACCTCAACAGTTTCTTTATTAATAAAACGCTTAACTACTCCCCCACCGGTTGAATTTAAGAAGCGTACCTTGTCTCCAATTTTTAATGCCATTTTCAATGAAATATTAATGAACTACAAAGATGAACATTCTTGTCGGTAAAATCAACTATTTAACTTAATAAAACAGCAAATGAGTCGTCAATTGGAATATTAGTACTATTTTTGTGTAAAGCAGTGAGCGTAAAAATATACCAATATTTACATTATTCTGTCTTCTATATATCAGAATATAATATCCCTGTAGAACAATGGATTTTTTAATTATATCGGACTATCAGCCGACCGGAGATCAACCGGAAGCTATCAGATTGCTTTCAAAAGGAATAATTGAAGGAATTGAGTATCAAACTCTTTTGGGTGTAACTGGTTCGGGTAAGACATTTACCGTAGCAAATATCATAGAGAAAGTACAAAAGCCGACCTTGGTTTTGAGTCATAATAAAACCCTTGCAGCACAACTTTATGGTGAGTTTAAAAATTTTTTCCCAAAGAATGCGGTAGAATATTTTGTTTCATATTATGACTATTATCAGCCGGAAGCATATCTTCCGGGATCAGATACATATATTGAAAAGGATTTAGCAATTAACGAAGAGCTGGAAAAACTTAGATTATCGACTACATCTTCGTTGCTATCTGGAAGAAAAGATGTACTTGTTGTTTCGTCTGTCTCTTGTTTATTCGGTATAGGTAATCCGGAAGATTTTCACAGTAATGTAATAAAAGTAAATTGCGGACAAAAGATTACGCGCAATGCTTTTCTGCGCAGTCTGGTAGATTCCCTTTATTCGCGTAACGAAGTATCATTAAGCCATGGTAATTTCAGGGTAAAAGGTGATACAGTCGATATTTATTTGGCTTATTCCGATTTGATATTAAGAGTAATATTTTGGGGAGATGAAATTGAAACTATTGAAACAGTTGATCCAATCAGCGGATTAACATTATCGATATTAGATAATTACAACATCTATCCGGCAAATTTATTTGTCACTACAAAAGAGAGATTAAACAGGGCGATTGCTGAAATTGAACTTGACTTAGGCAGACAGGTTGATTTTTTTCAGTCGATAGGAAAGCCATATGAAGCAAAACGAATATATGAACGCGTGACCTACGATCTGGAGATGATTCGCGAAGTAGGACATTGTTCCGGTATCGAGAACTATTCCCGTTATTTTGATGGTAGAGAACCCGGAAGCAGGCCCTTTTGTCTGATTGATTATTTCCCGAAAGATTTTCTGGTAATAATTGATGAGAGCCATGTTACCATACCGCAAATTCGGGGGATGTATGGTGGCGATCATTCCCGAAAAGAAAATTTGGTAGAGTATGGTTTCAGATTACCTGCAGCAATAGATAACAGACCTTTGAGGTTTGAAGAGTTTGAGGAGCTGGCCAAACAGGTAATATACGTTAGTGCAACACCGGCAGATTATGAATTGATAAAATCGGAAGGTGTAGTTGTTGAACAGGTAATTCGACCAACCGGATTGTTGGATCCCATTATTGAGGTAAGACCAAGTCTCAATCAGATAGATGATTTGATGGAAGAGATTCAAAAACGAATTGAAGTAGATGAAAGAATACTCATAACTACCTTAACAAAACGGATGGCAGAAGAGTTAAACAGTTATCTGGGCAGACTTGGGTTCCGCTGTAACTATATACACTCTGATGTAGAGACATTAGACCGAATTAGAATAATGGAAGATTTGCGGAACGGGCTTTTTGATGTGCTGATAGGTGTAAACTTATTAAGAGAAGGATTAGATTTGCCGGAAGTATCATTGGTAGCCATACTGGATGCTGATAAAGAAGGTTTTTTGAGATCTCACAGATCATTGACTCAAACGGCCGGACGTGCAGCGAGAAATCTAAACGGAAAAGTAATTATGTATGCCGATAAGATAACAGAGAGCATGCGAAAAACGATAGAAGAAACAAACAGACGCAGAGAAAAACAGTTGGCATACAATGAAGAAAACGGTATTACCCCACAAGCAATACGCAAATCTGTAAACTCGATGATGGGCGATGATCCAATGCGTAAATCTCATGCATATGTAGAGAAAGAGACAACAACGGTTGCTGCAGATCCTGTTATTCAATACATGAGTAAATCTCAATTGGAAAAGACAATAGAACGCACCCGAAAATTAATGCAGGAAGCAGCCAAGAAACTTGAATTTATGGAAGCTGCTCAATACAGAGATGAGCTCATTAAACTGGAAGATCTTTTACCATCAAAACAAATCTGAAAGAGTTATATTCATATTTACAATCCATCTGTTTGTGGGTTTTATAGAAAAAGGTGTCAATTATGGAAAATTTGTCTAAATATAAGAGCAATAAATAAACCTTTAACCCCATAAGCGGTCAAACATGCATGAATTGATTCCCCACATTTATACAACCACTAAATCGACCGTCTGATGCGAAAAACATTAACCCTAATCTCTCTTCTATGTATTGTTCAACTTTTTTTTGCACAAAATGTGCCATCGAAAAAATATGCTGTTGTTGGTAAAGTAATTGACACGAAAGCCAAACTGCCCATGATAGGTACAACTGTAAGAATCATGAAATCGGGCAAAGATAGCACATTTATTAACGGCAGTGTAACAGACAAAAACGGACTGTTCAACATTCGGAATATTCCGATTGGCGATTACATTGTTCGTTATACTTTTATGGGGTTTAAAACCGTAAACCAAAAAGTAAGCATTACGCTCCAAACCCCGGCTCAGTTTTATCTGGGAGAAATACCGATGTCTGAAAATGAACATATGCTTGGCGAAGTAAGTGTGGTAGGACATGTAACAGAAATGGTGGTAAAAGAAGATACCATAGAATACAATCCGGCAGCTTTTAAGTTACAACAAGGATCGGCTGTAGAAGAGATGTTGAAACGCATGTCGGGAGTTGAGATAGATGCTGATGGTAAAATAACAATAGCTGGCAAAGAGGTAAAAAAGGTGTATGTTAATGGTAAACAGATGTTTGGTAAGGATCCCACCATTGCAACGAAGAATATTCCGGTGGATATAATTGAGCGATTGCAGGTTATTGATAGCAAATCTGAGTTGGCCAAACTCACAGGTATAGATGACGGAGAAGAAGAAACCATCATCAATCTGACCGTAAAAAAAGGAATGAATAAAGGTTGGATGATGAATGCAAAAGGAGGTTTAGGTAGAGAAGTTCAAAAGATTTCGGACGGAGAAAACCGCTATGAGGGAAATGCAATGATCAACCGCTTCTTTGAAGATACACAGCTAAGTGTAATTGCTAATGCAAACAATATAAATATAAAACCATCGCAAGACTGGGGCAGTAATAATGGTGCCCAAATGGGAATGCGAGGCGGAAGAAGTGGCAGTGCAGGTAATGGAGTTACTGCATCTAACTTATACGGAGCTAACTTTGCCACGGCAATAACTGATTATTTTAAAATGGGCGGTAATGTG
This sequence comes from uncultured Parabacteroides sp., assembly GCA_964534355.1. Lineage (GTDB taxonomy): Bacteria > Bacteroidota > Bacteroidia > Bacteroidales > UBA7332 > CAXXIC01. The sequence continues at coordinate 50,911 of CAZHNZ010000008.1, forward strand.
GTTTATAATAAATTTGATACAGATGCAAAAAGAAACAGTAACCAGAGTCCGGTTTTGGACAATGTACCCTATAACAGCAGCAGAAGTACAAGTTTCAATAAGAGCGATAACCTTACCTCAGATTTTAAATTTGAATTGCAGGCAGACTCTTTTATGACCTTTATCTTTCAGCCCAACTTCTCTTATAATACCTCTTACAGCACCTCTGAGAGCGAAACCAATACATTCAGAGGCTTCAATAAAGACTCGGTAAATAGAAGTAAAAGCAACTCGTGGAACAAATCGAATGGGTTGGAATTTGGTGGAAGATTAGATTTTTCATACCGATTAAGTAAAAAAGGAAGACGATTAAGTTTTAGTTTGGAAGCAGGAAAAAATAATACGGATGGTAATGGAGACAATAATTCGGAAAGTTTTTATTATAGCACCAATACCAACAAGATAATCAAGCAAGACATTGATAATCTATCCGGTTCACGTAGTTTTCGCTTTTATGCGGCATATGTGGAGCCAATTGGCAAGAATAATTTTCTGCAACTCTCCTACTCCTACCGACCACGCTTCACAACATCAGACAAATATTCGTATGACACCAAGGACCCCAATAACATTGTATTGGATACGACCTATAGTAAAAGTCTCGAAAACACATTTGTCAATCAACAAATTGGGTTTAGTTTCAGAGCGATGCGTGATAAATACCAGTATACAATTGGTGCTGATGTGCAGCCGTCATACACCTCAAGCAAACGCTTTACCGGACTAGACAGAAGTCTGAAACGTTCACAAGACTTATCGGTAGTAAATATTTCACCGAATCTGAATTACACTCTACGATATACAAAAGAAAGAAGCTTACGAATTGATTATCGGGGAAGAACAGGTCAACCGTCAGTAACCCAGATGGATCCGACACCAGATGTTACTAATCCGTTAAAAATCAAAGTTGGTAATCCGGATTTATTACCTTCATACAGCAATAATCTGACATTCAGATTTATGAATCAGGATAGAATTAGATCGAGAAGTTTGGTTGCTTCAGTACAGGGTAGTTACGTATTTAATGAAATAATCACCAAATCGAGTTATGATTCGACCGGAGTAGAGACATCCAGTTACATCAACGAAAGTGGCAACTGGAATGTAAATGGTATGTTTATGTTTAATACGCCAATTGGAAAGTCAAAATTTCAGGTGAATACAAATTCAAATATCACGTATAGTAATAGAATAGGCTATAACAATGTGAATAAAGAAAGTATGCGAAATGTATCGAATCAATTATCTGTCAGAGAGAATCTGGGTCTGAGTTTCCGCAACACTTTTCTCTATACACAAGTACGTGGAAACTTTAGTTATTCCACCACAAAAAACACATTGGCCACACAAAAAGCGCAGGAAAACATGAACTATGGCGCCACGTTTATTGCGCAGTTTACATTCCCTTATAGCATTATTTTAGCCAGTGACATACGCTACACTGCCAGCAAGGGACTTTCTTCAGGATATAACAAGGAAGAGACGATGTGGAATGCTGAATTGAGCAAATTATTGTTTAAGAAAAGACAAGGCACACTTAGTATCCGGGTAAACGACATTTTGCAACAACAGATCAGC
>CAZHNZ010000009.1:0-50991 GCA_964534355.1 uncultured Parabacteroides sp.
CGCTCACCGTCCAGAGCGAATCGGTGGTGCAGCCGGCATCGCTATTGTCTATGATGATTTGCGGATTTTTTGAATCGGGCAACAACGACAAGTCCACATTCGAAATGGCTGGAATAACCAGCGTTGGCGAAGCGGGAGGCAATGCGGTAAATGCTTTGCGTTTGGTCACAATAGTGGGATCGGCGGCCTTCATGGCATCATTCAGTGCTTTGTATATCAATGGCTTGAGGTTGAAGAGCGTATCATACACCAGACAGCCGCAGTCGCTGCCCATCCACGAGTGTCCGTCATCGACACCCCAGGTCACAAACGAGGTGAAGTTGGGGTATTTCAAACATTCTGTCATCAGCGATTTCCAGTTGTTGGGCAGGTTGGTGGTATTCATCATATCGAGTTCGGTGATGGAAACGCGCATGCCCAGTTCACCCAGTTTTTTTACATTTCCAGCTATGGCTCCGGCGTTGATGTAGTTGCCGAAATGGCCCTGCAAGCCTACTCCGTGAATGGGAATGCCCCGCGCCAGCAGTCGTTTCACCAGATTATACACCGTATCGCGTTTGGCATATTCGGAAGAAATGGCCCCTTCGGCACCATATTCGTTGAAGTAGAGATAGGCATTGGGATCGGCCTGATGTGCCCATACAAAGGCCGAGTCGATGTAATCGTCGCCGATAATCTGTTGCCACGGACTCTCGCGCAATCCGTTGGGGTGGCCGTCGCCGGTGCTTACGCCTTCGTTCACCACATCCCACTCCGTAATGCGGCCTTTGTAGTGCCCCACTACAGTCATTATGTGTGTTTTCATAATGGCGAGCAGTTCGGCACGCGTCCATTTGCTTGTGCCGTACCATTTGGCGGTCAGCCAGGTTGGATTTTGGCTGTAACTGTGCCAGATCAGACAGTGACCGCGCGTTGTTTTGCCATTGGCCAGGGCGTAATCAATCAGCGAGTCAGGATAAGCAAATCTGAAATCGCCCCTGTTTGGCTGTACATTCTTAAATTTCAACTGATTATCGGGAAAGAACATGTTGTACTCCTTCACAATAGTCTCTTTCATTGGCGATTGTGGGTCGTTATATTGCAGTTTATAGACTGCGGTTCCGAAATTTATTCCGGCCGATGTGGCCGATTGACCCAGCGTCTGCGCCCGTAGCGGAAACGAAATCAGAGAGATAAATAACAGCCCGATACATGTGCTCCTGAGTAGTGTGTGTTTCATATTCATAGTATATATTGTTGTAAAAACCTTATTTCCCTACCGACAACCTTTGTCGAAATTACAATTGATAAACCACAGTCGTAACCGACTTAGCCGGCAATTCAATCAATTTCCCCAAAGCCACATCGGTTTTCGATAAATTATGCTCTTTGTCCGTCAGATAACATTTCATGTCGCGCACCCGCTTTTGGTAGCGGGGCGATAAGCCGACCTGCACAGAGGTCGGTTTCAGCGAATTATTGGTCAATACGGACACAATCTGCCGGCCATCGGGCGAGAGAAACGACACACACATCAGCCCGCTCAAATCGCCGGCAGGGGTAGTCTCTATCCGTTTGTAGCCGGGGCGCACGAAGCGGCTGTAATTGCCCAGCACCCACAGCGTTTTTACATCCGACACGGTGCCGCCGTTCGTAGCCGGCGCATAGTCACCACCGGTGGTATGCATGCGCAGCAGGTTGTAACGGTTTTTGAAGCCCCACTGCTCGGCATCCATCGCCGTCCAGAAGCTCCACTCCGAAGCACCGCCAATCACCAGATCGGCATACATCACTTTGGCCATAAAGAGCGCGATGTCGGTGTACGTCGCCTTTCCGAAACTGTCGGGCATATCCTCCAGCGGCATTTTGCTCAGCAGGCTCCATTCGGTCTGATGCACTTTCAATCCATATTTATCGGCTTCTGCCTTTACCCGGCGGCGCACGTCGGTGAGGTAAGCGTTGCTCGAGTCGGTCCAGTAGCTGTGTCCGGCAATCAGCCTCGCCACCGTTTTCAGGTCGCCCACATAGTTGGCACTGCGGGTGTCAAACAGCTCATACATCATGTTAGATGCACGCTCTTTTGCCCGGTAGGTATCGCTCCAGTGGCCGGCTTCGGGAAGTATAATCTTCGTATTTGATTTTTTGCGTTGCAATGCTTTGTCCAGCTCCACCGCCAGCTTTTTGATTTCGGCAGTCTGCCACGGCGAACCCTCCTGATAGGTCCCGTTCCAGGGCCATTGGGGCTCATTCACCGGCGAAATGTATTTAAAATCTATCCCTTTTTTCTGTTTGAAATAATCGAGAACCGTCACCATATAACCCGCAAAATCGTCATAACTATCCTCTCTCAGGTTCGCGTTTCCGTCTTTGGGGGCAAATCCTTTTCCGTTTCGGGTGTAGCACACGGGCGGACTGTTTGAGAAGGCCACAAACTGATGACAGCCGTACTTCCGCGCTTTATCCAGAAACCACTGCTGACCGGCCTGCTTGCTAAAATCGAACTCACCCCGCTCGTTCAGAAACGACTCTGCCCGGCGGGTAATATCTTTTATTTTGCCCGAATCGCCCTGCTCAATTGTTCCTGCGCCCAGGTTAAATCGCCAGATGCTCAGTCCGATGCCCCGCGGCGAACCGCCCGCATCCATCTCTGTGCTGAACAGCAGCCGGGCCGCCTTCTCTTTTTCGGCTTCGGCCCAATATTTTCCCACATACTGCATCGTCCAGCAATCCGATGCCCCAAAACCGGCCATTGTCTGATACTGCTTTTCGGGCAAAATATCCACCCTCACCTGCGCCATTGTCCCAAAAGCAACGGCACACATCAGCCCCGTCAAAATCCATCTCATGCGTAGTCGTATATTCATGTGTGTACAATATTTTGTATTACCACACAAAGATAGGTCAATAGCTCACCCTTCGTTTCCTCAGTTGAAACATATGCTTTGTTAAATGTAACATCCGGATAGGCAAATACCCCCAAAACAACGCTTTACAAACTTTTTTGAACCCCGTTTCGATTTCAGAATAATACTCAGAGCTTGCTCCCAAGTGGTCGGGCCTCTACGACCAGACGACTGACTCCCGCCGAAACCGGAAGAGCAACTTTCAGCACACTGACCCCTTTGTTATCCTTTTGTGGCGCCTTTTGCTCTGCCGACTCTACCACAAACCGGGCATTGGCAGGCGATATTATTTTCACCACTATCTCTTTTCCGTTTTGTGTCAAAATGGCGCTGTTGCCGTTTAGCCTGATGCCGGCTTTGGTAACTGCCTGCCACGATATTTGGCACGCATTTCGGGTCGAATAATCATCCTCTATGGTGAGCGCACCACTGCTTTTATCGAACAGAACTGTCCGGGTCATTTTGCTACAAAAAGCGGCATACGCCTCTGTCAAATCTACCGTTACGGCTGATTTCTGTTGGTTTATCTGCACATCGGTAAACTTCGAATGGGCATATATATCCTGATTTTGGGCATTGATAACCGGCACATTGTGACTCAACGAACTCATCCGATAGAACTTCCACCGGCCACCATTCATGTCAAAAAAATCGGGCAACAGATAGTCGTCGCTTCCCAGGTCGTAAAACCAGTTCTCGCCCCGGGTATAATATTCGAACGCACCTAAATCGAGATGCCCGTGATTAACCTGATTATATCCCGCTTTGATTTGCACAAACGAGGCATCACGGCTTGTCCAGTTGGTGCGCATAGTGGCCACCTCTACCGGCCCTCTGAAATAGCGGTCGGTCGGTATCACTACCAATGTGGCGTTGCTTCGGGGTTGGTAGAAAAGAACATCGTATGCCTGAGCCATTCGTTTGCTTTTCGCCAGCATAGTATGCTCCATATTGGCCAGATTGGGGTCGTTGTATTGCCCCGACAGCCACAACATCAATCCGTTGGGTTTGTTTTCGGCATCCGGATAACAGTCGGCATAGCTCGTGAGCTTTCCGTTGGGCATGGTCACATACCGGTTGTAGTAGAATGTTTGGTCAAAACCCTCAAACTTCGAAAGCCCGAAATCGGTTCCCAATCCTCTCTGCATCGCTTCGAGTGCCAGTATGGTATAATTTGTGGCAAAACCCCAATACCCCGGCCCTTCGGGAAATGCACCGTCCGGGGCATATTCATTCAGGGCAAGTGTCATAGACTTTACGGCCGCCGGCACCATGCAGCCTGCGTAATAATTGTTGTATTCGTCGCCGGCAATGGCCAGTGAGCCAACGGTCATACCGGCGTTGCACACCAAATTCCAGTTGTGCCGCACATAGCTAAACCAGCCAAAGGGCGCGCCGTTGTAGGCGGCTATTCCGGGATTTAATCCGTTTTTGATAATGCCGTGGCACACTGTTTTCCGGGTCAGCTCATCCAGATAGTTGTAAAAAATATCGTACCCTACGCCGGCAGTCAGCGAGGCTTCGCTTGCCCCCAGAAAATGGAACCAATCCCATTCGGATCGGGTGCATAAATCGACCAGAAGCTTTTTGGCACTTTCGGCATAAACCACCTCTCCGGTCCAATGGTATGCAAAACCCAGGGTAAACATTCTGTCCAGAATTTCCCGGTCGTTTTTTACCGTGGTGGCTTTGGCCATTTTGTCGGCTTGTGCCACTACCTGAGAGATGTATTTTTGCAACAGGGTATCTTTCTTTGCCAATGCTTTGAGCTGCGCCATACGATCCTGAGTCATAAACAGGCGCGGATGTCCGGCCTTCAAACGCGACAATACATCGGCTGTTGTAACATCGATAGCCGGCGTTTTTTTGTACGGATTTTCAGGCGTTTTCCACACATACAGCTTTTCGTATTTGGCCAGCCCGCTGCCGTTTTTGCTCTCAGTTTCTCGCCCTGACATTGCCACCGAACAGAATACCAGAAGAAGTGTCGGTAGTGTGATTTTTTTTCTCATATCCTGTGAGTTGTATATTGGGAATAAGATCAAAGTTTCGAGAATGTCTGTAAATTTATTCCTTGATTATTTTGCGAATTTCAGCCCCGTTTTTATCCTGTATCCGAAGGAAATAGATGCCCTTTGCCAACGACCGCACAGGAATGACGTAATTGTCGCCGGTCATCTCAGCGCTCATCAACTGTGCACCATGCACATCCAACAGGCTAATCTGCCTTGTGCTTCCGCTTTGCACCGAGCTGATTGTCAGATAGTCGGTTGCCGGATTGGGGAAAACTGTCACCTTGTTGGCTTCTGTTTGAGAAATCGCGGTGGCATTCAGATTGCGCAGTTTGATTTTAAAGGTAGCCCCCGCTTTGCAAACCTGATTGATGGTTACCGTGCCCGTTTGCTTGGTGAAAAGCAGGGTCGGGTTGCCCTGTACCAAATCAAAATTGCCCCGCAATATCAGTTTCAGTGCAACAGAAGTAGAGACCATATCCGGATCAGAGAGTGACAGATCGACTGTTCCGTCGCTGTTCTCTTTTATTATTCCTACAAACGGGCGGGTTGCAGAGGCAATCATTCCGGTCGGGAAAGTGACATTAGTCGCCAAAACGGCATACGCAGTTGTTTTCAGTTGACTGTGATACACAATGTGTGCACTGTTATCCTGCCGAACAATCTGTATTGGCGAATTGTCACCGGCCAACAGTGCTGTTTTTGCCGCATCGCCATCGAGCACGGTGATGTAGCGGTATCCTTTATTCACCGGTGCTTTGCCGTGATTGATGTAGGCCACATCGAAATTGGCTGAAGGGACTACCGAGCCGTTCTCCGATTTAAATGTTTGGGTTTGACGACGAATTTCTAACGATCCACCCCCATACGGATAGACGATGTAGGTATTCCCCCAACTGTTTTTAAGCACAGTATTGGCAGTGCCTGTTAATGGGGTTGAGCCTGATGCCGGCCAGCTTGCTCCATTTATTTGAGGCACTGAACTGCCCTGTTTTAACTGAAACAAGGTGGTTTCGGTATCGTATAATGCGTCGGTATTATTGATGTTGGTACCCAAACTCACGATAGTATTGGCAAAAATAAAATTTGATTTGTAGGCTCTGAACGATTTGTCGTTAGCATTGTCGTGCAATCGGTTGGCGAACATGCTCACGCTGTCATTGAGGACAGTTCCTCCCAAAAAATAATCATCCGACTTGTTGCGTTCTTTATCGCCACGCGCTGCATTAAAACTAAGCGAGTCCGCCGGCATCTTTTTTGCCGTAGCTCCGGGAAAGCGACACCAATCCCAGCTAGTTCCACTGTAACTGTTTAGTTTTCGGCTCTCGTTCCAAATTTGAATATGGTCGTTACTCAAATACCGGCCATAATAATTATTACCTTTAAAAGCCTCGTAATCTACCACGAAATTGCTAAATCCTTTGATAGCCACCAACCAGCCTTTGTAGCGCGACAACAGCATGCCGGTATAGGGCAGAAAGACGCTTGCCTGTGGTTCTGCGGCTGTTGGGATGGGCGATTCGGCTACCTGCATTATATTTTCCAGGGCTCCAATAGAGCCGGTGTGGGTAATTCGGGTAGAAAAGCCACTTACAAAGTTTGAAATAATGGCCGAATGGTTGAGCGGACACATCCGTTTTGCCATGGCTGTCATTTCGGTATCTTCCGGCTTTGCCAATGCCATAAATGCATAAGCTGCCACCATATTACTCATGCCATTGCCGGGGAAACGGCCACAGGTAGAAATTGGGTAACTTAAATCGCTCGAATGCAAATTCCAGTTCGACAACGACAATTTCAGGTTGTTGTAGGTTTGATCGGACAAAGCAAAGGGTGTTCCACTAAAAAGATAGTAATACAATGCACCCTGATACAATCCCTGCGTGCCGTACTCCGAATTATACGTAAATCCGTGGTGAAACACACTTCCATCCTGTTTTATCATATCGCCGTTGCCGTCGGTCAGTGCGAGCGCATTATCCATATATTTTTTAAATGCTTTCACAGCCTGCAACTGCTTGGCAGGGTCGTTTTCCATTAACACATAAGCCAGCATTCCAACAGTTGAAGCCCGAATAGCATCAGCGCTTGCGCCTAAAGTCAGGTCTGTGCGAAACATTTGACCGCAAGGTGTCATCCAGTAAAGCATTTTCAGTAGTTCCTGATACCTGTCGTTACCGCGTTCAGCCAATATTTCTTTTCGCAACAAAAACAGTGAATGCCAATGACCTTCACTAAAAAGCGTTGACAAAGACATATCTCCCATGGAACTTCCGGCAGCCCATCCCTGATCTTCTAAATAATCAAACACATCGAATGCCTGTTGTTTACTTGTGGCGTTTCCATTCATTCTGTAATCTAACGCTAAACCCATAGCAATATTCGTCTGAATATCTTGAAAAATGGGCGTATAAGTAAGGGTAAACAAGCCTGTACCGATCACCGTTCCGTTGGGCTGACGTACCATGTTGTATTTTGAAACAAGTGACTTACTACTTGTTATATAGCTCTTTGCAGCATTCATTTTCTGTATCATCTGTGCATTTTGCGCATATTTCCCGCTCCCCATCAAAAATGCTTCCCAACGTTTGGCGATTAAATCAATGGCGGCTTGTTCGGCAGCAGTGGGCACAACTGTGGTGGCAGGACGGGGGTAGTTATAATCACTTATTTTAGAAGGTCTTGAACTACGCACTCCGGTCATACATAAATCATTTTCATTTGAATAAGCAATTGCACTTGAAAAATAGACACAATCAATAAACAACGAGCCGGTATTGGTCGCTGAAGTCGATTTCATTTCTACCATATCGGGTTGAGTAGTTCCACTCATTCCGCCATCTTCTTTAAAGCGATACCAGAAAGACCGCCAGCCCTTGAAGTTGATATTGTAGGTAAACGATTTCAACAGCACCCCGTTTTTATACATATTGAATTTGATGGGTGTGGTCGATGGGGTTTCGTTGTAAATCCAATAGCACATGCCGGGCGCAGTAGCTATGCCCACGGGGTTGGTAACCCGAAGCGATGATCCTGCCACCCAGTTCCACTTCAACGATTTGGTCAAATGTTTGTAGTGCAAAACGGATTGTTCAATCGACCCTCCCTGATAAGCCGTCCATTCCGGTGGCATGGTCTCGAAGGTGTATGGGCTGCCCTCTTGTGACAAAACAATAAAAGGACAAACAAAAGCGAACAGTAGCAGTAATCGTGTTTTCATAATTCTAATTTGATTTCGTATTAAAAGGCGTTGATTTTCATGGCGATATTATCCACAAAGATAACCCATTGCCCATAAAACGAGGTTTGGCTTTCGGGCAAATAAGAGGCCTTAAACGTATGGATACGAATAAGACATACGAAATGTACAAATCAGACAGATACAATGCGATTATATGCTGTTTTTTTGCATACAAACATACCGTACCGGCCATCATCGACCGGCTATTTTCGGGGAAATGGTCTGTTTTCGATAGTGTTGGGTTTTATTTAAATGCTTTTTTATTTCGGCAGGTTGGTGATTTGCGTACTTAATATACTATTTTTGCATATGTGTTGGTCTGCCTCTCTTTTGACTTAATATGGAATACTTTTTATGTCCAAAATAAAAACATCCCTTTTCATATTTATCCTCTTACTGCTGATACCGACTTCGGGTGCACAAAATATCAATTTCAGATATCTTGGACTCAAAGAGGGATTATCGCAAATGTCTGTCGTGTCGATTTGGTGCGATGGGATGGATGTGATGTGGTTTGCCACGCGCCGGGGAGTTAATTACTACGATGGCAGCAGGATACAGCCGCTTGTGATGAAACGAAAAGATGGCAGCAGCGGAAATTTCGACAGAGCCCGCGATATTTGCGGCGATAAAAAGGGGATGATCTATTTTGTGAGCGACGAAGAGTTGGTGCAATACAATCAGCGTACCCATCGCTTCTATTCGCACGGCAAAGGGATAAGCGCAATTTCGCACAACAGAAATCAGCTTTGGGCTGCCCGAAAAGATTCAATCCTGATTTTTGACAAAAAAACAAATAGCCTCAAACCTTATACAAAACTCAAATCGGCCAGGAACGCTGAAATCAGATCTATTCTCGAAGGCTCAAACGGACTGCTTTATGTGGGTGGCGAGGGCGGACTTGTATCGTTTTTCAGGCAGGGCGATGAAGAGCGCATCCTCACCGGCATTGCTGTAAATGTATTGTTTGAAGATAACAAACGGAATATTTGGATTGGCACAAAAGAGGGGTTGTTCAGATTGTCGCCCGACAGGCAGTTGACCCGTTTTCAGGCCAAAAAAGAGGACCCAAACAGCCTGAATTCGAATGAAGTCAGAGCTATCATTCAGGACAAAGAGGGCTATTTGTGGATCGGGACCAATGCCGGCATCAACAAATTTGCACCCGAGAGCGGAAAATTTTCATCCTATACGTCCAACGAAAACAACCCTTCGTCGCTCAGCCACCCATCGGTTTTCAGCCTTTTTTGCGACAATCAGGGTACAATTTGGGTAGGTACATTTTATGGCGGAGTCAGTTACTTCAATTTGCAAAACGAGATTTTCAAATATCCGTTCAACGACATCGCCCGTTTCAGAAAAAGCTATGCCGTTGATGCCATCGTCCCCATAAATGGCAACGAGGCATTCATTACCTCTTCCATTTTGGGGGCATTCAAATATACTATTCAAACAAACGAATATGCACCCATCCCTATTCCGCTCAGCAAAATCCATCTCTTGTCGCACGTTTACGACAAAACCCGAAATCTGATCTATTGCGGCACTATCAGCAACGGCGTTATCGTGTATGACGGCAATAAAAACCGTTTTTTGCCTCTCACTATCAATACCTCAAATTCTTGTCTGCTATCCAACAGCATCACGGGCATATCTTTGTTAAACAACGACTTAATAATGGCCACGCCCAAAGGCTATGTATCGTACAACCTCTCTGACGGCACTTCAAAAAGTGTTTTCACCGATTTAGAGGGTCAAACTACTTCCCCTACGCGCATGATGACCGACTCGAAAGGGCGGCTTTGGCTCACGTTTCTTGGCCCCGAAATGGCCTGCTACAACCCGGAGAACCAATCCATGAAGCTGCATCGCGAATTTATGCCTACCCAATCGTTGGAGCAATCGATCCGGGTGAATGCCATTTTCGAAGACAGCAAACAGCGGATTTGGGTGGCCACCTCGGGTAAAGGGCTTTGCAGATACAACGAAACTACCGACAAATTCGAACTCTTTGCCAACGAGGCATACGGTCTCAACACCAACTATTGCTTTGATATCAAAGAGGGTGCACGCGGTCAGTTGGTGGCCTTCGGGAGCAATGGCATTACATTTATAGATGTTGAGAATAAGAGGTTTAACCACCTCTCGGGCGAACGTTTTCTCACCGACAAAATCATGAACGAGGGGTGCGGAAATTATGCCGACGACAAAGGGAATATTTTGGTGGGCACCATTCAGGGTTTCGTGGCATTTAATCAGGAGTTTTTGGCCAAAGAGATTGCGCCATCCAACCTCTTTTTTTCTAAACTGCTTGTCAACTCAGAGGAGGTGTTGCCCAATGACGGCTCAGGCATTCTGAGTGAGTCGCTTCCGTACACTAAATCGGTGGAGCTGAGCAGCAAAAATCAGAGTTTCGATATCGTTTTTTCGATTACAAATTATCTGAAAACAGGCAGTTACAGCACCGTGTATATGCTCGAAGGATTTGACAAACAATGGATTAAAACCAATTCGACCAAAATACATTACACCAATCTGAGCCCCGGCAATTATCTGCTCAGAGTAAGAACGCAGGGCGAGTCGGGCAAACAGAGAGAGATTAGTCTGCCCATCTGCATTTACCCGCCTTTTTATGCCTCTACGCCGGCCTATTTACTCTATCTGATATTGTTCGGACTTGCACTTTTCTACTTCATCCGGTTTTTCAATTCCAAACACCGGTTGATGCTTTCACTCGATTTCGAACAGCGAGAAAAGCACCGTATCGAAGAGCTTAATCAGGCAAAAGAGCGGTTTTATATCAATGTTTCTCACGAATTCAGAACGCCCATTTCTCTGATAATGGCGCAGATAGAGCTGTTGCTTAGCAATCATCCCGATTTGAATGCAACGGTGCGAAAGGCAATTCAGCGGATGTACCGCAACGCCGATAAGTTGCAGCACTTAGTGACGGAGGTGCTCGATTTCAGAAAACAGGAGGCGGGCAAAATGAACCTGAACATCTCGCCGGTCAATGTGGTCGATTTGCTTGCCGATATTGTCGATTCGTTTCAGGAAAGGGCCATCATGCAGGGGCAGGAGATTACTTTTATCTCTTCCGAAAAAGAGCAGTTTCTGTTTATCGACCGAAATCAGTTTAGCAAAGCTATTTACAATTTGCTTTCGAATGCCTGCAAATTCACCCCGCAGGGTGGCAAAATTGAGGTTTCGTGCCATTTCAACCAAAACAATTTCACACTGATAGTGTGCGACAATGGTCCGGGAATTCCGGCCGAAGATATCGCCAACGTTTTCGACCGTTTTTATCAGGCCAAAACCCCGGCATCGGCCATGGGTTCGGGCATTGGATTGTCTTTTGTCAAAGAGATTGTTGAGCTGCATGGTGGCACTGTGGCGGTAAAAAACAACGAAAACGGTTCAGGTTGCTCATTCACAATTGTATTGAACCGCACCCTCAATCCGGAATTCCGCACTACCAACGAACAGCTGCTTTCGTCCCCAACCACCACGCTGCAAGATGATTTAAGTCCGTTGAAAGTGAGTGATACCGCCGAGCGAAATACAATTCTTATTGTAGAGGATAATGCCGAAATGCTCACTTTGCTGACCGAAATATTCGCGCCGGTGTACAATGTTCAGACAGCAAAAGATGGTTCTGAGGCGCTCGATCTGCTCAAAATGTTGCATCCGGATATTGTGTTGAGTGATGTGATGATGACAAAAGTGTCGGGCCTCGAACTTTGTGCCCAAATCAAAAACAACTACGAAACGTGCCACCTGCCCGTTGTGCTGCTTACCGCGCAAAGCCTCGAAAAAAGCACCATCGAAGGGCTGCAAAGTGGTGCCGACGACTACATCACCAAGCCATTTAATGCCCGGCTTCTCATCATGAGGTGCAACAACCTCGTGAACAACCGCCGCATTTTGCAGGAGAAATTTGCCAAACAGGCCGATTTTGCACCGCAGATAATTGCCACAAACCAAAACGACATTCTGTTTATGGAAAAGGCGTACAAGGTAATCGAAGAAAACTTTGAGAACCAAAGCTTCGATGTGGATCTGTTTTGCAGCGAAATGGCCATGAGCCGGGTGAAACTTTACGCCAAAATGAAAGGTGTTTCGGGTTTAACACCCAAAGACTTTATCCAGAATGTAAAACTGAAAAAAGCGGCCGATCTGCTTATCAACCGACCCGATTTGCTGATTACCGATATCACCTACAAACTCGGGTTTAGTTCGCCCCGCTATTTCAGCAAGAGCTTCAAAGAGCTTTTCGGAATAATACCGACTGAATATCGCGAAAAGAATTGTAAACAATCACAATAAATACATTATCTCATGTTCAAAACCAAAATTTACCTGTTACTGCTCAGCCTGATAAGCCTCAGCTCATGGGCGCAAAACAAACCCATCCGCATTGCCTGTGTGGGCAATAGTATTACCTATGGCGCAGGGTTGCGCAATCCCGGCCGCGATGCCTACCCGGGCGTGCTTCAACGTATGTTGGGCAATCAATATGATGTGAAGAACTTTGGCCGCAGTGGCGCTACTTTGCTGCGAAAGGGCAACTTCCCCTATTGGACAACCGGTCAATACAGAGATGCTAAAAAATTCAATCCCGATATCGTCATTATCAAACTCGGTTCCAACGATTCAAAACCGGTGCATAAGGCCATTTGGGGGCAGTTCGAAACCGATTTGGCCAACCTTATCGATACATTCCGGCTTTTACCGGCCAGGCCAAAGGTCTATCTCTGTTATCCCGCGCCGGCCATTGGCATCGGCAATTTTGGCATCACCGATTCGGTATTGGTAGAGGTGCTTATGCCTCAAATAAAGAAGGTGGCACGCGAAAAGAAGACCGGACTGATAGACCTGCACCGGGCACTCATTCTTGCACCGGAGCATTTCCCCGACAGGATACATCCCAACGAAGCGGGCGAACTGATAATGGCCCAAACGGTGTATAAAGCCCTCACCGGCAAAGAGTTTGCCGATACCACAAAAACAACCGCCTGCCCGGGCCGGATGAGCTTCAATACACGTGGTTCGCTCAACAATTGCCGCCTGATTTTCGAAAAAACGAAACGTGGGCGTGTGGCCTTTTTAGGTGGCTCAATCACAGAGATGAACGGATGGCGCAGCCTCGTTTGCAAAAGCCTGCAAGAGCGTTTTCCCGATACTGAGTTCGATTTTGTAGATGCCGGCATTGGCTCTACCGGTACCACACCGGGCGCATTCCGCTTCAAAAGAGATGCACTGAAAAACGGTAAGATTGATCTGCTCTTCATCGATGCTTCGGTCAACGACAACGGTAACGAACCCGATTCTATCGCACAAATCCGCGGTATGGAGGGCGAAGTGCGTCAGGCCCTGCTCAGCAATCCCAATATCGACATGGTGATGCTGCACTTTATTTGCGACGATTTTATTCCGAAGATTCAGGCCGGAGAGATACCGCGCACCATTGCTAACCACGCCCGGGTGGCAGAGTATTACAACATCCCCAACATCGACCTCGCGAAGGAGGTGGCATTGCGCATGAAAGAGGGCGAGTTCGATTGGCAAAAATTCGGGGGCATACACCCGGCACCATTTGGTCACACCATTTACCACACCACCATTCGCACACTTTTGCACCGTATGTGGTCGGTGCCCAACCGGTCGGACAAGATTGTCGCGCACGCCATCCCCGATGCGCTACTCGACCCGTTCAGCTATTTTCGAGGGAATCTGATTGAGCCCACACGCGCCAAGATTGCTCAGGGTTGGAGCTATCAATCCCCGTGGACACCCAAAACCAACGGTTTCGTTCGCCCACGGTACCAAAACAAGAGTTACCTCGAAGCCCTCACACCGGGTGCAGAGCTTACTTTCGCCTTCAACGGCACGGCCATTGGCATCTATTGCCTCTGCGGACCCGATGCCGGCATAGTGGAATACAGCATAGATGGCGCACCATTCGTGCCTTACGATCTCTATACCCGTTGGAGCGGCAATCTCTACATTCCGTGGGTACACATGTTTGCCACCACTCTCAAACCCGGCAAGCACAAAATCACTATGCGTATGTCGGCCAATAAAAATCCGAAAAGCACCGGCACTGCCTGCCAGATATACTATTTTGCGGTGAATGGGAAATGAATCCTTGGTCAGACAAGAGTTAATTGGGGCTCATTAGATTTCAGTCAACAAGTAAAAAAAACCGTATAAACTATATTATCACAAATCTGGCAATAAACAATCTTTATTGCCAAATTTTTGATAATACATTGGTTGAAAAGATTCCTTCTTGCAGACGGAATGGCGGGCATCATTGGTCAGAGAATCGTAGATTATGGGAATAGCTTATAAATATCTTTTTTACATCGCGTAGAAAACTCATTTTAAAATCAACAATCATCGTTTGAGAGCTTTCATTACGGCATCTTTCGAAACAGATTCTGTTTTCATACCTGCGTCTATCATCGAGCCAAAAGCAAAATCTTCTTTTTCAGATTCACGAATGATTTTTGTTTTAAAATTCATCCGTTTAAGTATTTGATTCAGAAGGTCTGATTCTGACTTTGATTGTGGAGTTATAATAAAAGTGTCCATAGTTTCAGTTGTTTATCTGCTACAAAGATAATGCAAATTCATTTATTCTGTAATGCATATACAATCTTTTTAACTCTGCATAGTGCGCCTCATCAGCGCAGACCTATGGCTTCCTACTATCTGAATTGTATTCCGCAGATGGCTCGCTAGCAATTTGGATTTATGTATATCCCGTGCTTTTCATTCCCCTCTTTTATGCGGATTTGTATAAGTAACAAACATGCGCCAAAGCACAATCAGGCTATTTCGATGCCCTTATCTTTAATTAATTGTATCAGAGGTGAAATATCATCACTATCATATTTACTTTTTCCAATTAGAAACGGTTCAATCTTTGTATTAACTAATCGGGTTAATTTCCAAATCAAACCTGCGGCCTCATCATCTGTTTCATCGTACTTCTCAGATACAATCATAACATCTATATCGCTTTGATCCGTTGCTGTATTGGTAGAATAACTACCAAATAAAAAGGCTTTATAAACAGATAATCCATTGCTATTTAATAACAAGACGTATCTTCTTAATAATTCTATAACTTCTGTTGTAGCCATTTTGCTAAGTTTTCGGTTTTCTTTAAATATGATTCTATCTTTTTCCCATCCGGCACATTGGGCTGATAATCAGGATATCTTCCCTGAAGTTGGTATTTCATCAATATGCCTAAAAATAGCTCATCTTCTTCAATAAACTCTAATCCGGCTAATTCTGACAAATACAAAAGGTTATGAGAACGGGGCGCAATCTCACCACTCTTCTTGACAACAAATGCTTTTATTGCTTTTTCTATTACCAAATGACAAAAGAACAGCCCTTGCAAATACCGTTTATTTTCAATCAACAATTTTGCTGTTTCAAAATCATCGAATGCCCCCGAAAACCAATATTCTACCTGTTTGTTTATATCAATCATAGCTTCGAATTATTCCATCGGCAAATATAACGATAATTTGTATATCCCGTGCTTTTCAGGCCCCTCTTTATCGCGGGTTTGTATATCCGGTGGGGGCGAGACTCGGGTCGCACCTCCACTACCGACCACAAAATACTCCTCTTTTCAGCTCATACCCCGAATTATATCCACCAGTTCGCTTAGCGATTTTGCGCCATCCGGTTTTGTTGCATTGAAGACCATGAAATAGCGGTATTTGTCTCCCGCTTTGCCGGCCCATTTTTCGCCCAATCGTATTTTCTTCTGACTATCCGAACCATCCAGATGATCTCCTTTTGTTTCTATCAGAAGGATTCTGCCACATTTTGTTTTCACAATAAAATCGGGATAATGATTGATATAACCATTGATCAACAACCCTTTACCCCGTTCGAGATTGCGATGCCAGAATACCACATTGTCCAGATTGGCTATTTCGTTGATGACTCTCTTCTCAAAATCATTCATTTCGCCCTCTTCGAGGTAGAGGTTTTTGGTAATGCCTTTCACTGTGTTGGCCGGGCTTATCTTCCTGGGAAACGAAAAACTGGGCTTGCAGTTGATTAGCCCTTTGTCGAGTAGATTCGAAAATCTATCTTCGGCATATTTATCGGCCAACTGTTGAATCTTGGTTTTTATTCTGTTTGCATAGAAAACCTCGTTGTGGGTCAACTCCGATAGCTTATCGCTATCCAGCCCGCTGACGATGTTCGTAATGTATTTCAGCAATTCCGGCTCGGCTATTTCATCTACCTTCCTGATTAATTGCAAAATACGTCGCGACAACTGAACGACCTGATGTTCGGGCGTTAGGGCGGTTATGTATTTCACAAAAGCCTCTTTCACCTGCGAAGTCACCGTCTTGTATTCCGGTGTGTATTCATTTTTTCGTCCTTCGGTCAGGTCGATACTTGCCATTTGAGATGACGATTGGGTGAAATCTATTATCGTATCCTGATTGCTGAGGTTAAAATCTTTCAACAGCAATCCTTTGGTGAGTGGCACCTCTGCACCATCCTGCTCAAACAAAGATTTTGCAGCTACTTTGATGAAAAATGTCGGAATGGTCACACCTTTCACCTCCTCTTTGAATAGCTCTTTAATCGGGTATGCTTTGACTGTATTTTCCAATTCAGTAGGTATTATAGTTTCTTCTTCACTCAATCCGGCTATCTTTTTCTCAAACTGCTCACCCGTCTTTTGGGCAATAGCCAGAATGTCCTGCAATTGTGTTGCCGATTTTTCAGATGCCGCAACCTGCGTTATCTCTTCCAGACTTATTTCATCCACCACCTCCTGAGCAGATACAACCTCCGCAGGTGCGGAAACCTGCGACTGATTAAACAGGTCAATAAAATCATCTGTCGCTGTGCTCTCCGTATTTTCTTTGGGTGTTTCAAAGGTCGCCACCACCTCCTGCGTGCGGTAGTCTTTGGCACTAAAACCTGATTTGTTGAGACCGACAATAATTTTGTCGAGCGTACTCAGGAAGTTTGCCGATGCCGTGAGCACATACGAATAGTTCAGCAAATCCTGTTTATGCCTCGACACGTAGGGCTGTCGCAGTATGCGCCCCAAAATCTGTTCCACATCTACCGAAGAACTCTTGTTGGCCAGCGAAGCCAATATATAGGCAAACGGACAATCCCACCCCTCTTTCAGTGCGTTGACCGTGATAATGTAGCGCACAGCGCATTCGCGGCTCATCAAATCCTCACCCTTTATTTCGTCTTTGGTGGCGGTTTTTATCTTCACCTGCGCTTCGGGTATGCCCGCTTCTATCAGCTGTTCTTTTATCTTTTCGAAAGTGATATTGTCGTTTGCAGTTTTGGGCTGCGCCTGAAAGAGCACAATCGGACGAATGTATTTTCCTCCCGCCTTTTCCTCTTCGATGGATTTTGACTCCAGTGTTTTTTGCAGATTGAGAGCACTTCCAATCACTTCGTTGCTATCCTGATGATTATATACAATCACCGGCAATTTCACCATATTATTTGTTTTGAGGTGAATGGCATCCACAAAACTGATGATATTGCTTTTTTTGCGCGGGGTAGCCGTGAGGTCGAGTATAAAAGATGGATTGATATTATTCAGCATTTCAATGCGCAGGTCGGCCTCAAAGTTGTGACTTTCGTCGATGATAATCACCGGGTTCAGCTGATTTATCACCTGCATCAGGGCGGTTTCGTCCACATCGGGCAACAGTCTGTGGGGTTGTTGGTAAGTAGATGGAAACTGATGCAGATTGCCATTCTCCTGATAGGCTTTGCGCGACTCTTTGTTGTTGGACGAAAACGACTGCACGCTCAGCACCAATATGCTCAATTGCTCTTTCACCTCCGTGGGGCTGAAACTTGCGCCCTGCAACAACGCCTCTTTTTCGTACACATTCACGGCACTGCCAAAATGGCTGTCTATCTTTTGCCGGTAGGGATGGCTCTTATCGCTCAAATTTCTGACAGTCTGTTTGAGTATCGTATCCGATGGCACAAACCAAACCACCACTTTCGGTTTATCGGGCGGGAAGCTATCGAAAATCGGTTTTAGTGCATTGCAGGCAATGAAGGTTTTCCCGCCGGCAGTAGGTACTTTCACCGTTACACGGGGAACGCCTTTGATGGAATTGTCGTACGGTTTCAGGTAATTATCGTCGATACTGTGCAACGAAACGCCTTTCGACAACCAGAAGTTTTCGAATGCTTTGTTTATCTGTTTGGTTTGGTCGAGTTGATGAATAAACTCGCTCAAATCGTTGATTACCTCTTGTTGATAGGGTTTTAGCTCCATGGTCTATTGTTCTAAAATCGCTTAATGTCGCGGGGTATTTTCTTGAAAATAATATGATTGCGCATCATGTAGGCCTTGTCGAGCAGGCAACGGTCGGCATAAATAATGTATTGCTCTGCGGGCTGAGTGACGATGTGCAGACTGTCGAGGTCGAGCGTGGTAATGCCCTCTTTGTTGTAATAGAAATAATACCCCGTGCCGCTCAGGGTGTCGAGCAGATACCAACTCTCTTTGCTGCGCGGGCGGGTGAGCGGCTGCCGGGTTTCGGTATAATAGATGTAGCTGCGAATTTTTTCTTCGCCCACCTCTTCGTTCAGGTGATGTTGAGCATCGAACATCGGCAAACCAAGCTCGTAATAGTCGAAACTTCCGCCCGTGCCCTCAGTCGTGCCGTATCCGTCAATCACCCGTTTCACACGCTCCGAGGTGATACTTTCGGCATAATCTTCCATCTCTACCAATATGAATTTTCGATTGCCTCCGTCTTGTTTATTCAGGTTCAAAACGGCGTGGGCGGTGGTGCCAGAACCGGCGAAGGAATCCAGAATAATGGAATTCTTGTCGGTAGATATGCTAAGGATCTTATTTATTAACGCTGTTGGTTTGGGTGTGTCAAATGGGTTATTCGGAAATATTTCTTTTAATTCATACTTTGCAATCTTATTATCACCACCAAATGCTCTATCCCACCATGTCTGCGTTGTTATTCCATCCTTTACTTCAGATAAAAACTTTTTTTGCATTGGCCTACCTTTGCCATTTATTCCAAATGTAATTCGATTATCATCTAATAATTCTTGAAATCGTTGTTTTGAAACAATC
Organism: uncultured Parabacteroides sp.; assembly: GCA_964534355.1. GTDB lineage: Bacteria > Bacteroidota > Bacteroidia > Bacteroidales > UBA7332 > CAXXIC01. The sequence continues at coordinate 19,273 of CAZHNZ010000009.1, forward strand.
CATGAGCGACTTTTCGGTGGATAGAAAACATCGCCATATGGACCAATTATTGGATAATCAGTAGCCGCCGAATAAGTTTTGGCTGATAAATCACTTGCCCTCCATAATCCCCTTATGTCATTATCTACATTTTTAAATGCTTTTAATTGAAGACTATCTCTTTTAAGTAGATTTGGTTGCCAAACGTTTTTGTTTTTGGAAAAGCAAAGTATATATTCATGAGTTTGAGAGAAATATTTAGCGTCATTTGCCGGTCCATATTTTTTTTGCCATACAATATTTCCAACAAAATTCCCACCCCCAAAAATCTCATCACAAATCAATTTTAGATTTGCCTGCTCATTATCATCTATCGAAATAAAAATAGCCCCATCCTCCGCCAACAATTTGTGCAGCAACTTCAAACGAGGATACATCATACACAACCATTTGTCGTGTCGGGTAAGGTCTTCTGCCTCTTTGCCCACTACCTGCCCGAGCCATTTCTTTATTTTGGGGTCGTTCACATTGTCGTTGTACACCCATCCTTCGTTTCCGGTATTGTAGGGCGGGTCAATATAGATACATTTGATGCGCCCTTCGTATTCGGGCAGCAGAGCTTTCAGGGCTTCGAGGTTGTCTCCGTGGATGATTTTATTGCCGGTCTCTTCATGCTGAAACCCATCGGGTGCGACAGCGGTTTGTTCTCCATTTTGGTGACGATAGACCGGTTCAAGCGTTTTGAATGGCACGTCGTGGTGGTGATTGATTACTTTGTCTTTTCCTATCCAGTGTAGAGTGGGCATTTTTCAGTGGGATTAAGTTCTTGTTTGTTGCATCACTGCAACTGTTCAAGATACGGCTTCCACACAAATAAAAAAGCGTGGACTAAATCCTTATCTGCACCAGAGGTCGTAGGAAACCCACACGTAAACGATAAGTCAAAAGCCCACGCCGTTTGGCGCGAGCATTTTGCTCATTGAATCTGTTTACGTGTTCGTTTTAAAGAAATTTCCTACGTTTCTGGTGCACGAACAATAGCAGAATGCTATATTAATATGTTAATAATCAGTTCTATTTCTATGTTATACTGTTTCTGTTTGAGTTTGTTATTTCTATTTTATTTGTATTCGGCACCGGGTATTCTCCGGCACCGGATTATTTACAGCGGCAAATGTACTAAAAATTTGTTTACGGTGTATTCGTCGGTTGGGTTTGTAGGCTAGTGGGGGCGCGACCCGGAGCGCATCCCAACTGCGGGAAACAAAGAGACTGTTCCATAGGATAGTTTTCAAAAATTGTTTGTATATTTGCATTACAACAGATTATTCTAAAAACATAAGAAAAATGGAAACTGTAGTTGTACAAATAAATAACAGTAAAGCATACAAACTTTTAGCTGATTTAGAAGAATTGCATATACTTAAAGTTATAAGAAAATGCAAACCTCATAAAATCAGTTTATCAGAGAAATATGCCGGTAAATTGTCTTCTGAAATTAGCGATGAACTACAGGATTATGTTAAACTTAGTCGCGAAGAATGGAACAGCAAAACTATTTAATAGACACAAACGCCGTTATTGATTTTCTCGGCAACAAACTACCTGAAGAGGGAATGAAATTTATGGCAGATGTTATAGATGCAGTTCCAAATATTTCAATTATAACCCAAATTGAGGTATTAGGTTTTAATACAACCAAAGATCAGTACGAAATACTATCCGACTTCATGGATGATGCGATAATATTTGAATTAACAGAAGATGTAGCAGACTTGTGTATTGATTTACGAAAAAAGCATAAGACCAAACTACCGGATGCAATTATAGCGGCCACGGCATTGGCTTCGAAAGCCACACTTATAACCAGAAACTATTCTGATTTCAAAAATATCAAAGGATTAACTGTAATAAATCCACACTCTTTATAGGCAATTTACGATTCCCTCTTTGGCATTCAATTATTTCCGTCTCATCTTTCAACGTATTCAGGTAATCGGCCAAATCGGCAAGGCTCACTGCGCGACTCCCACAAATAAATGCCACAACAATGGCCGCTTTTCGAAAATAATGATTATTTTTGCAACTGCTTCAAATCAAAAAGACACATCAGGCGTGATGAGTCGAAGCCAGTTCGTATGTATTTATAAACCATTTTAAATTAAACATTTATGAGAAAATTTACCCCTATTCTTTTTTCTGTACTCTTTGTACTTGCCTTTGCGCAAACGGCTTTTGCCGGTGCAGGCATCACAGCCGGCGTCTACAAGGTAGGAAGCACATCGGGTGCCGACTTCACTCTGCTTAGCCAGGCTATTGATGCGATCAATGCCGCTACTATCACGGGAGATGTGGTGCTCGAAATCACTTCAGACATTACCGAACCGACCAACTTCGGGCTGGCCAAGAATCTCGGCGGATACAAACTCACCATTAGGCCCGATGCTGATGCTGACAGAACAATTACGTTTACTCAGACAGCTGGCAACGTTGGACCTTATGGCCATTTCGTGATAGGGTGTGCCACCGGCAATTTGGGATCAGCTCTGTCTGATGGTACCGTTGTAGCAACAGATAGCGTAACCATCGATGGATATGCAGTGGGAGGCTCTACCAGACGGTTGAAATTTGAGACACCCGTTGCTGCTATGTCAGGCTCTGCAATATTCAATATAGTTGGTGGATGTAACAAAATAACGATTAAAAACTGTACCCTGAATAACCAATCGTCCGGCTCCTCGCCAATGGGTATCTACATCAATCAGTTTAAAGGCGCGGCTCTCATCGATGCTTCACCTCAGAATGTTCTTGTCTCGAATAATATTATTAACACAGTAAATCAAACTGTTAGCGGATATGGTGTGCGTTGCAACCGTTCGGGATCGGCAACAACCAAAATTACCGGCCTACAGGTCATCGACAATACAATCACTGTCAGCGGAACCGGTATTGAAGTCTACTATTGCAACGGCGTAATGGTGTCAGGCAACGAGATTAAAGTACAAAAGGGTACAACCACAGGTTCCGGCATCGGCGTATGGCTCAGAGGCTCTGCTGGTGATATGTATGTAAAGGGCAACAAATTTACACAACTTGTTTCTGTACAAACCGGCACAGGCACCTACGCCACTCAGGGCATCCTCACAGGGGCTACATCTTCCATTCCGTTCAATGTGAATATCTTCAACAACACCTTCTCCGGCATAAACAGATCGGTAACTGGCCCGGCTGCTCTCAACCAAAGCTACATTGCAGATATCGGATATGGTACTACAAAAATTTACCACAATACGTTCTATCTGCCGACACTTACATTGCCGACTCTGGCAGGAGCCTACAATGCCATATCGTACACCACGACCAACTACAAAGCCGATATTCAAAACAACATCTTTATCAGCGACGAAGACGCAAAGAGCGTTCTGATTTCGAAAGCGGTAACTACCGGCACAATGAACAACAACATCTACTTCCTGCGCAAAACCACGGGAAGTGCTAAAATAATCGATACGTACAGCGACCTGGCTTCATTCAAGCTAAACAACGCAACTCTGGAGACCGGCTCAAAATCGGTGGATGTAACGTTTGCCGATGCTGCCGCAGGCAATTTGCTAATCTCGGGTACATCTGTGCAGGATGGCAATCTGAAAGTTCCGGTTTTGGCCGATGTAAAAACCGACATCACCGGCAAAACCCGCGATGCGTCGTTTACCTACGCCGGTGCACACGAATCTACTCTGCCTTTTATAATCACCGGCATTGCCAAAGTAAGCGAAAAGTCGCCACTTAAAGTCACCGCATCTGGCATTGAAATCACTGCCAATGGTGCAGCCGTAGAAATTATTACACCCAATGGTCTAACAATCAGCAGATCTGTAGTATCGGGCACATTCAGCCGCTCGCTGTCTGCCGGCATCTACATTGTGCGAATCAACGAAAAAGCTTATAAAATAATTCAGAAATAAGTGAGTCAAGTCGATATCATGTCATTCAGAAAGGAGAAAGACCTGATATGATTTACACAACTACAATAAAGGCCGGCTCTGCGCAGAACCGGCCTTTTTATTCTTTTATCTCTTTCGAAATCAGAAATAAACAAAAACATTTGCAGCCAAACACTTAATGAACTATTTTTGCAAATCATATCTCTCAACCCGGTTAATCCTTTACTTTTTCTGACAATGAAATCAACTACTGCGCCCGGCATTATCAGGTTTTCTTTGCTGACAATTGCCCTCTTTTGCTTTTCTATCGTCTCTTTTGCTGATGTAAACAACCAATCTGCCACCGCCAAAACGTACAAAATAATGGCACTTGGCGACAACATTACCGAAGGTAGTACCACATTTAGTTCGTACATATTTCCACTTTGGGAGAAATTATTCAAAGCCGGTTATGTAGTAGAGTTTGTGGGGCCAAACGCCACTGCTACGCGTATAGGCAATCTGCAAAACGCAGGTGTGGGCACGCAAACTGCCGAATATATCGATGCCAACATCAACACCACATATACCAAATATCCGGCAGATATTGTATTACTGCACGCGGGACACAACCACTCGGTGGAAGAAAGTCCGGTACCCTCTATCGTAGCAGCACACAAATCGATTATTGCTAAAATCAGGACCATCAATCCGAATGTAAAAATAATTGTAGCACAGGTCATTACCAGTGGCAAACTGCCCAAATATTCCTACATTCCGGAACTCAACAAACAACTGGCTACCATGGTCACAGAGCTGAGCGCAGCAGGTCAGGCGGTATCGCTGGTCAATCAGGCAGAAGGCTTCGACTATACCACCGATTGCATTTCAGACCAGGTGCACCCCAACACTACCGGCGCAGCCAAAATGGCTACAAAATGGCTTCCCGCCATGCAAAAGGTAATGGAAACACCCGAAGAGACCTACAGCCCGGAAGTAGTGGTGTATAAACGCCCAACGGGTGCACCGCTCGAACTGCATATATTCAAACCAACTACAGTTGCGGCCGGGGAAAAACGACCAGCTATCCTGTTCTTCTTTGGTGGTGGATGGTCGTCGGGATCCCCACTGCAATTTTATCGCGAGGCTTATTACTATGCCTCTAAAGGCATGGTGGCTATTTGCGCCGACTATCGGATTGCGAACACGCACGGCACTACGCCGTTTGAGAGCATAAAGGATGCCAAATCGGCATTGCGCTGGATGCGTGTGAACGCCGCTAAATACAACATCGACCCCAACCGCATTGCCGCGTCGGGCGGCTCGGCAGGCGGACATCTGGCGGCTGCCTGTGGCACACTGAAATTGTGGGACGAACCCTCCGAAGATCTGAAAATCAGCTCAAAACCCAATTTGTTGATCCTCAACTATCCGGTAGTGGACAATGGCCCGACGGGTTACGGACCCGCCTCTTTCCGCGCCGAATACCTTACCGTGTCGCCGCTGCACAACATCGATGCCACTACCCCACCCAGCCTGATGATTCTGGGAACCAAAGACAATCTGATACCGGTGGCTACCGGACAACTCTTTCAGCAAAAAATGAGGGACCTGAATCTCGAATCGGAACTTATTTTGTATGAGAATGGGATACACCCCATCTTCTCATACCAAAAGGGGAAATCGGCCGACTACTACAAAATGCTGGCACAATCGGAGGCTTTTCTGGTGAAACACGGATATATTTCGCAGGCGGGAACCTCTGTTTGTCAATCAACAAAAGAGTCGGAATATTCGGTATTTCCTAATCCGACAGCCGATGTATTATCTGTTACGGGACTGACTAACGACGAAAAAATAGCGTTGTATAACATCAAAGGCGAACAAATGCCGGTCAGACTATCTCAAAATCAGATTAGTCTGTCCGACATGCCGGAAGGTTTGTATATGCTTTTCATCAATCAGCAGCCATTTCGGGTGCTGGTTAGTCGCTGAAAAATCCTTCCTACACATGCACTTCCTGTCCAAAGCCAAAGGCGCGCTTGCGCATCATCTTTGAGAAATGCACCCAGGCAAAACCAGCATTCAGCAACAGACTAAGGGCACCTACCAGAGTGAGCACAACAGAGTTGTCGCTCAGCAGAATCTGATTGTCGGGATTGTCTATCACCGTGGGGAAGGTAAATACATACATCATCCATACAGCCAGCGTAAAGGCACGCGCCTGTATCCAGGTTCCTTTCTTGATCCACAAACTGGGGATAGTGCACGACAGCAAAACCGCAATACCAAACACCGCATGTTGTGGCACACAGAAGTAGATGTAAGCAAAGTTCCATACGTCGTAGGCAATTATCCAGAAGGTAGTCATATCGGGCCATAGCATATCCTGCTTTTTACTCTTTTCAATAAATATTCCCGACCAGCCACTAATGGTGATGATGGAGAGAATACCCGCCGTTGCATTCATAAAGTGCCACACACCACCGTTGGCAAATCCAAGTTCGAAATCGCGCATCACAGCTTCGCTGATGTTGATAGCCAGTATGAGCGCGGGAAATGCCTTCATGTAACGGTTTTCGCCCAAAGCGGTATAACGCATCAGCGTGAAACCAATGACAGCCGCTATCACCGAATAGAGTTTGGCCCAGTGAAACCAGGTATTGATGCTCGAGCCCGGCGTGGTGCCATTCTCAATCCACACCGTAAAGGTAAGAATAACAGGTAGTACAAAGAAAAAGAGAAGGGTAGCCGTTTTGTTAGCTCTGAAAATTTCGTTGGCTATCAACAACACAGTCAATAGCAGAATTACATGAATGAGTGCCATAATATTAGTCTCCTTTTGATTAAATGAATAATGATACGACAAAAGTAGCACTACGGCACGTGAGAAAGATTGAACTAATTCAACTTTGCAAAATGCGCTTCTTTATTTTGCAAAACCATTCGTTGCTAACGCCCATAAAACGGGCAATATACTTATCGGGTAGGCGTTGCAGGTAGGTGGGATACTCGCGGTAGAGGTATTTCAGAAAATCTTCGGCCGACAAAGAGAGGCGCATGGCGTTGAACACATACATATTGAGCAACGCATTGGAAACAATCTGATGGTAAAACGCGGCAAACGGGTAGTATTTGCTTGCCAGCTCTTCGAGGTCGTGTTTCGAAAATCGCAGCACTTCGCTGTTTTCGAGTGCCCTGATCTCAAAAGAAGAGGGTTGCCCGCTGTAGTAGCTTTTGGCCGATGAGAGAAACCGGTTGGTCTGGTCGATGGAAAACCCCACAACACTCTCCTCTCCTTCTTCTCCTATAAATGTATGTACAAAACTGCCTTTGTTCACAAAATAGCCATGGTGACAGATATCTCCGGCCAACAGCAAATGATCTCCTTTTTTGTATTCCAGCAATTCTGCCTGTTCTGTCAGCTCACACCAAAGATCGGGTGATAGCACTATCTGTTTCTCCAGATCGGACTTCAACAAATCGAAATGGCTCATATCTTCTTTCTGAAAACCAGCTTATAATAACCTAGCGCATTCTCCCGTATAGTGATAGGCATCAAAAGACCTGCCACAGAGTTTTTGACCAAATGCTTCGATAAAAGACGAAAAATTAGTTTGGCCCGCCACTTTCTTTTGAAAAAGCGCATGGCTAGTTGTTCAAACCGCATCAGGTTTGGTATAATAGAATTGGATATATCCTTTTTTACTTCAGTTCTGAAACCTGCACATTCTGATACTTTAAGCAACTTATCTATTTCCAAAAAAAACTCCACTGCCATGGTTATCTCTACCAATCTGGCAGCCTTGATCAATCGGGGATCCAATTGATGAAAACCCGGCTGACGGTATCCATCGAACAATAAAAACTGACCACCGGGCTTTAAAACACGGTACGCTTCGCGAAAAACACGCTCTATATCAGAGGCATGACACACCGTTTCTACAGCAAAAACTACATCAAATGAATTGTCCGGATAAGGAAGCTCATGAAAATCGCCCAACCGAAATGAAACATGGGGCAATTGCTTACTCTTCCGTTTTGCCTCATTCAGAAATTCAGGTGTCAAATCTATTGCATCAAAAGATATATCAGCATTTTCCCGGGCCAGGCAGATGGTATTAAACCCCTTTCCACAGCCCAACTCCAGCACACGGGTATCGGCGCCCTTGCCCGCAATCAACCGACCTACCGCTTTGGCCTGTTCATAGTATCCTGAGGCATCAAACCGGCCATCGGCATTCAATGCCATGTGCACACATCCTTCTTTTGAGTGAAAAAACCAATAGGCATAATTACTCTCCGCATAATAATCGCGTATAAACGAGCGGTTTATTTGCTGTTGCAATATCTCTTTGGTCGGAAATATCTCTTCTATCAGGGCTAAATACCGATCCAACAATTCACTCGACTCAAACTGACTCATATTCAAATTTTATATCCAGACTAAATTACAATTTTATGTTAGGGGATACAAAGCTACTAAATTTTCTTTCTCATAACGTTTTCTAAACCTGCTTTATCTTTTTTTATTTAACAAAAATAGAATGGAAAGCAACCATGCCTCTATCTCAATAGAAATATAATATGTTCAAATCTTTTTAAAACATTTCATACTTTATAATTATTTTGACAAAAAGAGTATCTTTGTGCACTAATTAGCAAATACACACAAAGAAATACCATTTTTATAACACTTTAAATATGAAATTATATCCAATAAATTCACGTTCTACAGGGTTTTGCATCAGGCAAACAAACCTGATATATGCAGTTTTGCTGGTATTGTGCATACTCTGTATCTCCTGCGATAAAGAAGAACCGACCCAAAGCACGCTTTCCGGCGTGATACTGGATAGTAACAAAAAAAGTATGGAAAATGTGAAAGTTGTATTACATACGCCCGTAGGAAAAGACTCTATCACCACTACGGAAAATGGCGCTTATACCTTCCCCAATCTGGGACATCACACCTATTCAGTTACTGTGTCGAAAACCGGATATAAACAAGATGAATATTTATTTATGATGGATGGTAAAACCAATCAGTCCAAAAATATTACAATGTTATCTTACGACGAGACTGCAAAATTCAAAGTTGACCCCAAAACGTTCACCTTTGATTACAAGTACAATCAGGCCTTCACCAACATTACCAGCAACATGGCTTGGTCGTGCGCCGATACAGTAAGCTGGATAGACATGCTCGTTCTGGAAGGAACAGGAAATAAAAGCGTCAACTTTAACGTCCGGGAAAACACCACCTCCTCGCAAAGAAAAGCAGTTATTGTTTTTAAATCGGGTTACAACAAAACAGATTCTCTTATAGTTATACAAAAAGCCTCACCCGGGCCATACCCCACACTGATTGCAACGAATTTTAACACAGACAGCCTCAATGTCAACAAAAAGATGTACCTTCTGTTTGATCAGAAAGTGGCATTTAAATCCATCAGCATTAGCGGTTATACCTTGCCGGCCAGCGATCTGATTACCGAATCTTTTGCAGACGGCAAAGGAATCCGGTTCTCCAACCTGACAATACCCCTGTGTGGAAATTTGATGGTGGATTACTCCGTTACCGACGTGAAGGCACCCGAACGGAAAGTGACCGGAACGTTCTCTCTGAAAACTTATACCTATTCTTTGTCCACTTCAGGGATAGAAGATTTAACATTCAACAACAAAAGAAATATATTGTGGTGGAAAAGCAGCAATAGCTCTACCAACAAAGCATACTTCAAGAGGCTCGACTTAAATGCTTCTGTTCCGGTGGTAAAATCAACCGAATGTAACAACTACTATGTACAGCTCGCATACAATCCGGCCAAAGACATGATATATACGTCTTACAATTCGTCAAACGCTCTGTACAGATACGATCTTTCCACAGGCGAAATGATCGACTCTGTAAAAAGATCATTCACCATGCCGGTAAACTCATTCGCATTTACAAAATCGGGCATTGGCGTTTTTATGACAGATTATGGCTTCTTTGCCATCGAGACCATGAACAACAACGCGACTAAACAGCTAACCAGGGCTTCAATATTCAGGCCGCCCTATCAATCGGGACCTGGTTTGGTTGTAGATAGAATATTCTCCGGACAAACAGACGAAGTGTGTATTGTGACCAGCACAAGTTCCACCTGGTTCGGCTTTATAAACGCAACCGGCGGCAATTGCTATTTAAACAAACCGTCTGACGATCCCAATACATTTTCGCCCACTGCAGACGGAAGATATATTATGACAATGCAAAGCGGAAAAAGCATAATTAATCCGCAAACTAACGCCAGTGAAACTTTGACCAATGTGACAGGTCTCTTTGCAACACCCACACATTTCGACAACAATTCAAACACTATTCTGACGGCTTCCGGTGCTACACTGAAACTCACCAACAAATCGACAAATCAAGCGATAGACATAAGGACATACGCTGACGGTGATATAGATAACATCATCTATCCTGTAAACACAGATTATTTTATCATTGAGAAAAACTCTCTGTACTGGATTGTAAAGAAATCAATACTCAAACCCTGATCAAAATGAAAAAATTTACCAGCTTCATACTATTATTCATCCTGTTATCAGGTTCGGCCAAAGCGTTGATCTATCAGAATGGATACATTATTACACTGAAAAGAGATACCGTATTCGGACAGATTGCCTACCAGTCTGAAAAACTAAATGCAAAAGAGTGCATCTTTAAACCGAACAAAAACGCGGATAGAAAAATCTATCAACCGTCTGAAATCTATGGATACAGATATGCCGATATCGGCCGGTATTATGTTTCAAGAGAGATTGTTATCAATGAAACAAAGAGAACTGTTTTCCTTGAATATCTGCTTTATGGGGAGGTGGATCTGTTTTACTATGCCGGAGAAAAGAATTACTATCTCTTCGAAAACAAAGAAGGAGACTCTAAACTTATTTGTCAGGATAATAAAATTAATGTAACCATTGGAACCAGACAGTTCGAAAAGACAGACTATACGTACGTCAGAACAATCATGGGGATATTCAAAAATTGCCCACAATTGTCAAGCGAAGTACAAAAATCAGCTCTGGAACACCATTCGCTTATTAAATTAACAAAGAAATACCATGACCTGACCTGTAAGGATGGAGGATCCTGCTTAATTTTTCAACAAAAGCTACCACCCATCAAATTCAATCTAAGGAACTACTTCTACTACGGGCAAATGTCTCCAAGCCTGGTGTTGCCTCTACCCTTCTTTGAGTTGATAAATTCCAGTGTATTCATACCCTCATTGGAAGGAGAGTTTATATTTCCACGAATCACACCCCAACTCTCTCTCGTCGGTTCAATAAATTACAGCCAGTCAGAGAACTATCAATACATTGATCTGATAACCAGCGAATCTGTCACGTTGAGAAGTATTCATTATGCAACAAAACAGGTAATGCTTAATTTTGGTTTGAAATATACTCTCAGTTTCTCAAAGTTCAAACCAAAATTCAAGGCCGGTATCAGCCTGAACAATCAGTTTGAGAAAACTTTAAAATACGAGACAGAAGGAAGGGTGATCGGAAGCTACAACTACAAGTTACTGGATTGGACAGACATGTTAGAAACCGACCAAATCGGTTGGTTTGCTGAAGCTGGCGCTGAGTACCAGTTAAACCACAGAAACGACATCGGACTCTCGATCAGAATGCAGAACTACCAACAAAACAAATATATTATGGCCGGCTTAAGCTTCAAGTGGTAAATTACTGTTGCATTTCAATGTGATATAAATAATTATTCTCATACCACATTGATTAATAACACCACGAAACATTAATTTCTGCATAAACGGTTATTTCTGCGCCTTAGTTTTCGTCCAGGACAAACAAGAAACAGTCTCAGAAACACATTGATTTATATTTCAAAATCTACATTCAATCTTCTGTATTTTTTTATTATCTTTGCAGGCTTAACGAAGAGAATAAATTATGGACGAAATTCTGAATAAACCACAGACGGAATACGTTGACGATGACATAAAAACGCTGGATTGGCAAGAGCATATTCGCCGCCGTCCGGGGATGTATATCGGTAAACTGGGGGATGGCACATACTCTGACGACGGTATTTATGTGCTGCTCAAAGAGGTGCTCGACAACTCGGTGGATGAGTTTATGATGGGAAACGGAAAGACAATTGAAGTCTCTATTGCCGACGGCATTGTGAAGGTACGCGACTACGGACGGGGTGTTCCGCTGGGAAAGGTGCTGGATGTTTCGTCGAAAATGAATACAGGTGCCAAATACGACTCAAAGGCGTTCAAGAAATCCGTTGGGCTCAACGGGGTGGGTATCAAGGCGGTAAATGCACTGTCTACCCGATTCCTGATCTGCAGTCACCGCGAGGGCGAAAAAAAAGGAGTTCTCTATAGCGGAGGTCGCCTTACGGAGGAGTACAAACTGGAATCGACCACGGAGGGAAACGGTACCTACATCGAGTTTGAACCGGACAGCACCATTTTCAAAGAATTTAAATACAAGGATGAGTTCGTAGAGGGATTGTTGAAAAACTACACATTCCTCAACTCGGGCCTGACTATCATGTACAACGGCAAACGTTTCTACTCGCGCAACGGGTTGGTAGATTTGCTGAACGAAAACATGACCTCAGAGCCGCTTTATCCCATTATACACCTCAAAGGTGAAGATATTGAGGTCGTTATCACTCACGCCAATCAGAATGGCGAGGAGTATTACTCGTTTGTAAACGGCCAGCACACCACACAGGGTGGCACGCACCTGTCGGCATTCAAAGAGGCGATATCCCGCACAATCAAGGAGTATTACAACAAGCCGTTTGAATATGGCGATATCCGGAATGGAATTATTGCAGCCGTGAGCATCAAGGTAGAAGAGCCGGTGTTTGAGTCGCAAACCAAAACAAAACTGGGGTCTAAAGACATTAGTCCCGACGGCATGTCTGTGAGCAAATTTATTGGCGACTTCCTCAAAAAAGAGCTGGATAACTTTTTGCACAAACACAGCGAAACATCGGATGTGTTGCTGCGCAAAATAATGGACTCGGAGAAAGAGCGGAAAGCCATGGCGGGCATCACCAAAATAGCGCGCGAACGGGCGAAAAAAGCCAACCTGCACAACAAGAAACTGCGCGATTGCCGCCTGCACTACACCGACACCAAAGGAGATAAGATTGAGAATACCTGTATATTTATTACCGAGGGAGATTCGGCGAGTGGGTCTATCACCAAAAGCCGCAATGTGGAGACTCAGGCAGTTTTCAGTCTGAAGGGGAAACCGCTCAACACCTACGGACTGACCAAAAAGGTGGTGTACGAAAACGAAGAATTCAACCTGCTGCAATCGGCACTGAATATAGAGGATGGCGTGGACGGACTGCGCTACAACAAGGTGATCATTGCCACCGATGCCGACGTGGATGGCATGCACATACGATTGCTGCTGATTACTTTCTTTTTGCAGTTTTTCCCCGATGTAATCAAAAAAGGGCATGTGTATATTCTGCAAACACCGCTCTTCAGGGTGAGAAACAAAAAGGATACTTTCTATTGTTATTCCGACGAAGAGAGACAGGAGGCTATTCGCAAAGTGGGGGCAAATCCCGAAATCACACGATTCAAAGGTTTGGGTGAGATTTCGCCCGACGAATTCAAACACTTTATCGGCCCCGACATGCGTCTGGATCAGGTGACTCTCAAAAAAGAGGATTTAGTGAAGGAGCTGCTCGAGTTCTACATGGGTAAAAATACCATGGAACGGCAAAACTTCATTATCGACAATCTGGTGGTGGAAGAGGATGTTGCCTGAGCCCTGCCAAAAATGAAAACAAACAGATCATGATGTATAAAAAAGCAATATTCCCCGGAACTTTCGACCCGTTTACAATCGGGCATGAGGCATTGGTGCGCCGGGGACTCACTTTTCTGGATGAGATAGTAGTGGCCATCGGCATTAACGATAGCAAAAAGAGTGCTTTCTCTACCGAGGATAGACTTGCATCTATATCGAAACTCTATGCCGGCGAGCCCCGGGTGAAGGTGATGACCTACAACGGCCTGACCGTAGATTTTGCCATTGAGCAAAATGCGACACTGATACTGAGAGGAATACGCACAACTACCGATCTGGAATACGAAAAACTGATAGCCGACGTCAACCGGAAAGTGGCGGATATCGAAACCGTACTGCTCATTACCGAACCCGAATTTGCACACATCAGCTCCTCCGTGGTGCGCGAGCTGATGCGCTTTGGTAAAGATGTGAGCGACTTTATACCACAGCCGGCCAAATAACCGAAATCATTTATCCATTAATAATTAAGAACAGGAATGAAAAGAAATTTGCTCACCATTGCACTTGCACTGTCTGTTGTATTCGGCGCCGGGGCACAAACATTCTCAAACGCCACGCGCAAACTGCTGATTGCGCAATCGGCCATACAAAACCTCTACGTAGATAAACTGAACGAAGATAAACTGGTGGAGGATGCCATAGAGGCGTTGCTCAAGAAACTCGACCCACACTCCAACTACATGAATGTGCAGGAGGTGAAGGAGATGAACGAACCCTTACAGGGCAACTTCGACGGCATCGGCATACAGTTTAATATGCACAACGACACGTTGTTTGTGGTGCAAACGATATCGGGTGGCCCTTCCGAAAAAGTGGGAATTATGGCCGGCGACCGCATCATTCGGGTAAACGATACCCTGATAGCCGGTGTAAAAATGAAAAACACCGATATCATGAAACGCCTGAAAGGTAAAAAAGGGACTATCGTTAATGTAAAAGTTATGCGCAACGGGGGAGAGCAGTTGATTGACTTCCGGATTGTGCGCGACAAAATACCCATTTTCAGCCTCGATGCCTCGTATATGGTGGATAAAACAATTGGATATATCCGCATCAACCGGTTTTCGGCCACTACGTACGACGAATTTATGAAGGCTCTGACCAATCTGCAGAAGCAGGGTCTGAAAAGTCTGATTCTCGACCTCGAAGACAATGGCGGTGGATACCTGAATGCGGCCATCAGCATGGCCGACGAATTGCTTAAAAAAGATCAGATGATCGTTTATACCGAAGGGGAACATCAACCAAAAGATGAGAATTTTGCAACGGACAAGGGTATTTTTCACGAAGGCAAACTGGTAGTGATGATCGATGAGGGATCTGCATCGGCAAGCGAGATTGTAACAGGTGCCGTGCAAGACTGGGATCGTGCCGTAGTGGTGGGTCGTCGCAGTTTTGGCAAAGGTCTTGTACAACGCCCCATTCCACTACCCGACGGGTCGATGATACGCCTCACCGTGGCCCGATACTACACCCCGGCCGGACGTTGCATACAAAGGCCTTACGAAGATGGTAAAGAAAAATATCACAAAGAGTTGATAGACAGATACAACAAAGGCGAGATGATTCATGCAGACAGTATCCATTTTCCCGATTCGCTCAAAACATTTACCAAAATAAACAAACGTGTAGTGTATGGCGGTGGCGGCATTATGCCCGACTATTTCGTACCCATCGATACATCACGCTATACCAATTACCACAGAGATATAGTGGCCAAAGGGGTGCTGAACTCATTCTGCATCAACTATATCGACAAAAACAGAGCGCAGCTCAAAGCCCGTTTTACGACATTCGACAAATACGAAAAGGATTTTGTGGTGACTGATCAAATGCTGGCAGACCTGGTTGCCCAGGCCGAAAAAGAGAAAGTAAAACCTCAACCTGAACAGCTCGAAAAGGCTAAACCGCTGATTGTAAATCAAATCAAATCGATTATCTGCAGAGATATTTTCGATCTGAACTCATTCTTTAAACTGACAAACTCAAACAACAAGACCTATCTGAAAGCCATCGAAATACTGCGCGACGACAAACAATACAACAAGTTGTTGCGCACAAAATAGAGAATTGCAGCAGCTTGATGCAAATATGGGTCGGGCGACAAACACGACATGAGGAATACTCAAATCGCTGGTTTGTCGCCCGACTTGCGTTATTCGTTCGCCACACAGCATCCTGCGTTTTTTGTTTTGAAGAGGTTTTATTATCTTTGCATCTATGAAGAAAACCCCCAAACATAAATCCCCTATGTCGGCTGTAAAAAATAAAAAGCCGGTAAAGAAGAAGAAAAAGAGTAATAACAAGCTGTTTAAATACGGTTTAATTGCCGTTTTAACGCTGATTATCGGCTGGTTTCTCGTTCCGGACAGCCTGAAAAGAAGGGTGGCCATTTACGCCTATCGTATAACTTACCCCTATTTACACGAAGAAAAAGCAACTAATACAGATTGTCGGGATATTTTGTTTCAATACAACCCGGTTTACGGCATCGATGTGTCTGCACATCAGGGCTCTATAGAGTGGAAAGAGGTCAAACAGATCGACGGAAAGCCCGTATCTTTTGTCTATATAAAAGCGACAGAAGGCGCAAAACTCAAAGACAGACGCTACAGTTACAACCTCTCTGAAGCACGCAGATACGGGCTAAAGGTGGGTAGCTACCACTACTTCAAATCGAACAGAACTGCCAATCAGCAGTTTGCCAATTTTGCATCTACGGCCTCTATCAGCAAACAGGATTTGATTCCGGTGGTGGATGTAGAGGAGATTACCGGCGGCACCACACCCGAAATTTTTCATAGAAATCTGTCGCAGTTTCTGCTACTGCTCGAAAAGCACTACGGCAAAAAACCGATTATCTATTCGCAAAACAACTTCTACAGAAAGCATCTTGCCGATAGCTACAGTGACTATCAGGTGATGCTGGCCCGTTACCACACCAACCGACCCAATGCCTGCGACGACTGGCTCATCTGGCAATACAGCGAAGCGGGACACATAGCGGGCATCTCGCGAAGTGTGGATCTGAACATACTGAACTCTGTTGATTTCGAGCTTACGGATATTGAGTTATAAGCTTTCGGGGCTTACGCTTACGCCACTCGCGGCGAATCCATTTGTTGGCATACCAGGTAGCAAATGCGCAACCTGTACCCACCACCATCCCACCCAGTACATCCGACGGATAGTGAACACCCTGATTCATCCGGGCAAAACCCACAGCGGTAGCCCAGGTGTATGCCGGTGCGGCAATGTACCACTTTGGGTATTGCAAAGTCAGTGATGTGGCAAAGTTGAATGCCATAGAGGTGTGCGCCGAGGGAAAAGAGGCGCTGCTTTCAAAATTAGTGGGAATAATCTCCGGATAGGTTTCGTAGGGGCGTGGGCGATTTATCAGCTTTTTCAGGCCAAAGGAAACAACAGTATTGAGTGCCAAACCGGCACCTAGCGTCAAGCCCTGTTCTAAGCTCTGATTATCACGTTCTATCAATCCATACAACAATACCCCGGCTGTAGTAGCGGTTGGAATGACGTACACAGAGTTTGATACCGCATTCGAAAAGCCTCTGCACTCTATCCGACTGACTGACTTTAGCAAATCTACATCGGCGTTTTGCGCACTCATGGGGTTCACTATTATCAGGCACAAAAGCAACAGAAGGCAAATTCTTAACCCGTTCATTATCAAAAACTCTGCATATCGCAAAGTCGTTTGTAATAACCATCCAGAGCAATCAACTCATCGTGACGGCCACGCTCCACAATCTCACCTTCATTCATCACACATATCATATCTGCATTCTTAATGGTAGAGAGTCTATGCGCAATCACAATAGATGTGCGGTTTCTCATCAGGTTTTCGATAGCCTCCTGCACCAGACGTTCCGACTCGGTATCGAGAGCCGATGTTGCTTCGTCGAGGATAAGGACAGGCGGATTTTTGAGTATGGCGCGCGCAATACTCACCCGCTGACGTTGCCCGCCGGATAATTTACCGCCACGGTCGCCAATATTGGTGTCATAGCCATTCTCAGTGGCCGTAATAAATTCGTGCGCATTGGCTATCTTAGCGGCTTCTACCACCTGCTCAAGCGTGGCATTATCCACACCAAAGGCAATGTTGTTGAAGAATGTATCGTTAAACAAAATCGCTTCCTGATTCACATTCCCCATCAGCGAACGGAGGTCGTGCACTTTCAGATCGCGGATATCCACACCATCCACCGTAATTTTTCCTTTTTTCACATCGTAGAAACGGGGAATCAGATCGACCAGCGTCGATTTGCCCGAGCCCGACTGACCGACCAGCGCAATGCTCTTTCCTTTTTGTATTTCGAGGTTGATATCCTTCAATACCCAGTGGGTGTGGTATTTGAACGAAACACCGTGCAGTTCAATTTTGTCTTTAAAATCTTTCAGCACAACCGGTTTTTCGGGGTCGGTAATGTTATTTTTTGCTGATAGGATTTTATCTACCCGTTCCATAGAGGCCATCCCTTTTTGAATAGAATAGGCCGCCTTCGAGAGGTCTTTGGCCGGATTGATAATGCTGTAAAAAATAACGATATAATAGATAAAAGAAGGCGCATCTATGCTGCTTTCATTTTTCAGGATAAGTGTTCCTCCATACCAAAGCACAATGGCAATGGTAGTTGTACCCAAAAATTCACTCATCGGGTGCGCCATCGATTGTCGGCGATTGATGCGGTTTGTGGTTTGTCGAAGCGTATCGTTCTGCTTTTCGAATCGACTTCTTATTTTGCCTTCTGCATTGAATGCTTTGATAACGCGCAGCCCGCCCAGTGTTTCTTCTATCTGAGACATCAAAAAGCCCCATTGCTGTTGACCTTCGAGCGATGTGCGCTTAAGTTTCTTCCCCACCTGCCCCATCACGTAACCACTCACCGGCAATAGCACCAACACAAAGAGTGTCAACTGCCAACTGAGCATAAACATAGTGACCAGATAAGTAATAATCATAATCGGATTTTTGAACATCATATCCAGCGAAGCCATAATCGAATTTTCTACTTCATTGACATCGCCACTCATGCGAGCCAGGATATCGCCTTTGCGCTCATCCGAGAAAAAGCCGATAGGAAGTGAGACTATTTTGGCAAATACGGCATTGCGAATATCGCGCACCACACCTGTCCGAAGCGGAATCATATTGTACAACGCTAAATAAGCAGAGCCGGTCTTTAACAATGTCATCACAATCAACAGCAAACCAAGCAGAAGCAATACCACACCGCCACCCGAATTCTCAATTATCTGAGAGATATAGAAATAAAAATTATTCTTCAGCTCATCTCCCAGCGATTGTGTACTACCCAAAGGCATAAATGTATATTTTTCCTCATTTATTTTAAACAATATCTGAAGAATAGGAATAATCAGCGCAAACGAGAAGAGACTAAGAATGGTTGAAAAAATATTGAAAAAAACATTCAGGAACAAAAACTTCTTGTACCGGGGAACAAAACGACGCAGAACCTTGATAAAATCTTTCATTACTGTTTTATTGAATTGGGTGGCAAAATTAGAAAATAAAATCCATTTCCTGTCTGATTTGCCTGATTTTGGTGGTTGAAAATACGATAATTGCCGGTTACACCCGATAAATGCTGCCCTCTTTGGCCAGTACGGTATTCGGGAACAGGCTTTGAGCCTCTTTCAGCAATCCGCTTAAATCGGTATACCGGGCCGAAAAATGGCCTATTATCAACTGTTTAACCTGTGCTAATCCCGCTATTTTGGCTGCCTGTAGCGCTGTGGTGTGCATCGTTTGTTTGGCTCTTGCTTTGTCTGCCTCGCTAAATGTAGCCTCATGATAAAGCAAATCCACCCCTTCAATATGCGGAATGATGGATTCGGTATAGGCGGTATCAGAACAAAAAGCATATCTGCGGGCCGGATTGGCGGGCCGGGTGAGCATCTCATTGGGAATCACCTTGCCTTCGGGCATTATATAATCTGCGCCCTCTTTGATGGACAGAAGCATGCGAACAGGCACCTGATAGAAATCGACTGACTCTTTGATGATATGACGCAATCCCGCTTTTTCTTCAAACAGAAATCCACACGTTGGCACTCTGTGTTTCAGCGGAATGGTGTACACCCGGTATGAGCGTTCATCGAGTATCAGCGAATGTGTTTGCGGCGCAATGGGATTGAAGAGAACACGAAAAGGAAGTCCGGCACAAAAATAGTCGAGCAATGGACGAAACACCTGCTCGGCATCGGGGTGAGCGTGCACAATCAAATCGCCGGTACGGTTGAGCAAACCCAGAGTAGAGACCAGTCCAATAAGCCCAAAACAGTGATCACCATGCAAATGAGACAAAAAAATGTGTCCCATCCGGTTGAATTTCAACTGCAAATGGCGCATCTGCAACTGTGTTCCTTCGCCGCAATCGATCATAAAAAGATTGTCGCGAAAATTGATGATTTGGGATGTCGGATTGAGCCGGGTAGTTGGCAATGCCGAACCACAACCCAATATATTTACTTCGAATTTTTCCATAAAGAGATATTATTTGGGGGCAGTTACGATGCTCGTAGCCTCTCCCGCTGCAAACAGAGTGATTAATGTATCGCCATCAGAAAGCTCCTGGGCAGAAGTTACAGCTTTTCCGTTTTTCAGGGTAATAGAATATCCCCGTCTCAATATGGCCTCCGGCGATGAAAGCTCAACGGTTTGGGCAAACATATCCAGTTTTAATTTCTCGTTGCGTAAACGCACATCCAGAGCTCTGCGCAGCGACTGCTGATATTCTGCCAACGAGCGTTTCTGCCCGTCGACCGTATGTTTAACACCCGATGCCAGACGAAAAGAGAGCGTATGCAACGCCAATGATTCGCGACTAATGCGGGAACGAATCAACTCTGATATTTTATACGACAATGTGGTAATCCGGCCATTCTCATTGGCCAAAATCTGCTGTGTATGCGCGACCAGTTCACTCTCCACCTCCATCAGATTTTCGAATGCTTCATCGAAACAAGAGATTAAAAATGCGGCAGCAGCTGTCGGGGTCTTCATGCGGGTATGTGCCACCAAATCAAGCACCGACTCATCCCGTTCGTGCCCGATACCTGTGATTACAGGCAACGGAAAAGTGGCACATCGTTTGCCCAACAAGTATGAATCGAAGCAACTGAGATCAGACACAGCACCGCCACCACGAATGATAACCACTACATCAAATTGGTCAATATTATTCTCTATTTTTTGTAATGCGGCCAAAATGGAAGATTCGGCCTGCTCGCCCTGCATAAGCGCCGGAAACAACTTGCAGTAAAAACGATATCCGCCGCTATTTCTGTTCAACTGATCGAGGAAATCGCCATATCCTGCCGCAGTAGCAGATGAGATAATGGCCAATGTGCGGGGCAAAACCGGAAGGTTCAGCAGGCGGTTCGCATCATATATCTCTTCAGATTTCAGCTTTCGAATCACTTCGAGGCGTTGACGCATCATATCGCCTACCGTAAAAGTCGGGTCAATATTGTGTACCGTAAAACTTGGCCCATAAGCTTCGTGAAAGTCAACAGAAATCTCTACCAATACCTTTAGTCCGGCCTGAAAAGGCTGCCCGGTCTCCAGTTCGAAATGAGGTTTGAGCATCCGGAAAGTGTTGGCCCAGATGTTTCCACGCATTTTGGCCACGATATTTCCGCTTCGGGTATCTTTCTCTACAAACTCTACGTAGCAATGCCCTGCACCGGCTACCCTCACCTCGCTAAGCTCCGCCCTCACCCAGTAACGATCGGTGAAGCAATGCTGCAAAGCCATCTTGATCAGATTATTGAGTTCGAAAAGCGAATAAGCCTCTTTCATAAATCCGTTTTAGTGAAAATAATGGAACTTACTTGATCACTTTTGTAGAATAGCGATAGTTTTTCCCTTCGATAAAAACGATATGCACCCCTTTGGTTAAGTGCCTTGTATCAACAAAATTCTCGCCGGCCTCCAGTTTCTCGCCCAACTCCATTCGTCCATCAATGGCATATATGCGAAGAAGATAGAGTGAATCGGATGGTGGTATATTTTTGATAACCAGTCCGGTGCCTTTTTTGTTCTTAAAAAAAACATCTGGTTTGTAAATACGGGTAAACCCAGAGTTATTACTTATCGAACGAAACGCGGCCATCATATCAGGCACTCCGTATCCGTAATGCACATCGGGTAATGTATAGAAAGTAGAGAAACGACGAATAAGGCCAAGAAGATCACGGGCTTTTAAATCGGGTAAAGCCTGCCACAGACAAGCAACAAGACCAGACATCAACGGTGCAGAAAAAGAAGTTCCGTTGGATGTGTTCAGTTTACCCGTACCATCCATCAAATAAGTTCCTTCCCCTACGGCAACCACATCGGGCTTCACCCGGTTATCTTCCGTGAAACCCACGGAACTAAATGTAGAAACCTGTAAAGAAGAGCTGATTGAACCCACGGTAAGGACATCTGCCGCATCGCCGGGTGCATTAATCTTCTGCCATATTTTGTTTCCCTCATTACCTGCACTTATTATCACAAAAATCCCTTTCTGCGTGGCACAAGATGCTGCACGGGTCACAAATATTGTTTTTCCATCAAGTTGCTGGTGCGTATGATTCATAACCGACTGCTCGAACGTAGAATAGCCCAACGAGGTGTTGATAATGTCAACACCGACACTATCTGCAAACTCTGCAGCAGCAGCCCAATAATCCTCCTCAACCGGATATTCAGAACTCGTATCCTCCGAACGAAGTAGCCAATACGATGCCTTGGGTGCAGAACCGATAAACCGAAACGAATCGACTGCTCCCATTACAGAAAGCACCATTTGTCCATGTCGGTCAGCTTTGTACACATTTTGACGGGGATAAACAAAATCGCGTGCGCCCAAAATCTGTAAATGACGATAAGCAGCAATACTGTCAGCTTTCAGGAATCCGGCATCAATTACGGCAATCGTTTTTCCCTGACCTCTAAACCCGGCTTCGTGCAACAAATGTCCGTTACTGACTGCCAGTTGCTGATAGCCATATCCATACTCCTGAAACAGAGATGGTGAGTTACTTTGATCTTCAAATGTTTCATTTCGCAAAGAGGAAGGATTTGCACCGGTAGTTCCCTGCCATACCCATTCGGTATTAACCACAAAAGGCAATGAACGGACAGACCTCATTACATTGCTGTCGGCCATCGCCACAACGGCCGTATTCATCCACTTACTGTAAGATACAACCTTTACTCCGAGTGCAGACAGGCCATTCAGATATTTTTTTGATACCGGTAAATCTGTTGAATCGAGCATCAGTCCCTGTCTGTGCCTTCTGGATAAAGCTTTTGCTGACAAAAACTCACCCGGACGGTCCAACGAACAGGCTGTACCATTTTTATCCTTAAGCCAAACCCTGAATTTAAACTCAGTTTGAGCAGATACAGAAAAAACGCACATTATAAAGAGCAGTAAAACTCTTATTTTCATTGTGGAAATGGTGATTTGGTTGAACAAAATTCAATTATAATACAAACATAGTACATTTTTGTGAAACAAAAGCAAATGCAATCAAATATAGCATATTTATACAGCATTTAAATACTGAAAAAACCATTTTTCGAAAAGCCCGGAAAACTACATCAAATTTGAGCAAATTAATATAACTTTGCAGCACAAATCAAGAGTTTAACAGCACAGACATGATCAGCATCAGAAATATTAAAAAGAGTTTCGGTAATCTGGAGGTTTTGAAAGGAATTAATCTGGAAATTGACAAGGCGGAGGTTGTATCCATTGTCGGCCCCAGTGGCGCAGGCAAAACTACACTGCTTCAAATTATGGGAACACTTGACAAAGCAGACAGCGGCTCTGTTGTAATAAATAATTGCGACACGTCCAAACTCAAAGAAAGAGAGCTATCGGCCTTTCGCAACAAACACATAGGTTTCATATTTCAGTTTCATCAGTTGCTACCCGAATTTACAGCTCTCGAAAATGTGATGATACCCGCTCTGATAGGCAATGCAAAAAGTTCGGAGGCAGAAAAGAGGGCGAAGGAAATTCTCGATTTTTTAAATCTGAGCCAACGATTCGAACACAAACCCGCCCAGCTTTCGGGAGGTGAAAAACAACGGGTAGCTGTTGCCAGAGCTCTGATCAATCAGCCGTCAGTAATTTTGGCCGATGAGCCATCGGGTAGTCTGGACACTGTACATAAAGAGGAGCTGCATCGGCTGTTTTTTGAGCTTCGCGACAAGCTTCAACAAACATTCATTATCGTAACACACGATACAGAGCTGGCTAAAGCCACCGACCGGGTTATTTCGATGAAAGACGGGATGATATCAGTCTAAACACAAGATAAGCGACAATAACACCTGACACGTTGGCGGCAAAATCGAACCAATCGCCTGTTCTACCCTGCACCAGATAATGTTGCGCCAACTCTATACACCCACCAAAAAGAACCGGAATAAACAAGGCCCAAAAAAGGGTAATCCCCACCCTGGTGTGCAATTTCATCTTCACCAACTCAATAAGTGTACCAGCCGTCAGCACAAAATAAAGTGCAGAATGCACCAATTTATCCACGCCTATAAACTGAATATCTACCGGACTCTGAAAGCTTCTGTTAGTCAGGCACAAATAAGCTATCACCAAATATATGGATGGAGAAATAAGATGATAGGGTTTAAATTTATAATCCATCAGGCTTTTTATTTTATTATTACAAATAATTATTTATTTTTGCATCCACAAAACCATCTGAATAATCAGGCAAACCTGTATAAAGAAATATGTGGAAAGATTACTTCAAAATGACCAACAAAGAGAGATCGGCGATACTAACGTTGCTTTGCATTGTCATTATTATTCAAATCGTCATAAGCCTTATTCCTGATAACAGTTTCTCCGACATAAGTAAGTCAGAAATCGAACAATTCAAACGGGATATTGCACGCCACGAAGCCAGCCTCAAACAAAAGAAATCGCACAAATACGCCAATTACGACAAAACAAACCGGTCGGAAATTTCTGTATCTTTATCCGTATTCGATCCCAACACGGCCGACTCTGCCTCTCTGATGAAACTTGGCTTTAAACCTTTTCACATCCGGATGATTCTGCGATACAGACAGAAAGGGGGCAAGTTTCGGAAGCCGGAAGATATTGCACGCATCCCTTATCTAGACAAAGCATTTGCCGACAAACTAATTCCATATATCAATATACATCCGGAGTTTGCTGCCCGCAGAGATACCTCAACCGCACCCCATAAACCACTCTATACCAAACAGTTCAAATACACCGAAGGGACACAGGTAGATGTGGCTTCGGCAGACACAACCGAGTTGAAAAAAGTGCCCGGCATCGGCAGTGGTATGGCATCGGCCATAGTGAACTACCGCACCAGATTGGGTGGCTTCTATACAACCGAACAACTGAAAGAGATAAAGTGCATCACAGAAGATTGCTATACCTCTCTTTGCAAGTTTTTGATTGTAAAAAAGCCGGTTATCTCGCCTATTCCTGTCAATAAAACAGGAATAGAAAAACTCAATGCCCATCCGTATCTCAACTTCTACCAGGCCAAAGCCATAGTAGAACTTCGCAGGAAAAAAGGAAGCCTAAAGAATTTGAAAGAACTCTCGTTGTTCGAAGAATTTTCAGAGAAAGACTTCGCTCGCCTCTCTCATTACCTCGACTTCTCTCTATAAAGTAACCCGGGTACCGCAACCCTCCTTCGAAATTTCCGATGCCTGAGTAATTACAACCTCTTTGACTCCTGCCGACAAAGCTTCAAAAGCGTTATCCAGCTTGGGAATCATACCGCCCTGAATCACTCCCTGCTCCACATACACTTTGTATGCGTCGGGTGTAATTTGGGCAATCACGCTATCGTCATCGTTTTCGTCACGCAAAACGCCCTTCTTTTCGAAACAATAAACGAGAGTTACATCAAAATAAGCAGACAAAGCTTTTGCTGCTTCTCCGGCGATAGTATCAGCATTGGTATTGAGCATATTACCCAAGCCATCGTGCGTAAGTGGCGCCAGTACCGGAACAACCTCTTTCTCTATCAATTCAGCTAGAAGCAGCGCATTTACCGCCTTTACATCGCCAACAAATCCGTAGTCAACCTCTTTTACCGGACGTTTTTCAGAACGAATCAAATCCATATCGGCACCGGTCAGGCCCAAAGCATTCATACCCAATGCCTGAAGAGATGCTACAAGATTTTTATTCACCAATCCGGCATAAACCATTGTTACCACTTTCAGGGTTTCGGCATCAGTTATACGACGGCCATTCACCATCTGACTTTCTATACCCAGCTGCGATGCTATTTTGGTAGCCGAACGACCACCGCCATGCACCAATAGTTTTCGACCTTTTATGGCAGAAAAATCGTTGAGCAATGCACGAAGAGTTTCCTCTTCTTCTACAATTTTACCACCCACTTTTACAATCGTAAGCTTATTCATTTCTATTATTCTGATATTTAATTGTATTTTTTAATAATCGGCTATCACATTTCTGCACTATTTTAACAATAGCCATTTAAAACAGGTTCAAAGATAGTGCTTTTTCAGCAAACTGCAATTCAGACCGAAACAGATTAAGCAGTTATTTGTTACCTTTGTAAGTTCAATAATAAAAAACATGAGACGTATGAAAAAAATAAACTATTTCCTGTTAACAATTGGAATAACTATGATGACAGCATGCAACAAATCCGGTATTCCGGCCAAACCGGCTTATGATCTTTCGAATCTGGACACCACAACTGCTCCGGGTGCCGATTTTTACCAGTATGCCTGCGGTGGCTGGATGAAAAACAACCCGCTCAAACCCGAATTTTCGAGATACGGAACATTCGATGCATTGGGCGAAGAAAACAGAGAACAACTAAAAACTCTGGTGGAAGAAATCAGCCAAAAGAGCCACGATGAGGGCACAGTAGCGCAAAAAATTGGCACACTTTACAACCTGGGCATGGACAGCGTAAAGCTCAATAAGGATGGTGCAAAGCCTATTGCTGCTGACCTGGCAGAAGTGGCGGCCATTTCCGACAAGGCACAACTACCCGCCTACCTGGCCAAAGCATGCAAAGCCGGATTCGGTGCACCGTTCAGCTTCTATATCTATGCCGATGATATGAATAGTTCCGTCAATATCGCACATCTGACTCAGGGTGGGCTTTCGCTTCCGGAACGTGAATATTACGTAGCAACAGACGAATCGAACACCAAAATCAGAGCCGAATTTTTGAAATTTGTAGCCAAAATGTTTTTATTGGCCAATCCCAAATGCACCGACAGCAAACAAAAGGCAGAGAGTATTCTGAAATTTGAGACACAACTGGCCAAAGCCCACTACACCAAAGAGGCTTTGCGCGATCCAATGAAGAATTACCACAAAATTACCCTCGACCAATTGCAAAAAACCGCACCGGGCTTCGACTGGAAGCTTTTCTTCTCATCTATCGGCCTCAACGGATTGAAGGATCTGAACGTAGCACAAACAGAACCTATACAAGAGGTTGCCAAAGCGATGAGCAGCAACAGCCTGGACGAGATAAAAACCTGGCTTTCGTGGCAAATCATCAATCACTCAGCATCGTTCCTGAGCGACGATTTTGAACAGGAAAACTTCAACTTTTATGGCAAAACACTGACCGGAACACCCGAAAACAGACTCAGATGGAAACGTGTGCTGGGCACCACAGATGGCGTGCTGGGCGAAGCCATCGGGCAGATGTATGTCGAAAAATATTTCCCGGCCGAATCGAAAGAAAAAATGCTTGATCTGGTGGACAATCTGAAGGTGGCACTGGGAGAACGGATAAACGGTCTGACCTGGATGAGCGACTCCACAAAACAGAAGGCGCAAGAGAAACTGGCGGCTTTCAAGGTTAAAATCGGATATCCCGACAAATGGAGAGATTACTCCAAACTGAATATCTCGGAGAAAGAGAGCTATTACGCCAATGTATGCCGTGCCAATGCTTTCGAATTCGACTACATGTTGGCCAAAGTGGGCAAACCGGTAGACAAAGACGAATGGTTGATGACCCCGCAAACAGTGAACGCCTACTACAACCCAACCACCAACGAGATTTGTTTTCCAGCAGCTATATTGCAACCTCCTTTCTTCAACCCCAATGCCGATGACGCCATCAACTACGGTGCTATTGGCGTGGTGATCGGACACGAAATGTCGCACGGATTTGACGATCAGGGTCGCCAGTTCGACAAAGAGGGTAACCTGAAAGAGTGGTGGAATGCAGCCGACACCGAACAGTTCAACAAACGTACTGCCGGCCTGGTGAAGCACTACGACAACATACTGGTTGCCAAAGGACTACACGCCAACGGCTCATTTACACTGGGAGAAAACATTGCCGATCAGGGTGGTTTGCAAATCTCATATGCCGCCTTCCAAAAAGCACAGAAAGAGCATCCGGCCACAGAAAAAACAGATGGATTTACACCCAATCAGCGATTCTTCCTCTCTTATGCCAATGTTTGGGCCGGAAACATCCGCGACAAAGAGATTGTCAGACTAACACAAATAGACCCCCACTCATTGGGCAAATGGCGGGTAAATGGCGCACTGCCCCATGTAGATGCCTGGTACGAAGCATTTCACATCACCAACAAAGACCCTCTTTATCTGGCGCCTGACAAACGCGTGATTATTTGGTAAACAACCGTGAATAAACAACCCGAATTTTTATTCATTAATTAATCCGCATTCAATATTTTTGTTATACCTCAGGTTAATAGCGATGGGGGACAACAAACCTTGTTGCGAAGAGGCATGATTGCCCGGCAATCATATTCATTAAAAAAGAGGCTGCTACCTGTACGGAAAGCTGCCTCTTTTTAATTTGCTGGTCGAATAATCACTTCTTCCAGGCGTGCAGTACATCCAACAATGCGCTGATAAACAGTTTTAATACAGGAAAAAAGGCTAGCCCAACCGAGAATACTAACATTAAGATTATTATATATTTCCCTGCTTTCAGTTCTTTTATCAAACGGGGAAGCATCGTTATAGTCAACAAAACAATTAGCATCATTATCAAAAATGAACTAAGTAACGGCGAATAGAGACTCGACATTTCAGGTCTACCCGGCGATAGCAACACAAAAAAAGCAGTGAGAACAACGCCTATAATTACAAATATTTTTATAATTTTCATATATATAATATATTATAAAACATAATTCAACAAAACAAGAATAAAACAAACTAATTCTTAGGCAATATCAAAGGAGTGGAGTTGAATTTATGAAAAAGGAAACATTCTTCAATATTTTGATAATAGGCATTTAAAGCTGACTTTTCTGCCGCATATGCTGATAAATAGTCAACTATAAGGAAATATGCCCCTAACGATGGGTTTACAGTACCTATGAACAAATTGAAAGTGACATTTACCGCAAAGATTGTATAAATCGTCTCTATATCGTCATTATATGAGTCTAGCGCACTCTGTAGACATTCACCATATGAGCTTCCAATCTCAAAGCCACTCTTCAGACGATTATTTTTCATAGTAGGTGTATTCCAATTAATAGATTTGAAGCATTGTTTTTTTTCATTTTCATTTAAAACGTTATAAGCATCTTGCTCTTCAAATCTCGCTGCCTTAATCTTTAAATCATCGAAGTCACTGTTTTTCAAACCAATTTTCAACAACAATTCCTCATTCCTTAATGTATCTTTTGCTATTTGAATCATTATTTCCAATTCTTTTTTGCTTAATGAATTCAATTTCCCATACACTTTAGACTTTAATTGCTTTAAAGAATAAACATAATCTTTAAATTCACTTGAATTCTGCACTAGACTTACGCGTTTTGCAGATCTTAACTGATTATTATCTAAGGTATCTAAATCACTTAAAGCATCATTACGATTATCACAGCTAATAAAAGAGACGATAACCAACACTAAAACAAAAGAAAGATTTTTCATATTTATCAATTTAAATTATTTGGTAAAAAAAAAGAACCCGCATTTATCATTTCAACGGCTATAAAAACATATAAAAACTTTATTTATAACATCCCACCCCCTCCCTAATAAACCAATATCTTTTGTTTAACAACAGAAGAATCAGACATCATACAAACAACATAAACGCCATTCGAAAGGTCATTAATGTAGCTGAGTTCATTTATAACCCTTTCCGAACAAACAATTTTACCCAACGAGTCGAATATACACATCCGATAATGTTGCATAGGATCCAAACCAACAAAACTAATCGAGCGTGACTCCGGCTTATAAGCAGCTTTGAAGCTGGCTAAATTATTCGAACTATCAATATTTGCCTTCTCAATATCTGCCCCCAAATGCACGATTGGATCTATCCAAAGCGATGTATTAAGAGGATTATTGGCCAGCAACCCAGATGAAGTCCACCCTGCACTACCCCGATTCAGGTAAGCAGAACTAAAAAAGCTACTCCTATCCACAGCGTTGTAAATCTTAAATGTATCAGCCAGAGAAGAGGATACTTTGCAACTGATAAAAAAGCTATAATCTACCTTTACCGGAATATTGAAACGGATGAAAATATCAGTCGCTGACGAATTCGGTTTGGAAGCATAATAAAACCCACTGCTTTTCGAATAATTCAGATAACTCAACTGAACGGACCTTGAGGCCAATGGCAAAGAGTCTGGTTGGTTGAGTCCCTTGTAAAGATTGACGGATAAACGACCACTCATAGTCGATTTCCATGCCGGAATCACCAAATGAACACCGTAAACGACGGTGCTTTTTTTCGTTATATAACGCTCGGCAACCTCACTGACCTGTAAAGAGTTTTTACTGAAAACCGGTCCCGCTTCCGGAGAGGCAAGGTAACTCACTTCCGGTTTTTCATTGTCACCGAAATTACTGATCCGCTTACAAGTGGTGGCAGCATATGGATCGAAGCCATCAATACGACTAATCCCCCTGTCCCGGGGATCCAGCCAATGCTTTAACTGGCGCAGTGGTTCGGGATAAAAATCCCATATTTTGGCCAGCGAATAATAGTAGTCATCGCCCGGGTACTCGCAATCTGAAGCACCTCCGGTTAATGCTCCGATTAGACTTTTATTGGAATCAAAAAGCGGAGAACCGGAAGAGCCACCTTCGGTCACCCCATCCTCCCAGGAGGGTATACGCAAGTGAATATCAGGCTCGAAAGCATACGGTAATCCACTATCCACCAGACTTGTCTGCTCTAAACTATGTCGTTCAATAGAAATCTTTTTCGTTTTACCCATAGGGTGATGTATGCCAAAGTAGGGCGGCTTAGCCGGATTGCCCACATTCCAGCCGGCATAATATGGACGGTAATATACCGGAGGTGTCTGCATCAGGCGCAAAAGCGCAACATCCAGCGACTGCTCAAAAAGCAGCAGACTGGCAGAGGCCATACTATAATCCTCCGATCCTACCACAACCTCTGAGCAGGAGGGATTCTGATAATTGAAAAAGATAACTGTATTCTGAGCCTTTTTGGCAGATGTAGTCGTTCCTTCTTTCAGAAAACAATGAGCAGCAGACAACAGATAAGGTGCACCATCCTGCTCCGCATTGTTCACCAAACACCCGGTGCAATACTCATTTCCATTGATTATAAGCAGGGTTGTCGCCCGCGACACATCTGTATATGCCGGAAAACAGGCGGCATCCTTGTGGCAGTCAGCTGTCGAAGCCAATGCTCCGGGGCGGGCACGAAGCGTAAGCCCCCGGTAATCGTGATTCACCTCGCCAATGATGAGCTGCCCGCTAAATTCGGCATTGGCCGGTTCCTGGTACTCCACGATTATCTCATCGCCATAGACGGGTGCGGTAGGTAGCTGAAACTGTTCGTTGTTGTTGAGTTCCGTAAATGCCCCGATTTTGGAGGTACGGTCGCTGTTGTAAATAAATAG
>CAZHNZ010000010.1:0-43191 GCA_964534355.1 uncultured Parabacteroides sp.
ACCTTATTAGAAGAAACGTACAAGACTATTGCTCAGGATTATAGTGTGTCAATTACGATTAAACCAATTGGTAAAGAGTTTACCGTAGATGAATTTAATGAAGCAATAAAACCAATAGGAAAAACTTTATTTGGAAAAACATTGTCTCTTGGTGCATTTAGCAAGAAGAAAGGTCGTTTAAGGGATAAAAAAACGAATAAAACGACTCCTTTTGAAATTGAAGATTATAAAATAAAACCTTCAATTCTATTGTCTAAATATATTGAAATTAAAAATGATGAGTCTGATTTTGAGAGGATAAAAGAATATTGTTTTCAGATTCTTGAAGAAATAAAAAAAGAAATATATTTGAGTCATGCAGTTCAGAGCCATTAGGAAATTACTTTTTCCATTGATTAAAGGAGGTCAGGAATGGCAGTTTATTTCATTGAATGGAGTGAAAGCACCACCCAGACTATATTTCAGTAATATTCAATGGTTTTTGTTGCTTATAAGTGTTCTTGCATTGTTTAAATTGACACATGGATTATCTAAAGATATAATTGGGTATGTAATGTCTGCGTTTTCAATCTCTGTTTCTCTACATATGTCTTTATTGGTAAGTATATTCGATAAATTTGAAAATACAGATTTTGATACTGACAAAAAAACAGAATCAGAAATAATAAGACTAAAACAAAAGAAGAATTTTTTCAAAAGGTTTATATCAATAACAAGTTATCTTGTTGTTTTATCCGTTTTAGTTATTGTATTATGTAGTCTTACCTATATTTTTGATCTCTCTGATAAGAAAATAGTTCCTAATACATTTACAATAGATTTTCAAAAGGTAGATATATTTTTGACTTTTAGAAACGGATTGTTGCTTTTGTATAGAGTTTTACTAAACTATTTTCTTTTAAATTATTTGTTTCTAACCTTATTTGTAGCTAGTAGTGCCTATGAGTATTATATTTCTGAGTTAGATAGGAAGATTATTGAATGATTGATTTGAAAAAAACGTGAAGATAAACTCTAAATAAATTATAGGCGTCTATCCTATATTGAATATAAGGGATTTGTTGCGTCACAATAGACGCCTTAATGAACTTATTGTGTTGTATGGATTGACTGAAGAGGAGATTAAGATTGTGGAGGGTGAGAAATGATTATTTGAAATTCAGTTGAAAATTAAATGGTAAAAGGAATGCTCAGACAATCAGCGTTGCCTAGCATCCGCATTATCCGCGTGCAGGAGGATTTTTCTGATTTTATTACTTTTTTTTGCTTATTTCCGTAGGGTAAACACCCGGATAAGCGGTTAATCCGCATAATCATTGAAATAAGTATCCTTTTTTTAGTATTCACACAATTAAAATCAGAAAGTTATGAAGAAACTGCTATTCCATTTGTTGCTTCTTGTTTTGTCCGCATCACTTTACGCACAACCCCCCGGTGGTGGCGGTACAACCTCCGGTGCAGCTACCACTTATGCATTTAAATCCGCTATCAACGGCAAGTGGAAATACAATTCTACTTCCAATGTGTACTACATCGTGGGTGTCTATTATTGCTCTACACCCGCTGCGCCCACCTACGAGCAAATGGGTATTTTCGTGCCGGCGGCTTACATGAATGCCACCGCCAATTCCGACGGTACCTACACCTGCACCATCAACAATACGGCTACTGTCAATGGTTACACTGCCTCTACCGCACCTATCGTAATCCCGGTCAATACCGGAGGATACGCGGCAATGGCTGCCCCATCCGACTATTCGAGTACAGTGGCTACCTATACCAACGCCGGTATTATTTATTTCTGGCCGGGCTGTCGTGGCAAAACGCATGGCGCACCACTTGGTGTTACCGACCTTAAGGCGGCCACACGTTATTACCGCTATTTACAGGCCGAGCAAAAGGCAGTTCCGGGCAATACCGACCGCATTTTCTCATTTGGGATGAGTGGCGGTGGCGCACAAAGTGCCATTTTCGGAGCATCGGGCAACAGCAGCCTGTACGACAGCTACCTCACGGCAATCGGTGCCGTTAGCGGATACAAAGACAATATCTGTGGCAGCATGTGCTGGTGTCCGGTCACCAACCTCGATCAGGGAGATGGTGCCCACGAATGGAATATGGGTCTTACCCGCACCTCTCTCTCTACGGCCGATGCCGGTATCAGCAAAGGGCTTACTGCCGAATTTGCCAAATACGTCAACGCTGTCGGTTTCAAAAATCCCACTACCGGCGCAACGCTTTCTCTGTCGGCTACGTCCAACGGATATTATCAGAAAGGCTCGTACTACGAATACGTCATGGGCGTAATCAACGACGCTGTGTCGCGCTACAACAAATACAACAACGCAAGCGTAGCGGCTTATTCTACCACCGATACCACTGCGCTCTATACTTTTGCCTCTACCTACAAAAAGGCCACAAAAGGTATTGCAGCTTACGACAATTATGCAGCCAAATCGACCCCCGAAAATACAGTTTTCGGTATTGCCGGCGTTACAGGGCATTTCAATCCCTACCTGAGCACCCTCATCAACACCTATTCTTCGGGTTATTCATCGGCTTTTGCATCCGACCTCGCTGCCACAAATGTGGATGCGGTGGGCAATACCGTACAGAAAAGAGTGATGATGTACACGCCTGTTTATTACCTGATTAACAATAGCGCTTATTACAACGGCGGGGGTAGTGGCAGCAGCGATGTTGCGCCCTACTGGAGAATCCGTTCGGGTATTAATCAAAGCGATGCGCCTTTGTGTACCGAAATGAATCTGGCTCTGGCACTTAAAAATCACAGCGGTGTGAAGGATGTCGATTTCGAAACCGTGTGGGGACAAGCGCACGTATTGGCCGAAGACAACGGAACGTCTGCGTCGGATGCCAATTTTATTGCCTGGGTGCAAAAATGTTCCGCAGCGGCATCAACCGGTATTGCGGCCAACAAAAACGGGGATAGTGAAGTAAAAGCCTATTCAACCGGAAAAGTAATCACTGTTAAGGGGAATTTGTCGGGTAGTACGGCTACTTTATTCCATATCGATGGTACCAAAATTGGTGATTATAAACTGACAAACGATGGATTATCAACCATTAACCAAAATGGATTGGTATCCGGTATTTATATTTTGAAGGTGAAAACAGATAACAAATTGTATTCTTTCAAATTGCACCTGGCGGAGTAAAATCTGTTTGTACGCAATTTTCAGCATCTTGTGGGGGATTGGCTATGCATCTTGTATGCGGGTCAGTCCCCTTTTGTGATTATTGCCTTTCTCTCATCATCTCTTCTAAATTGAGGCTTCTTTCCAAAAGATTAAAATATTCCTGTTGTTTTATAAAAGTGAATGCGTATTTTTGTGGAATAAGTTAACAGCAAGCACCTATGAAAATACTTCACACTTCCGATTGGCATTTGGGCAGATTACTCTATGGCAAAAAACGGTACGATGAGTTTGAGAAATTCCTGAATTGGTTAGTCGGCTTTATCCAAACAGAACAAATAGATATACTGATCGTTGCCGGCGATGTGTTTGATACCACAACGCCAAGCAACCGGTCGCAGGAGCTCTATTATCAGTTCTTGCATCAGGTGTCCACTACCGGTTGCCGCCATATTGTCATCACGGGTGGAAACCACGATTCGCCCACTTTCCTGAACGCGCCCGGACAGTTGCTCAAAGCATTGAATGTGCATGTGGTGGGCGAGATGTGCGAAAATCCGGCGGATGAAGTAATTACGTTGTGCGACAGGCAAAATATTCCCGAAGCGATAGTTTGCGCCGTACCCTTTCTGCGCGACAAAGATGTGCGCACCGTGGAAGCGGGAGAAAGCATGGATGATAAGTCGCGAAAACTGATTATGGGTATTGCAAAACATTATCAGGATGTGGCCCATATCGCTTTGGAAAAGCAGAAAAACGTGGGTGCAATACCCATTATTGGAGTGGGGCATTTGTTTACTTCCGGCGGGACTACCACCGATGGAGATGGTGTGCGCGAGCTGTATGTGGGCACACTGGCGCATGTGGATGAGGACTTTTTTCCATCCTGCTTCAGTTATCTGGCTTTGGGGCATCTGCACATTGCGCAGACGGTGGGGAAAGCCCACAACAAACGCTATTCGGGTTCGCCCATTCCCATGGGATTTAACGAAGCCCGGCAAACAAAAAAAATTGTGGTCGTTGAGTTTGCCGAAGGCGAAACAGGTATAACAGAGCATGTTGTGCCCCGGTTTCAGGAGTTGTACAAAATATCGGGAGTTGCAGAGGCGATCAAAGCTCAGCTGGCCGGGCTGAAGGCTCAAAATTCCGCGGCCTGGCTGGAGGTAGAGCTGTCGGGCGAGGTGTTTGCCGGCGATCTGACCGGACTGGTAAATGATGCCATCCGGGATTCGAATCTTCAGGCATTGCTAATCCGGAACAAACAGATTGAGCAACAGGTGCTTTCGCGGAGCGATGACAACGAAACGCTGGAGAATCTGGACCCCAATCAAGTCTTTTTGAGGTGCCTCACGGCTCACGATATTCCGGAAGAGAACAGCGAAGATCTATTGCTTTGCTACAACGAGATTATGAATGAACTGGAGGTAACGGATTATAATGCAGAATGATAGAAAACTATGAAGATACTTCAACTCAGATTTAAAAACCTGAACTCATTGATAGGCGAATGGGAGATTGATTTCACCTCGCCACAATACCTGTCGGATGGAATTTTCGCTATTTCGGGGCCAACCGGTGCCGGAAAATCGACCATTCTGGATGCTATTTGTCTGGCATTGTATGGTCGTACGCCACGTTTGGATAAAATATCGGTCTCAACCAATGAAATAATGTCGCGCAAAACGGGCGAATGTTTTGCCGAAGTGGTCTTTGAATCGCAAAAAGGAAAATTCCGGGCATCCTGGAGTCAGACGAAAGCCCGAAAAAGTCCCACCGGCAATTTGCAACAGCCTAAATCTGAAATTTCAGAGTTTGGGGGAGTCCTTATTTCAAATCAAATAAGAGCTACTCAGGAGGCCATTGAGAGTCGCACGGGCATGGATTTCAATCGGTTTACGCAGTCGATGCTGCTGGCGCAAGGTGGTTTTGCGGCTTTTCTCAAAGCCGATGCCAATGAGCGTGCACCCATTTTGGAGCAAATTACCGGCACAGAAATTTATAGTACTATTTCTAAAATGGTTTTCGACCGAAACAAAACCGAGGGAAATAATCTACAGCTTATTGAGGCCGAAACCAATGGTATTGTGATTATTTCGGAGGAAGAATTGGAGCTTCGAAAGGCGGAATTGGCAGAGAAACAAAAGATTGAAGCGGAACAAATCCGGCTGAAGGCAGAGGTGGATGCCTCTGTTAAGTGGCTGTCAGGCATTGATTCGCTCAAAAAAGAATTGAAAAATATCGAAGAGGAGGAAGCGGTGCATCAGGTTGTTTTAGAAGCATTTGCGCCTGAGCGAAAAGTGTTGCAGGATGGGGTGAAAGCTTTTGAGCTGGAGGCGGGCTATGTTGCCCTGATCAACGAGAGAAAGGCCAATGAGCGCGACCAAAACAGCCTGGCCATTGCCGAATCAGAGCTGCCCGGACTGCATACGGCTCTCAACGCTGCCAATCTCGAAATGATGGCAGCCCAAGCTTCGCTGGAGAATAGTGAATCAAAAGCCCTGATTGAAAGGGAGTCAATCAATAAAGTGAGGGCGATAGATGTGATTATCGCTCAAAAAAGAGCGAATCAGATACAAAAAGCGGAGGAGGTTGCTCAAAAGATCCGGCAGAAAAGTGAGATTTCCGACAAAATAACCAAGCTCACGCAAACCATTCAGACGAACAAAAAAGAGCAGGAAAATGCCAATATTTACCTGGAATTAAACAAGTCGGACGAACAGTTGGTTACCGGTTTTGGCGAAATTAATGCTTCTATCGGTAGTTTCCAACGGGCTTTGAGTGAAATCGAACGTATCAAAGCGGTTTTGAACGATTTAACAAAACGGCAAAGCAAAGAAGCTGAAAAACTGGTTGAGGTTCAGAAAAAACTGGAACAGGAAAACACCGGATTGAAAGAGGCAGCAGATCAGGTGGGTGTCATAAATAACAGCATTGCCGAGCTGCTGAATAACCGAACGCTTGTTGATTACAAAGATGAACTGAATTTGTTGAACCAAAAGTTAGTGTTGCTTCGGGAAATAGAAAGTCTGGAGCAAAAAAGAGTGCAGCTGGAGGATGATAAAGCCTGTCCGTTGTGCGGTTCGCTGCATCATCCTTTTGCCAAAGGAAATACACCTTCGATAAACGAAACAGAGCTCAAAGTAAAAGGAATAAATGCATTGATTGCCCGGATAGAACGGGCAAACGAGGCGTTGTCTCAGGCTGAAAAAAAACAGCAAACCGCAACAAACAACCTTACCCGTGTGGAGTCGGAATTGCAAATAGCTAAAAATGATGCGGTTAATACAGAAAAGGAAATCAAAGCAGAGAATGACAGAATGCAGCTTGCCGCGACGAATGCCACTGAATTGAAAGAGGCAGTGTTGGTTTTGCTTTGTCCATTTGGAATTACCGAATTGGTGGAGGATAGACTGCCGGAGGTGATAGAAAGCCTCAGAAAGCGTTTGAAAAGCTGGAATGATTATTCGGTTATTAAGCGCGAAATTGATGAAGCTATTCGTACACTGGAATCAAATATCGTGACCGAAAATGCGTTGCTAAACGGGGCGCTGATCGCATTGGTTGAGCTTGAATCTGCTAAAAATGAAATAGAGACAGCGCTTAATCGCACCCTTGCCGACAGGCATGAGCTGTTTGGCAATAGAGATACTGATCAGGAAGAAAAACTATTGGATGAATGGCTGAAGTCGGAGAGAACAAAGCAGGCTAAAACCCGTGATACCTGGACTGAATTTTCGAATAAATATACAGCACTTTCTACGCAAATAGTTGATCTCAACAAGGCTATCTCAGACAGAAATGTGCTGTTGGGTGCATTGGAAGATGATTTCCGACAGTCGTTGTTGAATGCCGGTTTTATTACAGAATCGGACTTTCTGGATTGTCGGTTGGATAAAGTCAGAAGAGAAAATTTGCAATCAAAAGCAACTCAGCTGGACAATAAACAGTTGGAGATTCTTGCAACCAAACAGGAGCGCAAAAGCCGGCTCGAAAGCGAAGAAGAAAAGAAACTGACCGAAATGCCGATTGAGCTTTTAATGCAGCAAAGTGACGAAATAGCCAAAGTGATTGATGATGCCAAAATACGAATTGTGGCTATCACAGAGTTGCTCAAGAACAACGAAGAGGCAAAAAAGAGAGTTGGCGAAATCATGCGCCGGATAGAATTACAGAAAATCGAATGTGCCAAATGGGAAAGATTGAGCGCTCTGATCGGGTCGGCAGATGGCAAAAAATACCGCAATTTTGCGCAGGGTTTGACCTTTGAGGTGATGGTGTCGCATGCCAACAAGCAGCTGGCCAAGCTGACTGACCGTTATTTGCTGGTGCGCGATAAATCGGAACCGCTCAATTTGAACGTGATTGACAATTATCAGGCGGGCGAATGCCGCTCAACCAAAAATCTGAGTGGCGGCGAGTCTTTTTATGTGAGTTTGGCATTGGCACTGGGATTGTCGGGCATGTCGAGCAAAAATGTGCGGGTAGATTCGCTTTTCCTCGATGAGGGTTTTGGTACATTGGATGAGGAAACTCTCGAAATTGCCCTGCAAACTTTGTCGAGCCTTCGTCAGGATGGGAAATTAATTGGCGTAATATCACATGTCTCTTCGCTCAAAGATCGTATTGCTACCAAAATCGAAGTCGTAAAAGGCGTCGGAGGGAATAGTATTATCGTTGGGCATGGTTGTAAACGATTGCAATAGTGGCGTAGCGGGTAACAGACCGCAATCTCATTATTTTCTCAAAATTAATTGGTTCAACGCTGTGCAAAGCAAATATTTTCATTGTAACTTTGCGGCAACTAAAATTTCAGTACATGATAAAGAAGATCATCTCGTATCTTTTGTCTGCATGGTCGCGCTTCAAAGCCTGGCGTGTTGTCCGCCGCGAACGTTTTCGCAAACTGCCTCTTTACCGCAAAGTGGGCAATTTAATTATTACTTCAATCGTCTTGTTTCTTATCTACCTGTTTCTGGTCGATATCAATTTTCTCTGGCTCTTTGGTAAATCGCCCGGTTTGAAGAGTATCAGCGATCCCAATCAAAGTGTAGCTTCCGAAATTATTACTTCCGATGGAAAGGTGATGGGCAAATATTTCCACGAAAACCGGATGCCGGTCACCTACAACGAAATTTCCCCGATGCTTATCAAAACGCTGATTTGCACCGAAGATGAGCGTTTTTACCAACATTTTGGCATCGATTTCGAAGGTATTGGTGCTGCCATTAAGGATTTGACGCGCGGGCGCAAACGGGGTGCAAGTACCATCTCGCAACAGTTGGTCAAGAATATGTTCAAAACCCGGAAAGAGTACTCTACCGGCTTATTTGGCTATATTCCCGGGGTTAAGTTGCTCATTATGAAAACAAAAGAGTGGACTACTGCCGTCAAAATAGAAATGTTCTATTCCAAAGAGGAGATTCTGACCATGTACCTCAATACCGTAGATTTTGGTAGCAATTCGTATGGTATTAAAACGGCTGCCAAAACCTTCTTCAAGACCACACCGGCCAAACTGACAATCGAACAGTCGGCAACTCTCGTCGGTCTGCTCAAAGCAACCACCTCTTACAGTCCGATATCCAACCCGAAACGCTCTCTGGCCCGCCGAAATGTGGTGCTGGATAATATGGCGGCTCACAATATTATATCAAAGTCTGTGTGCGATTCTCTCAAGAAAATGCCTATTCGCCTCAATTACAGAGTGGAACAGGCTTACGATGGTGATGCGCTTCACTTCAGGGCATACCTGGCTTCGTATCTCGAGCCGTGGTGCAAAGAGAAAGGATATGATATTTATGCCGATGGTCTCAAGATTTACGTTACTATCGACTCTCGTCTGCAAAAGTATGCGGAGTATGCGGTGGAAAAACAGATGCGTCGGGTTCAGAAACGTTTCTTCGAGCACTGGCGCGGGCAAAATCCCTGGCAGGACGAGAATCATCAGGATGTGGTCAATTTTATCGAAGATCTGGCGAAACGGACCAAAGCGTATGCCATTCTGAAACAAAAATACAAAAATGACCCCGATTCTATCAATTTTTATCTCAACAAGCCTCACCGCATGAAGGTGTTCGACTACGAGCTAATCGAAAAGGATACCACCTTCAGCACAATAGATTCTATACGATACATGAATCATTTCATGCACAATAGCTTTGTCTCTATGGAGCCGCAAAATGGTTTTGTGCGTGCATGGGTGGGCGATATCAATTTCAAATTCTGGCAATACGACAAAGTGGCGCAGTCCAAACGTCAGCCGGGTTCTACGTTTAAGCTTTTCGTTTACACCGCTGCAATGATGAATGGAATGTCGCCCTGCGATATGCGTACCGACAAACCTGTTTCGTGGGAATATATGGAGAAAGGACAGAAAAAGGCCTGGACACCGAAGAACGCCGATGGTCATTTCCGCAATTATCCGATAACACTGAAACACGCCTTTGGTCGCTCTATCAACAGTGTGGCAGTGCAGCTTGCGCAGGAAGTGGGTATCCCCGAAGTGGTGAAATATGCTCATTTGTTGGGAATTAAAACGCCTTTGGAGCAGCAACCTTCGCTCTCTCTCGGCTCTTCCGATGTCTCTTTGCTCGAGTTGGTCAATTCGTTTGCGACTGTCATCAACGAGGGTATGTATCACGACCCGGTGCTGGTTACCAAAATTGAAGACCGCGATGGTAAGGTGCTTTTCGAATACAATCCGGAGCAAAAACGGGTTATCCCGTACGAGGCAGCCTGGCTGGTTCAGGAGTTGCTCAAAGGGGGTATGACAGAGCCCGGAGCTACCACTCAGGCGTTGTGGGAGTGGGATCTTTTCCGCTGGAATACGCAGTTTGGCGGCAAAACCGGTACCTCATCCAACCACTCTGATGCGTGGTTTGTTGGCGTTACACCCAAGCTCATCGGTGGTGCATGGGTAGGAGGGGAGCATCGTTGTGTGCATTTCCGCACCGGCAGCCTGGGCGAGGGTAGCAAAACGGCTTTGCCTGTGTTTGCCCTGTTTATGGAGAAAGTGTTGGCCGATCCGGCTTTCAAACACTATCAGGCTATGTTCCCTACCAAGCCCAAAGAGACGATTACCCGTAATTATATGTGCCATACATATCTCAAACGGGACTCATCGGCAGCCGATTCAACCACGGTGATCGATGAGGGTGTTGTCCCCGACGAAACAGATAATCCATCACCCGAGCCCGAAGTGGCAGAGTGATACCGAATAAAAAAGCGGGACAGTCTTGACTGCCCCGCTTTTTTATTTTTATGTGTTAATGCTATTGTCTGCTTTCCAGACTTTTGCGCACTTTGCTATGCTTGCGGCTATAGAAGAAGTAGATGATAAAGCCTAGTGCCATCCAGCCAAATAGTCGGTACCATGTATCCAGAGGCAATGCCAGCATTTCAGCAAAACAAACGGCAGCACCCAACAGAGGAACAACCGGTACCCAGGGCGTTTTGAATCCGCGTGGTGCGTTCGGCTCTTTCTTGCGGAGTATGATAATGCCGAAGCATACAATCACAAATGCCAGCAATGTGCCTATCGACACCATTTCTCCCAACAGCGATATCGGAAACAGCCCGGCTATAAGTGCAGCAAATACACCGGTTACCATAGTTGTAATGTGTGGCGTTTTAAACACGGGATGTGTTTTGGCAAAGCTTTTCCACAATAGTCCGTCGCTGGCCATGGCAAAAAACACGCGCGACTGTCCCAGCAAAAGTACCAGTACCACAGAGCTCAGTCCGGCAATGGCACCAATTTTTATCAGCGGACCAAGCCACATCATCGCTTTACCGCTGTGGTCTATGGCCAATGCAATAGGGGCGGGAACGTTTAGCTCGGGGTAAGGTACAATTCCGGTAAGCACCAGACTTACTGCAATATATAGCAACGTACAAACGGCCAATGAGGTCAATATCCCGATAGGCATATCCCGTTTCGGATTGATGGCTTCCTGCGAGGTAGTCGATACGGCATCGAATCCGATGTAGGCAAAGAATATCACCCCTGCGCCGGTCAATATGCCCGAAAACCCGAAACTACCCCATTTGCCGGTATTCTCAGGAATAAACGGAACCCAATTGTCCACATTGATGTGTGAAATGCCAAAACCAATAAACAGCAAAATTACGCTCACCTTGATCAACACAATGATATTGTTGAATTTGGCCGATTCTTTGATGCCTACTACCAGCAGGGTGCTCATAAGCAATATGATAAACACAGCGGGGAAGTTGATAATTGCTCCTGTACTGTGCCAGCCCTGCGCATCATACATAAACGGACTCTGACAAATAGATGCCGGTAGATGAATGCCAAATCCCGCCAGAAAACTATTCATATAGCCGCCCCAGCCCACAGCCACAGTGGCAGCGCCAAACAGATATTCCAGTATTAAATCCCAGCCGATAATCCACGCAATAAACTCACCCATGGTGGCATAGCCATAGGTATAGGCACTCCCCGACATCGGTATCATAGAGGCAAACTCGGCGTAGCAAAGCCCCGCCAGCGCACAGCCTATGGCAGACAAAATAAACGAAATAACCAGCGATGGACCCGCATGGAGTGCCGCTGCTGTCCCGGTAATTACAAATATTCCCGCTCCAATTACAGCGCCCACACCAAGCAGTGTCAGATTGACTGCACCCAGGTGGCGTTTCAGCCCGTGCTCATTGCTTTCGGCCTCAGCAAACAGTTGTGTTAGCGACTTTTTTACAAATAGATTTTTTGGCATAATATTTCTTTTTTACTTGGTTGTTTACTTAATCTGTCAAAAATAAATCTTTTTGTTTGATTATCCCCATTATCAGCATAAAAAAGTTTTGATTAGCCCCATAAATCATTGGTTTATCCTTTCCTGTGGCCAATGTTTGTTTTCAAAAGGATATTTAATGTCTGATTTTTTCTGTTGGCATATCTGTTTCCGGGTGAATTGGTGGGCTATTCAATTTTTGCAAATGTCGACAGAATTTTTACTCATAGATTGTCTGTTTTGTCCGTATTTACGGAGTTGTATTTGTTAAAAATAAGCCTTGAATTGAAAATAACTATTTTGTTAGTGATATAATTAAAAATTTAGTTGTATGTTTGTATCCGAATCATTGTTATACCATTAAACATACAATATGATGGAAGCACCCAAAGAACTGACCAAAGTAGAACTGCAATTGATGAATGTGTTGTGGGATATCGAAGCCGGGTTTGTAAACGATATTCTTGCCGAGTTGCCCGAGCCAAAACCGGCCTACAATACTGTGTCCACTTTTATGCGGATACTCGTCACCAAAGGTTTTGTAGCCTACCGGGCGTATGGCAAAACTCATCAGTATTACCCGCTTATCTCCCGCGAGTCTTACCTCGATAACTTCATGAGTGGAGTAAAGAATACCTTTTTCAAAGGTTCGTTCCATTCGTTGATTTCGTTTTTTGCCAAAAAAGAGAATCTTTCCCCCAAAGAGATTGAGGGTATTATAGAGTTGCTCAACGATAGTAAAAATCAGGAATCATGATGGCCGATCTGCTCGCCTTTGCTCCGGCTATTGGCAAATTTCTGTTGGCTTCGGCTCTGTTGGTACTCTTTTACCTGCTGCTTTTTCGTGGTAAAAGTTCGTATAACCACTGTCGTGTCTATTTGCTTTCGCTTGCGTTTCTCTCTGTTCTGCTTTCGCAGTTCAATATAGAGGTTTACACACCGCCTGTCAGAACAGAAGTTGTGCAGACGATTGTCAATCAATATGTGATGCCGGTTGCGCCTGCCGTCACGCCTGCATTGCCGAACAAATCGGCTCTATCCGTACCACTCAGCAGTACAAATCCGGTCAGTCAGAAAACAGCCACCGCACCAGACGCACTTTTGACAGACATTTCGCCGGTTAAGATTTTAGTGTATCTCTATGCTGCTGTTTGCGTGTTGCTTTTTTTGTCGTTGCTCTACCAGTATGTGCAAATACTCCGGCTGACAAAGCGGGGAAGGCGGGAGCTGATCGATGGCATTCCGGTTATTCTCAACCCGGCCGTTCCCACACCCTTTTCGTTTCTCAAAACCATCTTTCTACCGCCAAATCTCACCGGCGATAAGCGGCAAATGATATTGCGCCACGAGCAGTGGCACATAC
This sequence comes from uncultured Parabacteroides sp., assembly GCA_964534355.1. Lineage (GTDB taxonomy): Bacteria > Bacteroidota > Bacteroidia > Bacteroidales > UBA7332 > CAXXIC01. Next base: position 13,275 of record CAZHNZ010000010.1, read on the forward strand.
GGCACCGTCATTATATAGATGTATTGCTTATTGAAGTGATAACGCGGTTGTTGTGGTTCAATCCCGTGTTGTGGTGGGTGCGTAGCGAGCTGCGCAATGTGAGCGAGTTTCAGGCCGACCGCAGTGTGCTCGACGAAGGTCTCAATGTGTACAAATACCAAACGGTGATACTCGAAGAGGTGATGTGCAACAATCCCTGTTTGTCCAATGGTTTCAACAATTCATTTACCCGAAAAAGATTTATCCAAATGAAAAACAGTTCAAAAATTCGCCTCACCACGCTGCGACGGGTGTTGCTTCTCCCTTTCTTTGCGGCTCTGTTTTCGCTGCTTTGTTTCACCACCGGCCAGGGGCAGGTGAAGTATGTGCACCGCAAAACGGTGCGCACCATTCAAAACGGTAAGGTGGTCCAGAGTGTCACTACCGACACGCTTTTGAAACGTGACTCTACCCTTGTGCCGCTCGACATGAATACTGTTCTCGGGCGTTCAACACTGCCGCTGTTTCATATCCGGGATACCAAAAACATCACGCCGTCTAATATTGATAGCTTGCTCAAATACTCCTCCACACAACTTGCCCTCACCCTTGTAGAGATGAACAAAATGAGTGAAGCCCCGAGTCAGAATTCGACGCTGTATTACGGGCGTATTGCCCGCATATTTAACTATATGGGGCTGAAATCGGTTTACGATACGTTGCACAATAACGATCGTATGTGGTACGTTTTTTCTTCAGAGTTAAGCACACAGAGTCCGAAGAAAAGCGCAGCGAACTTCACCAAAATAAAAGCCGGTATAGACCGTCTCAGGACTGAAAAATTGGCATCTGTCAAAATTGCAGGCATCAAAATGCAGCTGATTCGCCTGCAGGAAGATCCGTTTATTGAGTTTATTGACTTCCAATTGCAGACGTTCAGGGAATGTTCTGAGAAGAATAAACGGGTGGCGACCGGTTTGCCTCCGGGTGTCCAGATTGTAGAAGACGAAGAATATGTAAAGCGGGAGAAAGAGCAGGCGATAAAAGAGAAAGACGAGCGAATTTTGAGAGAGGCTTATTATGCTAAACCTGATCAATTGGTGCAATGTATGCCCGGCTTAGGAACAAAGGTGATACAAATAGAAAAAGGCCGCGATGAAACCCGCGTTACTTTGTCAGTCAGAATAAAGGGCGACCTTCAATGGCTTCGGTTCGACAGCGGTTTTTGCATCATCGATCAGGAGTCAAAAGATCGCTATTTTATCCGCCGTTTAGACCGTAATTTACCGCTCGATAAAACGATTATCGTCTCCGGCATGTCGGGGCAAACGGTCGGGATTACACTCGTATTTCCCCGACTCAAACGCTCTGTAAAGGAGGTTGATATAGAGGAATTCATCACACCCGGTGCCGAGTTGTTCAGCACACACCAACGGCATTCGTTTAGAAATTTAGAGATAAAGGAGCTTGGCGATAAACAGGCGGGGGAGATATACAAATAACGCTTTATAAAACCTTAAATTAAAATGAAAACACAAACTTTAACCGGGCTCATCGCCTGTTGTATCTTTCTCCTCGTACTGCCTTTGTCGGCACAAACAGCCGGCCAAAAACAACAATCTGATGCCCCGGCGATAGCCTACAAGCCTTTCGGAATGAATGAATTCCCCCAAATGGACATGGAACTTATTGCCTGCTTTCCCACCCAAAGTGATTGGCAGGAGATAGGTAGGAAAATCCGGACCGTTCCCCCTCAGAAGCTGCGGTGGATAGATACGCTTGATGTCCGGTATCAGGCAGACACGATGTTCGTTACCGTATGTTCTCAAAATTATGCTTACCAAAGCAGAAATACCTATAAAATTGGTCGCAAATCGGCACATCCCAACGATACACTGCCGCTATACCACTTCAGTTTCGACATGAAAATGAAGGAAGTCACCCAAGATGTGAGCGCCTATCGCCTCGGGGCTTTTCATCTCACCTTTACTCAGAAGGTGGATGCCCGAACCGGTGCCAAAAAAGTAATCTTTCACAAGATATTCAGGTAGGAACGTTTTCTTCGAAGTATCCGGCAAAAAGAAGTGTGTCGTGTTAAACGTTTCAGTCGTTAACAGACATTTACAACCACTTTCGCTTTCGGAAGAAGACAAGGATAAATACGCAGGCAGAAATCATCAGAAAGAGTGAGAATGCGTATCCGTAAGTCCAATCCAGCTCCGGCATGTGCTTGAAGTTCATTCCGTAGATGCTGGCAATGAGCGTGGGCGGCATAAAGATAACCGATACCACGGTGAATATTTTGATAATTTTATTCTGTTCGATGTTGACCAAACCGAGGAAAGTATCCTGCAGGTAGTCTAGTCGTTCGAAACCAAACTTGGTGTGTTCGATAAGCGAATTTATATCCTTGATAACGATTGAGAGTTTGGGCTTCAGCTCATTGGGGAATATTTCGCTTTTGAGCATGTTGGACACCACGCGCTGTTTGTCTATGATATTTTCGCGTATCGACATGGTTTTGTCGAGCATACTTTTTATCTCCATCAGGATATCTTCATCTACATCGCTGATGGCTTTACTCAAACGCGATATTTCGCCGGTGAGCTCTTCGATAAGGTCGGCATCGCGCTCAACCCGGGTTTCGAGCAGAGCCACAAATACATGATATCCGGTGGGGTAGCTGGTGGGATTGGCAAAAATCCGCTTTACGGTCTCGTTGAATGAACGCAACTCGCAGCTACGAACAGACACAAGAATATTGTTTTTAAGAATAAATGAGACCGGTTCGTTTTCGAAGTTTTCCAACAGGAAATTTGAGTTGGCAACCAACGTATCAGATGTTTCGATGTAGCGCGAACTAATCTCGATCTCCTCAATCTCTTCCTCTTCCTGGATGTAGATTTTGAGGAAATCTTCGAGTTCTTCTTCGATGTCTTCTGTAACGTCGTTTAGGTCTATCCATAAAAAACTAGACATTGGCATTTTCTTCAAGATTCCGATATTTCGGCTTATTTTTATTCTGCCTTCATCCTGAAAAAATAGTTTTATTTCTGCCATAATATCACTCCTTATTAATTGATAAACATTTTGGATCCTGTTTGCCGCTGCAAATATAACCCAAATCGGCGTTATATTCGGGTTGTTTCGATTAATGTTTGTTTAAAAAAACAGATTCCGTGGATTTTCGTTCATTTAGCGGCCTCAATTTCGTTGATCAGGTGTATGGTCTGACAAGCAACGAGGGCGGCGGTTTCGGTTCTGAGTCGGCTTTTGCCCAACGAAACCGATGTGAATCCGGCGGCGATGGCAGCTTCTACCTCTTCGCGGCTAAAATCGCCTTCGGGGCCAATGAGGATGAGTGCGTTTTGGTTGCTCGTGTAGCTGTGAGAAAGGGGTGCGCGGGGTATTTCGTCGTAGCAATGGGCGATGTACCGTTGGCCGTGAAAAGGCTGACGAATAAAGTCGGCAAAAGCGGTCATTCCTGTCAGTAGGGGCAGCGTCGATTTGAGCGACTGCTTCATGGCCGAAATCAGGATCTTTTGAATGCGTTCCTCCTTGAGCTCTTTTCGCTCCGAAAAGCGACATTTAAGAAAGGTAAGGCCATCGATACCCATTTCTGTCGCTTTTTCGGCAAACCACTCTATGCGGTCGAGGTTTTTGGTCGGTGCTATGGCTATATGAATTCCGAATGGGCGAAACTGATCATCGGCAATCGGGCTCAGAATCCGGAATGTGCTTCGCTTGGCGTGGGCAGTGGTGATTTCGGCCAGGTACGAGTGTCCCCTGCCGTCTGTGAGCCGTACCTGCTCACTGGCTGACAGACGAAGAACCTTGGCGCAGTGCAAAGACTCCTCCTCCGGCATCTCGTGAATGCGGTCGATATCGGGTGTATAAAAAATGTGCATGCAATACCTGTATTAATTATATTTCGCTTCCCCGGCGTTTCATTTCATCGCGTAGTTTGGATGCGTATTCGTAGTTTTCGTCTTCAATTGCCTCTTCCAGTCGTTTTGATAGCTCATCCGACGAAAGGGCCGCAAGTCCTTCGGCATCTACAATCTCTTCCTCTTCGGTTGGTTCGTGTTGCTCTTCCGATTTATCGACAAAAACGCCCGCTTCCTGCAATATTTTTTCGGTGGTAAAGACAGGGCATCCCACGCGCAATGCGATGGCTATGGCATCGGACGTACGGGAATCTATGCGGATTTGTCTTTCTCCATTGTCGAACAGCAGTTCGGCATAAAAAACTCCGGCAACCATTTTGTAGATGTAAACTTCGAGCAGTCGTATGCCGAATGCCTGAGCAAATGCCTGAAACAAATCGTGGGTTAAAGGCCGGCGTGGGGTAATTCTTTCGAGTTGAATAACAATAGACTGCGCCTCGGGCGTGCCTACAATGATGGGGATGCGTCTGTATCCGTCAATTTCACCTAAAATAAGCGCATATGCGCCTGTTTCAACCTGGCTGATTGTAATTCCATAAACTTTAAGCTGAACTCTCTTCTCCATATTCATCATTTAATTGTATTGACGGAAACAAATATAGAAATTATTTGCGGACTAATCTCGTGTTTGGGTAAAAAAAAGAAAAGGTTGTCATCCCGACAACCTCAACCCTAATTAACCTTAAATCTAATACCATGAAAAACACAGTGCAAAGATAAGTGATTTTATATTGTCCAACATAATTATGCAACTATAATTATTTCTTTTTGTAATTCATTTAACATTCGGCGTTAATTTCGGTTTTATAAACCCTTTTGTTTGTATTTGTTTAGAATTTATAGTGGGTTGTGAACAGATGCGGATACAAAAAAAGGCTGCAATAAATCGCAGCCAACCTATTAATTTTCAATGACAAAAGAAATTTGTTTTGTAACAGAAACGTCATAAAACAAGAAAAGGTTGTCATCCCGACAACCTCAACCCTTTATTAACCTTAAATCTAATACCATGAAAAACACAGTACAAAGATAAGTGATTTTCTGTTATACAGCATAATAATACAACATAAAAATGTCGTGGTTTAATATTATTTCACATTGCGCTCTTTCGGGCATTATTGCGTTCACATTTGTTGGTACTAGCTGTCGCAAACGGATAAAATCAGAGCCCCGTTTTTTTTGCTTCGTTCCATATTTCATCCATTTCGGCCAACGACATTTGTTTCAAATCGAGGCCGCGGGCAATGGTTTGTTGTTCCAGATAGTTGAATCGCCGCAAAAACTTGCGATTGGTGCGCTCCAAAGCATTTTCGGGATTGATTTTGTAGAGCCTTGCCGCATTGATCAGGCTAAAAAAGAGATCGCCAAACTCATCCTCCATTTTATCGGCATCCATTGCGGTTATCTCTTCCTTCAATTCGGTAAACTCTTCGAGCACTTTGTCCCACACCTGTTCGCGCTCTTCCCAGTCGAAGCCCACATTGCGTGCTTTATCCTGCATGCGATAGGCCTTGATGAGCGCCGGCAATGCTGCGGGAACTCCTTCGAGAACAGTCTTGTTGCCGCCCTTCTCTTGTAGTTTGAGCAACTCCCATTTCTGCTCCACCTGTTTGGCATTGTCAGCCTGCGCATCGCCAAACACATGTGGATGGCGAAAAATCAGTTTGTCGCAAAGGCTGTCGCACACGTCTTTGATGTCGAAAGCAGAGGTCTCCGAGCCAATTTTTGCATAAAAGATGATGTGTAACAAAACATCGCCCAACTCCTTTTTAATCAATTCGTTGTTGCTACTCAGGATGGCATCGCAAAGCTCATATACCTCTTCTATTGTATTGGTGCGCAGGCTCTCGTTGGTCTGTTTTTTATCCCACGGGCACTTTTCGCGCAGTTCGTCGAGTATATCGAGCAGTTTGCCAAATGATTCTAATTGTTCTTCTCTACGGGTCATTATCTGTTTTTATTTGTTTCTGATTGTCTGTTATTTGCGAAAAGTGGCCAATCCGGATTTCAGGTATTGCACAAACTTACCGGCGTCCTCATCGAATGTATATGCCGGGCCGATGGGATGACCATTAGTGTCGAGCAGTACATAATAGGGTTGCGCATTGGCCCCAAACTTGTGGCGTTGCAGGTAGCTCCACTTATCGCCCAACGTGCGTAGTTTTCTCTCTTGTCCATTTTCATTTACCACAATTGTCTCAGGTAAAGGCTTTTTGTTGTCCACATAGAGCGATATAAGTACATAGTCCTGTTCGAGCAATTTTTTTACGTTGGCATCTGTCCAAACGGCTGCCTCCATTTTGCGGCAATTTACGCAGCCGAAACCGGTAAAATCGACCACCACCGGCTTGTTGTTTTGTCTCGCATAGGCCATCCCCGATTCGTAATCGTCGAATTTGGCGTGCACCTCATCCGTATACAGGTTAAAATCCTGCGTGTTGAGGGGTGGCGAAAATGCGCTGATGGCCTTGAGCGGCGCACCCCATAAGCCGGGTACCATATATAATGCGAATGAGAACGAGACGATAGCCAAAAATAGCCGGGGTACAGAAACGAATTTTAAGTCGCTGTCGTGCGGCAGTTTTAATTTTCCCAACAGATAAATGCCCAACAGGAAGAAAATCACAATCCAGACCACCAGAAACACCTCGCGGTCGAGGATACGCCAGCCGTAAGCCAAATCGGCCACCGAGAAGAACTTAAAGGCCAGTGCCAGTTCCAGAAAACCAAGTACCACCTTTACCGAGTTGAGCCAGCTGCCCGATTTGGGCATCTGCTTGAGCCACGAAGGAAAAAGGGCAAAGAGGGCAAACGGTATGGCCAGTGCGAGTGCAAACCCAAACATCCCGACTGCCGGACCAAACAGATCGCCCATTGAGGCAGCCTGCACCAGTAGTGTGCCAATGATAGGGCCGGTGCACGAAAACGAGACCAGCGACAGTGTAAATGCCATAAAGAAAATGCTGATTAATCCGGATGTGGCATCTGCTTTCTGATCGAGCTTGTTGGTCCACGATGAGGGCAATACCAGCTCAAATGCACCAAAAAACGACACAGCAAACAGCACTAATAGTGCAAAGAAAATCAGATTGAACAGCGCGTTTGTGGACAACTCGTTGAGCGCACTAGCCCCGAAAAAGGCCGTGATAAGTAGTCCCAGTGCCAGATAAATAACGATAATCGCCAATCCGTAGGTGATGGCCTGCGATACCGCTTTGCGTCGGTCTTGTGCCCGTTTGAGGAAGAAACTTACGGTCATGGGAATCATTGGCCACACGCAGGGCGTCATTAGCGCCAGCAGACCGCCCAGAAATCCATACAGAAAAATCAGCCAGCCCGACGTAGATGCGGTCACGGCATTTTCGCCAAAGCTGTGTAGTTCGTCTATTACGGGTTTCCACAAATCGTTGATGAGGGAAGAGGTTGAGTCTTTTGTGGCCGGTGCCACTGCTGTTGCAGCTTGTGCCGGGCTATCAGTCGCAAATGCAGTGACGACTGTTTTTTGAGTCGTAGTTACCGTTCCTTTTTCGCCAAACGAGAAGGGGAATTCGGCCGGAGGCAGGCAGGATTTGTCGTTGCACCCCATGTATTTGATGTATCCGGCCACCGAGAAGCCATTCGGGTCGGTCACTTTTAGCTTTTGCACAAATGTTGCCTTGTGGGCATACCAGCTCAGCTTCATGGCAAATTGCTCATCATATTCTGTTATCATCTTATCTTTTGAAACCGGTTTGCCTACCAATGTAGCCCCTTTTATGTTTTCGAAAACAAACGAGGTAGCCACCGGGCCTCCATCGGGAATGTTTGTACCATATATATGCCACCCTTCTTCCATTTCCACGGTGAAAACAAGTTGTTTGTCGCCACCCGGTGTGGTTTCCAGTTTCGATTTCCAGGTAAATGGCTCTTCGATTTGCGAAAATGCAACCATAGAAATTAGCCAGAGAGGCAGTAAAAGCGCAAGAATTCGATTCATAGATTATCTGATTTATTCTAACAAAACAATATTACTAATCCGGATACAAAGATAGGATTTTGCACTAATTATCAACGGTAACTTCTCTGTTTTGTTTCGTATTAAAACATTTTTTACCGAATGAATAGTGATATCAATATAATTTAAATCTTGCGCTATGGTTGCGTATTCAGCTGATTCATTTACTAAAAAAGAGAAAAGTAATCTGTTGTTTTTTTTAAAATAGAAAAATCTCTTAAATTCTTATTATATTTGTATTCTGAAATGTTGTGCGCAAATGGTTGTGTACTTCTTTTGTTATGTTTAAATAATTATTAATCAAATAGATAACGCAACGATGAATTGGTTTGAGTGTAAGATCAAATACGACAAGAACATGGAAAACGGCATGATTAAAAAGGTGACAGAGCCTTATTTGGTCGATGCCATGTCATTTACAGAAGCAGAAGCAAGAATTATAAAAGAGATAACGCCGTTTATGACGGGCGAGTTTACGGTTGCCAATATATCGCGTGCGAACATCAGCGAAATGTTTACCGACGAAACAGGCGACAAATGGTACAAATGCAAAGTGATGTTTATTACCATAGACGAAAGAAGCGGAGCGGAAAAGAAAAGTGCCTCAATAATGTTGGTGCAGGCCATTGATTTTCAGACCGCATTGGCCAATTTGGTGAATGGAATGAAAGGAACTATGGCAGATTATTCGATTGCCAATATTACGGAAACAGCCATTATGGATATTTTTCCATATGATTCGGACGCGAAGAAAGAGTAGTTGAAACGGGAATAACAGATAATATGATGAGCATTTCGGAAAGAATAAGAGAAATCAGGGCGGTTTTACCCCCTCAGGTGCGGTTGGTAGCTGTATCGAAGTTTCATCCGAAAGAGGCGTTACTCGAAGCATACAGTGCCGGACAGCGCATCTTTGGCGAGAGCCGGGTGCAAGAGCTGACCGATAAGCAGTCGGTGCTTCCGGCAGATATTGAATGGCACTTTATTGGTCATTTACAGACCAATAAAATAAAATACATCGTTCCTTTTGTTTCGCTGATACATGGTGTGGATAGCGAGAAACTATTGAAAGAGATTGATAGCACGGCCACAAAGCGGGGACTGAAAATCAGATGTCTGCTGCAAATACACATTGCGCAGGAAGAGACCAAGTTTGGTTTCTCGGCCAATGAGTGTCGTGAATTTCTATCGTCGGGACGGTGGAAGAATATGGCGGGTGTCGAAATCTGCGGGCTGATGGGTATGGCGACATACACAGAGGATTTGGCGCAGGTTCGGGGCGAGTTTCACGGGTTGAAGCAGCTGTTCGACGAGGTTAAGCAGAGTTATTTTGCCTCAAAAGACAGCTTTTGCGAGCTATCAATGGGCATGTCTGATGATTATGCTATCGCAATAGAAGAAGGAAGTACTTTGGTGCGCATTGGTAGTCGGATTTTTGGTTCACGATAACGATTCAAACTCAAATAGCGAATAACTATGAACAGACTTAAAACAGTTTATGCCGGATTGAAACTGAAAAATCCGATTGTAATCAGCAGTTCCGGGTTGACAAATTCGCCCGAACGAATATTGAACCTCGAAAAAGCAGGTGCAGGTGCTGTGGTTTTGAAGTCGTTGTTTGAAGAGCAAATTGATTTATTGATGAATCAGTACAGCGGGTACAACGAGTATCCCGAGGCGATGGACTATGTGCGTGCATATTCCGAAAATCATTCCATATCGGAATACACACAATTGATTCGCGATAGCAAGTCGCTGTGCACAATTCCTGTTATTGCGAGTATTCATTGTTACAGCGATGGTAGTTGGACCTCTTATGCCGAATACATCGAAAAAGCAGGTGCCGATGCGATTGAGCTCAATATTTCGGTGATGAATACGGGTCGCAACCCGATAGATGTGGAAGAGCTGCATGTGCAAATAGTCAGAAGTGTAAAGAGCAAAATAAAAATTCCGGTTATCGTGAAGCTTGGTGCCAATTTTACCAATCTGATACCGCTGATTGAGCGCCTCAAAGGCGCAGGTGCCACGGCGGTGGTGCTTTTTAACCGGTTTTATCAACCGGATATCAACATCAACAAGCAAACATTTTCTGCGGGAAATGTGTTTAGCAACGCTCAGGATATTCACCATACATTGAGGTGGACATCTATCGTTACGGGAGTATTGCCTGAGGTGGAAGTTTCGGCTTCGACAGGCATTCACGATTGGGAGTCTGCAATAAAAGTTTTGTTATCGGGTGCAACCACGGTGCAGCTTTGCAGCGCGGTGTATGAGCAGGGAGATGTCGTTATATCGCAGATTTCGACCTGCATAGAGGAGTGGATGGTGCAGAAAGGGTATCATCATATTGAAGAATTCAGAGGTAAACTGAATTACAAAAACATAGCCAATCCGTCGATGTATGAGCGGATGCAGTTTATGAAGTATTTCGCCGAAAAAGAGTAAACAGATCATTCAGATATAATATTGGGATTATGAAAAAAAGATTTTTACTTTCAGGATTTTGTATTGTGCTGTTTCTTGCAGCTAATAAAGTGGATGCCCAAACAATTATCTCCAGGCCTATTGGGCTCTGCGAACTTGTTTTTGAAGATAATTTTGACAGCACAGCACTCAATACCGCTAATTGGGATGTCAGAAAAGATAGCGCGAATTGGAGCCGGCAGAAAGCTGAAAATGCAACCGTTGCGAATGGTTATCTTTACCTGAATGGAAAAAAAGAGACTGTGGGTGGTACGTCTTACACCGGAGCCGGAGTAGTAACAAAAAAAGGTTTTCGCTATGGTTATTATGAATGCAGATTTCGCGTGCCAAAGGGTAAAGGATGGAATACCTCTTTGATGGTGAAAAACTACATTCCTGAAAATGGTGTCGCGTATGATGAAACATTTCAGGAAATAAATGTATGTGAAAACAATTCAATAAACCCACTGAGCTTTGATACTAATTTAAAGAACTATTACCCCAGGTTAACTGTCTCAGGAGCACAATCAACAAGTACGGGAAATCTATCCGCTGCATTTCAGATTTGGGGATGTGAATTAACACCCACCAGTGTAAATTACTATTTCAACGGGAAGCTCATCAGAACAATTGATGCCAGTAAATACCGAATTGGTGATGCCAGTATTTGGATTTCTTCAATTGCGTCTAATCTTGATGGTACCTCATCTGTGGATGATAGCCAACTACCATCAGCAGCAGTTGTTGATTATGTTCGGTTTTACAAACAACTCAATCCAATATTCCCGGATACCATTACAGCGGATAGTACCTCTGTTCTTCCTATCCCCGGATCACATCAACTCATTGTAGATAATCTGGATAGCCTATCCTGTTTATATGATACGAAATGGATGCCCAGCACCGGAGTTTCCGGATATTATGGTAGTAACTATTTTTACTCTCCTGCAGCGAATCCAAAGCATTGGGCGAAGTTTATGCCGAATATTGCCTCGGATGATCTTTACCGGGTGTTTTTGCGCTGGACAGAGCACCAAAACAGATCAAATGCAGTACCTATTGATATTGCACATACAAACGGGCTTACATTTTTGTATGTGGATCAGAGAAAAAACGGTGGTAAGTGGAATTATCTGGGTACCTATCATTTCCCCAAAGGAAGATACGGATTTGTAAATATAAGAGGTGTGACAAGTGGAGCCGCGGTTGCGGATGCTGCCTTGTTTGAGCGGGTTGACATACCAACAGGTCTGGGGTCAAATGGTGCGAATAGTGAACATCAAATTCAGGTATCTGCTTCATCCGGTATTATTTCATTAAACCTTGGACAGAAATCGGTGGTTACTTTAACTATACACAATGCCACAGGTTCTAGGGCATGTGATATTTTGACATTGCAGGAGAGAGAAGCCGGAAGTTATTCATATAAAATACCATCGTTATCAAAGGGCATTTTTATAGCTACGCTTTATGTCAATGGAAAATTGGTGACAAGCCGGAAATTTATTTTATAAGCACTAATTTTAAATCATGAAAAACACTGCAATTTTCCTTTTTCTCATTATTTCTGTAACCAGACTGCTTATGGCGCAGACTATCATCACCCGTCCGGGAATTGGAGACTGTAAACTGGTTTTTGAAGATAATTTTGACAGCACCGCATTAAACACAAAAGTGTGGAATTTCAGGACGGACAGTAAACATTGGAGTACGCAGTTGCCAGCTAATGTGACGGTTGATAGCGGATACCTGTACCTGAATGTAAGAAAACAGAAAGTAGGTACAATGAATTTTACCGGTGCCGGTGTCATTTCAAAAAAAACATTCCGGTACGGTTATTACGAAAGTCGCTTTAAGATTCCGACCGGCAAAGGTTGGCATACCTCTTTCTGGATGATGCACCACACCGGATCAGGCGGTACAGGAACGACCGGAGCTTATCAGGAGATTGATGTGTGCGAGAATGATTCGAAAAATCAGTTTGGCTATTCAACCAACCTGCACAACTGGAACGGAACACATACCTATTCGGGGGCCAAGAATGTGGTAACCCCTAATTTATCTGCAACGTTCCATACCTGGGGTTGTGAGTTTACGCCAACGGTTGTGAACTATTTTTTTGAAGGTAAATTGATCAGAACCGTTGATGCAACCAAGCAAAAGCATGGTGATGCCAGTATTTGGCTTACCACGATTGCATCATATCTGGGAGGTACAGATGCGGTGGATACGACTAAACTACCATCGGCGGCCATATACGATTATGTGCGCTTTTATGAGTTGATGAATCCGGTTTATCCCGATACTATACCGGATAGCACACTTGTATTACCTAATAATGCAAATAGTCAGATTATTGTGGATAATACAGATTCGCTCTCGTGTACATTTGATTCGAAATGGTTGGAAAGCGTGAGTGTAACCGGTTATCACGGTAAAAATTATGTATACACACCCAAAAGCGGAGTGGCCGGATACTGGGCTAAGTGGACACCGGATATACCAGCTGATGGTAATTACCGCATTTTTATGAAATGGACAGAAGGCACAAACAGGGCATCTGCTGCTCCTGTTGAAATTTTTCATGGTGAAGGGACACAAAATATTACCGTTGATCAAACTAAAAACAATGGTACCTGGATGCATTTGGGTCAGTTTCTGTTGTTAAAAGGGAAAATGAATTATGTCAAAATCTCGTCTGGTAGTGGGTATACTGTGGCTGATGCTGTGATGTTTGAACGTCAACCGGATTCTCCAACAGCTCTATCGGTAAATGCTGTATCACCCGGCATTATGCGGATTTCATCTTCTGAAAATGGGAAATCGATTCAGGCTATGCTTAGTCTTACGACAGAATCTGTTGTTAGTTTGAAATTATACAATGCCACCGGAAAGCTTGTTAAATCTCTTTTGAATAATCAAAGGATGGGCTCAGGAAATCATGGCCTTGTATTTGCTTCAGAAGAATTGAGCCGGGGACTCTGTTTTGTAGTCCTTTCTGTAAATGGTATTACAACAGAGAGTCGAAAGATTTTTATTAAATAACGAATTGCCATATTTTACGCAAAGCTTTGCGTATAGTTTTGCAGAAAAAACAGCCTATGTGACTGTTTTTTCTGCCTATTTTTGCGAGTAATTACATATAAAACATGAAGTATGAAAAAAATCACATTACACATTATCCTTATTTGCGCAGCCTTCCTTACGTTGCCCGTATATGCACAACAAAGCGGTGACGAAGATCCTGATTTTACTAAATTGATACAGCCAATCCCGTTAACATCTAATTTCAAACAAGCCGGCTACTATGTTTGGTGCGGAACAATGGTAAAAGGGGCAGATAATAAATACCACCTTTACTACTCCAGATGGAAGAAGGAATTTGGGTTTATGGCATGGGTAACTCATTCTGAGGTGGCACATGCCGTGGCTGATAGCCCAATGGGACCTTATAAATTTCACGACCTGGCATTGGCACCCCGTGGCGAGAAGTTCTGGGATGGACACTGTACTCACAATCCGACAGTGCACCGTTTTGGCAATAAGTATTACATTTACTATATGGGAAACAGGGGAGATGGGAAGAATATTAAAAACGGATTGAACTGGACCCACCGCAACAATCAGCGTATCGGTGTGGCCGTGTCCAAGAGCCCGAATGGCCCATGGGTGCGTTCAGATAAACCGCTAATTGATGTTTCTCCCGATTCCACAGCCCACGATGCACTGGCGACCAATAACCCTAGCGTTTTGCAAAAAGCAGATGGCACTTATTTGATGGTTTACAAGGCTGTGGCCCGTAGAAAACCGCTTCCGTTTGGAGGCCCGGTTGTGCACATGGTTGCCACATCCAAAAAACCAACTGGCCCGTGGGTAAAACAACCCAAGCCTGTATTTACAGCGACAGCCACCACTTTTGCGGCAGAAGATCCATTTATCTGGCGTGAAGGCAATCGCTATTTTGCTATTGTAAAGGATATGGGAGGACATTTTACCGGAGCGGGACGATCTTTGGCTCTGTTCACCTCAAACGATGGTATTAACTGGGCCGCCTCGAAAAATATACTTGTTTCTACTCTCAATCTGAAAATGGCAGATGGAACGACAAAGATGTTTGAGCATGTAGAAAGGCCTCAATTATACATTGAGAATGGCAAACCCCGTGCTTTGTTTGTTGCTGTAGATGGAGATGCTGAATTCCCGGGTGAGACATATAACATTCAGATACCACTCAAATAGACGAACTTGATTAACAAAAAAATCCCGGTTGCACAGTATCGCAGCCGGGATTTTTTTTTATCTTTTTCCAAATCGTTTTGAATCTCCCCATTTCCCATATCCAACCTCATTATCGGCCAGTTTTACCCTAACCTCGATGCAGCGTGTGCAATCGTCTGCATTTTCGTCTGTGCAGGGTTTGTTGTCGTAGAGTTTGTAGTCGTTTCTGTATATGCCCGGTGTGATGTTGGGCATCAGAATATTGGCACCGGTTTTTATCACCTTTTCGCGCCCCAGCTTATCAATTGCCTGAAGGGCAGTCGTAGCGGCAATGTTGATATCGGGCATAATAATACGCAAAATCGCCACCATATTTTGGGTTAGTTCAAATCTTTTTTGCAATGGCATCAGTGTGTCTTTGTACTCATAGAGCGGTGTATCCGGATGCTCGATATATGGTCCCATGCCACACATGTCTATATCAAATTCTTTCATAAAAAGCAGATCAGCGGCCAGATCTTCAAATGTCTGAAATGGCAAACCCACCATAACACCTGTGCCCACCTGATAGCCAATTCTTTTAAGTGTATGCAGACAAGAAACGCGATGCTTGTAACTATGCAGACTATCGTCAGGATGGATTTTCGAGTAAAGAGCCGGATTTGAGCTTTCGATACGAAGCAAATAGCGGTGTCCGCCGGCAGCAAACCACCGGCGATAGGTCTCTTCGCTCTGTTCGCCGCAGGATAGAGTAACGCCAAGTTCACCGTTGGTTGCAGCTTTAATTTCTTTCAGTAATCGCTCTACTCTTTCGGTATAGGCAATACTTTCAATTTCGCCGGACTGCAAAACAATAGAACCAAAATTCTGCGCATGAGCGTACTTTGCTGCCTCCAGAATCTCTTCATCCGAAACAGAGTAACGCTTGACCTCCCGGTTGTCGCTTCTGATGCCACAATAGCAACAGTTTTTTGCGCACCGGTTCGAAAATTCGATTAGTCCGCGAAGATAGACAACATTGCCAACTTCCCGCTCCTTAACCTCCGCCGCTTTTCGAAGCAGTGTGGTTCTGTCTTCTCCTTCTGCCTGAATCAATTGCACAAGCTCCTGTTTTGAGAAGGAGGTTTTATTTATATCGGGAAATAGGGTAGGAGTACCAGTATCAATCATTCAATTCAACTATTTATTGATTTAAACGGTGCAGTTGCCCGGTCGAAAATCCCATGCAGATAAGCGATAGCCATGCCATAATTGGTGACAGCAACACCCGCCTGAGCTGCAAGTTTTAGCCGGTTGATTATTTGCTTGCGGGTTACCATGCAGCCACCGCATTGCAGTACAAGTGCATATTGTGATAAATCTTTAGGCAATGGTGCAGTGCCCGATACAAAATCAAATTGTATTTTTTTGCCGGTAAACTGTTCAATCCAACGGGGCAGTTTTACGCGACCGATATCGTCGCAGGTAACCTGATGAGTGCACGATTCGAGGATAAGTACACGGTCGCCTTCCTGCAACTGCGAAATATGCGATGTGCCTTTAAGATATAGGTCGAAATCACCTTTGAGACGGGCAAAAACAATGCTGAAGCCGGTGAGAGGTACATCTTCGGGCACCAGTTTTGAGACAAAGTCGAAGGCCTGACTGTCTGTGACCACAAGAGCGGGTTTGATGCCGAGTTTCAGAAAATCTTCCAGTTCGGTCTCTTTAACTGTCACGCAAATCGCATTGTTGTCGAGCACATTGCGCAGAGCCATCACCTGAGGCAGAATCATGCGACCTTCAGGTGCAGCCAAATCAATGGGCGTGACAAGTAAAACAACATCTTTGGGTTTGATCAATCCCTCGAGTAGTTGTGGTTTCACATAAGCCGTTTGCGGAATAACCGGTTTGAGCGCATCGATGATTCGGTCGCGCATGCTGAGGTCGAAAGTATTGGTTTCGATGACCGGTGCTTCGGTCGTTTGACGAATGCGCCGGAGTGTTTCGGGCTGCAATGTTTCAATATCGCTTTTTTGATGAAGGATAAGATAGGGCACATCGAAGCTTTCGAGCTCTTTAATGAGCTCTTTTTCAGGCTCGTCGAACTGATTTTGAGCAATTACAAGCAGAGCAGCATCCAGCGTTGGCAAAACCTGACGCGTTCGTTCTACCCGTTTTGAGCCCAAATCGCCTTCGTCGTCAATGCCGGCTGTATCAATAACTATGGCCGGACCTATCCCGAAAATTTCGACCGATTTTTTAACAGGATCGGTCGTTGTGCCGGCCTGTTCGGATACAATGGCGACATCCTGTCCGGCCAGTAAATTGATTAGTGAGCTTTTGCCCAGATTGCGACGGCCAAACAGACCGATGTGAGGTTTCAGATCTTTTCCTTTCATAATCTTTTATTAATTCATAATGCACAATTCATAATGCATCGTTATTAAAAGTACAAATCTCTTTCGCCCTGCGCTACACGAGCTAACCGTTCGTTCAGGCGCTGTTGCATCTGCGGATCGAGAGTTTCAATATTTTTACGAATAACCTCCCAGCCTTTTACCTGAATCTCGGGGCGCGCATAATCGTGCAGATATTCGGCCAGGGTCAGAATGGCATTGGGGGTGCAAAACTTCTTGATAAAACCGGGTACAGAAAACTCCATGAAATGCTGTCCGGTGCGCCCCATGCGGTAGCAAGAGGTACAGAATGATGGTAGCATATCCTGTCCAAGCAATTCATCCACAATTTCGCCCAGAGAGCGATTGTCGTTGATACGGAATTGCTCTTTGTTGAGATCCTGTTTTTCGTCGGATTGCTTTTGATAGCTTCCTATTTCGAGTTTGGTACCACCATCTATCTGAGAGACACCAAATTGCAGAAGCTCGTTGCGCAGATGCACCGGTTCGCGGGCTGTCAGAATCATGCCGGTGTAGGGCACTGCCAATCGAAGTATCGCAATCAGACGTGCAAACTGATCGTCTGTGACAAAAAATTTATCACCCATTTTCAGCTCCGACGCCTCTTTGATGCGGGGAAAAGAGATGGTATGCGGCCCTACCTGATAGCAGGCCTCGAGGTGATTGGTATGACGTACAAGCCCCATCACTTCGAACCGCCAATCGTAAAGGCCAAACAATGCACCAATACCCACGTCATCGATTCCGGCCTCCATAGCCCGATCGAGACCCGTCAGCCGGTAGTTGAAATCTGCCTTTTTCCCACTCAAATGATACTGTTTATAAGCCTCCGGATGGTAAGTCTCCTGAAAAATCTGATAGGTGCCGATGGCAGCCTCTTTTACAATACGGAATCCCTCAATTTCGAGAGGTGCCGCATTGATATTTACCCGTCGAATTTCTCCGTTTCCTTTTTTTACCCCGTAGGCAACTTTTACAGAATTGGCAATAAACTCGGGACTATATTCTTTATGCTCGCCATAGACGAGAATTAATCTTTTCTGACCGTTATCTTCCAGTGCCTCAATCTCCTGAATAATCTCCTGATCTGCCAGTGTTTTGCGTTCGGCCGATTTATTAGAGGCCCGAAAACCGCAATACGTGCAGTTGTTGGCACACTTGCTACCCACATAAAGTGGCGCAAACAGCACTATTCTGTTTCCGTAAATTCGTTGTTTCAATTCCCGCGCACCCTGCTTGATTTCTTCGATCAATTGAGGATCATCGGCATTGAGCAAATCGGCAGTTTCGGATAGCGAAAGCCTGTTCTTATCAAGTGATTTCGCAATAATTTGGCGAACACGTTGAGCGGAAGGTTTAGGTTGATTCAGGAATCCCCAAATCTCGTCAGCGTCAATAAACGGACGCATCGGTTCGTCGGGAATGAGGTACTCTTCGGGTGAAAATTTCATGCGTTATGTTTATAATTATCAGCCCTGTAAACGACCTGTAAGCAGAGCCGGAATACACAGAGCATTGGCTTTTGACCGAAATGAGTGGCCAAAGCTATTTGTAACTAATTCAATTTTGTAATTAAACAGCAAAATTAGACAAAGAGTTTATCCTCACCTACACAAATGGCGACAAAAGAGATTAAGAAAGCTAAAAAAGGATTATAAAATCAATGAATTGCCTCATCGATAGGCACAAACGGGATAGAGAAGCCAAATAAAGAGCCTTCGCCGGGTACACTTTGCACAGAGATAGTTGCGCCCATCAATCGGGCATATTCTGCTGCAATAGAAAGCCCAAGGCCTAAACCTCCATATTCGAAAGCAATTTTCTTGTCGGCCTGCGCAAAACGCTCAAATATTCGTTTGATATTTCCCTGTTCGATTCCGATACCGGTATCGCGCACATAGAAATAGATTTTGTTGTCTATAACCCGGCAGCCCACCATAACAAACCCGCTATCTGTAAATTTGATTGCATTTCGGGTGAGATTGGTCAGTATTTTTGTTACCACCACAGAGTCGGTTTCAACCAGGTTTTGCTCTGCTGTCAGTTCGTTTCTGATTTCAAGTTTCAGATTTTTCTTCGTCGCCTTGTTGTTTAATCTGAGATGAATCTGAGACAGCATATGATTTACATTTACCACCATCGGTCTTATATAGACCTGATTGGCATCGAGATGCGACATATCCAGAATATCCGAAACAATGCGCAAAAGGTATTTGCTACTCGTATAAACAGTTTTGGCAAACTCCTTTTTCTCATCGGCCGAATACTCATCTTCGGTGAGCAGCTGCGAAAAACCCATGATGGCATTCATAGGTGTACGCACCTCGTGAGACATATTTCGCAGAAATTCTGATTTCAGATTGTCCGAGTTTTCGGCATGTTCTTTGGCTTTTCTGAGCTCCTCTTTTTGTTCGATGTAATTCTTCATCATATTCCCCAGCTTGCGAAACTCGCCCGGTGCATCGCGCAAAGCATCCAACGCAATACCATCCTCACTTTGAATCACTTTACTCAGCAGGCGGAATGGCTGACTAACCCATTTGCGTATAAATATACTATACAGCAATAGTGAAATTACAGCAAAAGAGGCGATAACAATCATGATAATGTGTGCAATTTCGTTGTACAGACTAATCAGATTATCGTATCGGGTAAATACAATCTTTTGGCACGGAACCTGCTTCCAGTCTCTCAATACGGATTCAGATAAAATAATCTGCTCATTAGTAGATGCTTGCTTTTTATCGGGGGAAACCAATACTACCTGAGAACCTGTTAGCTGAGCGATATTGGACAGATAAGGTTTGTTCCATATACGCCCCAAAACAAGGTAGCCACGCGGGGCTGTTTTGTTGTGCTGCGGATCTGTATCTTCATGCACCGTTGCAGCACTTACCTCCATCAGCCCATCGGACGAATTGACAAAGAAGTTGAGAAAACGTTGTTGGTGAATCGCTTTCAGTATTTCAGGGGTGACAAAAGAGGCAGAAGGGGCAAGACCTGAACGATTCTCTATAATTTGCTTCCCGGATGCATCATATACGGCCACGTAGTCGTAGTGAAATGAGCTGAGAATTGTGCTGATATTGTTTTGAAACCAATACATATCGTAGGATGGTTTGCGTTCTATCTGACGAACAAACTCGTTCCAGAAAGTGTAATCGAAAACAACTTGTTTGAGTGAGGCACTATTGAGTTTCAGCACAGCGTCAATCTCTTTGTCTAATTGCTCTTGGGATGCTGCTATTACTCTTTTCTGTTGATTCAGCTTAATCAGATGCAATGTGCCAAAAAGCATCGCAAAAAGTGCGATTGACATGAATGCAAGTAAAAGAATGCGCGAATATATATTTAAATTTCTCACGGTTTAGTCCAATTAAAAAAGCATTAAAGTAACTTTTTCTGTGCCAATTGAATTTCCTAAAAAAACGTTGGGAATACAAAATTAATAAAAAATCCGAACAAAATAGCGTCATCTATAAAGTTTGTAAAAAAAAATTCGCCCAATTCTATTTATGCGAAAAATAAGAGAATATTTTATTTCAGTTTCAACGGACAAAAACCCTGAATAATGCTCTGCATTTTATCTTGCTGACCGACAAGAGTGACTAAATCACCCGTCCGAAAAACCACATCGGCAGTCGGCAGTACTACGCCATCTCCTCTTCTTTCAATGCTGATAATAAGGCAATTGAAGAGATTGAAATTTGACTCTCTGATGGTTTTTCCCACAAAGACAGAATCCTCGTCGATGGTCAGGTTCTGCATAGAAACACCACACGATTGCTGCGTGCATAGCTCCACTACGTCTTTCTGTTCGACCAACAAGCCAAAAGCTTTGAGTTGCTCGTCGTTTCCGACCACCGAAATGCGGTCGAACGGCATCAGCTGATCGCGTGCCCCGGGTATATTGATGCGGCGGCTGCCCCGGTGAATACTAACAATGCTGACTCCATGGTTATTCCGAAAATCGGCTTTGTACAAATATCTGCCAATCAACTCACTGTCGGGCGAAACCTCAAATTCCGCCATATGAACATCGTGAATCAGATTGTTTATCTGAGGTCGTCGGGCATCTTCCCGAGCATTTAAATTGCGTTTAAGCGTTTTTTCGAGGTGCAAAACTGTTCGTCGTATCTGCCTCGAAAACAAGAGTATAAGCATTCCCACAAAAGTCAGCCCCACTAATGTGCCCAAACGAAAAGAGAAAAAATGCACTAACACCACCATTACAAATGCACCGGCAATAACCGCCCGCAAAATGCCCAGCGAAATAAGTGGTCCGTGGTTGTATCGGGTATCAATCCACATGGAACGAAAAAGCTCTTTTTTGACCCGTTTAAAGGCCATCGACCACAAAAAAGGTGACATAACCAGCAGCGTAGAAACCGCAGAAACAATGGCTGCAACATCCCGGTCTAAAACAGAATAGAGAAAGGGTGTCATGAATTTGAATGAGCTCCAGATAATTCCGCTCAACACAATGGCGTGAAGCACCATGTGCCAGGTGAGCGCCTTGCCCAATATGTGCCAATCGCTTTTTCGGTTGACCGTAGAGGCACCGGAACTGAACCTATCGAGAAATTCACGCCAACGGACCGGCATTTTTTTGTCGGCATAGAGGAAGGCCGGCTCTGACAACCGCATTATAAATGGGGTAAAAAAGGTAGTAATAACGGCTACAGCCACTGCGATGGGGTAGAGAAAACCACCGGTCACTTTGAGGGATGCACCTAATCCAGCGATAATAAATGCAAATTCGCCTATTTGCGCCAGACTGAATCCCGATTGAATGGCAATGCGCAACGGTTGACCGGAAACCAACACGCCGGTAGTTGCAAAGATAATCTGCCCGACCACAACCACCAGTGTGATAATGGCCACCGGCAGCATATAGTCGGACAGAATAGTGAAATCGACCAACATGCCCACCGACACAAAAAAGATTGCACCAAATAAGTCCTTCACCGGTTTGATAATTTTCTCAATACTCTCGGCTTCAATTGTTTCGGCCAGAATAGAACCCATAATAAACGCCCCGAGTGCTGACGAAAAACCGACGTAATTGGCCACCACCACCATGCCCAGACAAAGAGCGACGGCCACCACCAGCAACGTCTCTGCATTGAGGTGTTTTTTCATGCTTCTGAGAAACAGGGGTATCAAAAACAGCCCCGACAAAAACCAGATAATCAGGAAAAATATCAGTTTAAAGATGCTTTCTGAAATAAACAGACTATCGAAATTTTGCGACATGGCCAGCGAAGAAAGAATGACCAGCAGCAAAATGGCAAACAGATCTTCGACAACTAAAATGCCAAATACAGTATTGGTAAATCGTTGATTTTTAACACCTAAATCGTCAAAAGCTTTGATGATAATTGTGGTGGATGACATGGACAGCATGGCGCCCAGAAATATCGCATCCATTTGCGACCAACCCAGCATTTTGCCGGTAAAAAAACCGGTGAGCATCATGCCGACCATGATAAACACGGCCGCAATCACCGATGTACCGCCTACTTTCAGCAGTTTCTTGAAGCTGAATTCGAGCCCTAATGCAAAAAGCAAAAAGATAATTCCGATTTCTGCCCAAATGTGAATGCTGCTCACCTCCTGAACAGACGGGGTAAACGGAAATTTCGAAGATGCCAATATACCCGCTACAATATAACCAAGCACAACGGGTTGTTTCAACACCTTAAAAAGCAGCGTTGTAGCACCTGCAAACAGCATTATCAGCGCCAAATCTACAATCAACGGATTTAAATGCATACTGTATCGTTTTTCGGTTTCTACAAAAATACAAAAAAAATGAACGTGGCGCAGTCTTTCCAACGACTATGCCACGTTCATTAAAATAAAAAACACGAAGGATTAGTTCAACTCCGGAATATCATATTCGCCCAGCTGCAACGGATATTTACCGTACTCTTTGACCAGACTGACGATGTAGTCGTAGGTCTGACCGGCCACATCACTCGACACAGAGTGGTCGGATTGAAAGATAAACCCGCCATTCTTGGCCGCATTGAGTTTGCGAAGCACCGAGGCTTTGATCTTGTCGCGGTCGCCCGTTTCCCAAATCTGAATATCGTTGTTGCCGCAATAGCCGATTTTGTCGCCAAACTGCTTTTTGAGCTCAACAGCATCCATACCGGCTTTCACTTCGAGTGGATTGTAAGCGTCGAGGCCTATTTCGATAAAGTCTTCGAAAATCAGTTTTACATTGCCGCAGCCGTGGTAAATGACCGGCAGATTGTGCTTATGACACTCTTCGATAATTGCTTTTACCCACGGTTTAAAATACTGACGCCAGTATTCGGGATCAAACAACATGGTTTGCGTATAAGCCACATCTCCCCAAATGACAAAACCATCCAGCAACCCATCGGCAGCAGCAATCTGCGCTTTGGTACAATCGAGGTAGAACTGCCCTATTTTATTGATGCATTCGCCCAATCGCTCGGGGTACATACCCATCCAGAAGAGGGTATTCTCCTGACCGATCAAACGGGTCAGACATTCGGAACACTCGATGATGCTGCCATACACCGGAAAATCGGAATGCAGAGTTTTCACCGTTTCTACCCATGCCGGGGTGTTTCGTTCAAAGCCATCGCCCACGCCGGCTATCTGATTATCTCCTGCTTCGAAATAGCGACGGCGATCGTACGGATCGTCAAACTGCGCCTCTTCCAGTTTTTCGATACTGTCTATATCGAAAGCTGCGAATTCAGGCATCTGAATATCAAACCGTTTGCACATTGTCGCGCCAAAGCCGGTTTTTACTTTCACCTGAAACTCATCTTCGTAAATGGTTTCGAAAGAGCGAATAAACGGATCCATATTCGGGGTGGTCACTATCCAGTCGAGATCGTAGTAATAGTATGGACTTGCGTCGTCCGGCAGATTAAGATCCTTCCGCCAGCGGCGAACAAAGCTTCCCCAGAAGAAGTCGCTCACAGGCACTCTGTCGGGTGTTTCGTGGCGCAAAGCTTTGTTCATTCGTTCGAGCTTTGCGAGGCAATTTTCAGTACGTTTCATGTAAAAAAGAGAATTAGATTATGGTTAAGTGTGACAAAATTAATAAAGATTCGGAAATAACAACCTTATACCCTTCCACCGAACGGCATTTTTTGACCTTTTTGTATATTTTCCGTCCATTCTCCACGCCGGCAGCCTGATATTCCCACATTTCGGTCACCCGTTTGAGAATAGATAAATCGCCCGAATATTTTTCGGCACAAAGATCAAGTACAGAGTGGTGAAATGCTTTTAGCCGGGTGCTCATCTCACTATCCGACAAACTTTCGCCCCTTAATAAGCTGAGTAAAAACGGATTCTGCAAAATGCCACGTCCCACCATTATCCGCTGCACAAACGGGGCGACCGAAAGCAAACGTTCAACATCGTCGGCACTGCAAATATCGCCGTTGTAGCACACCGGCATATTGAGCAGCGGGGCGTAGCGGGCAAACGCCTCAATATCCACATCGCCTTTGTATTGCTGACGGCCGGTGCGTGCATGCAAAATCAGCTCTGTCAGCGGAAATTGGTTAAATATAGGTATAAGTTGTTCAAATTCAGATGACTCCTCATGCCCCAGTCGGCATTTTACAGAAATCCTGAGTTTCGTCTGATTGAAAATATCGTGCAACAATTTCTCTACATTATCCGGTTCGCCCAACAACCCGGCGCCCAGACTCCGGTTGGCGACTTTGGGGAACGGGCAACCCATATTGATATTCACCTCCCCGTAGCCATGTTTCAGGCACAACTCTTCGAACACCCCGAAAGAGGCCGCATCGTTACCCAAAAACTGAGGAACAGGTTTTTGCAACAGGTTGTGATCGGGCAGAATATCCCGACACTGACTGTGTCGTACAAAATCGCTGTTCTGCACCCGTACAAAGGGCGAGAAGCATTTGTCGAACGACCCGATGTGTTTGTGGTACGACTCTCTGAAAATCCAGTCGGTGAGACCCTGCAAGGGGGCGAGATATATTTCCATAATTTAGTAATGTAGGTGTGAATTGGCTGCAAATGTACTGAGATTTTGAATTAATTGCAGATAATCAAACCAAAAACAGCCACAGCATGTTATAAAAAACGTGGATTTCCGTCAAATGCTTATCTGTGTTGATATCATCTATGTGCGATTATCTATTTTTATCATCGGTATGACCATCTATTATATAGAAGAAAATGAGCCAAATTCTCCCATATTATCAAAAATTAATTACTTTTGCACCCTTATCCATCAAACAAAACATTATGAGAAAAACAATTATTAAATCAACATTTAGCCTGCTCGTGCTTCTGCTGACAGGTTCACAGCTGTTTGCACAGCAAATGCCGGTTTTGCCCATAGATGCCAAAGTGCGCTATGGCAAACTCGACAACGGACTGACCTATTACATCCGCAAAAATGATCAACCCAAACAACGTGCCGAATTTTTTATCGCGCAGCGTGTGGGTTCTGTCCTTGAAGAGGAACCGCAACGTGGTTTGGCGCATTTCCTCGAACACATGGCCTTCAACGGAACCAAAAACTTCCCCGGCATGGGATTGCGTAATTATCTCGAAACAATCGGGGTGAAGTTTGGCGAAAACCTGAATGCCTATACCTCGTTCGACGAAACAGTATATAATCTGTCGAATGTACCCGTTACGCGCGAAACTATCATTGATTCCTGCCTGCTCATATTACACGATTGGTCGGGTTTTATCTCTCTCGAAGACAAAGAGATAGATAAAGAACGCGGGGTGATACACGAAGAGTGGCGCACCCGAAGCAGTGCCAATTCGCGCATTTGGGACAAAATAGTGCCCGAAATCTACCCCGGATCGCAGTATGCCAACCGTATGCCTATCGGCACAATGGATGTGGTGGATAACTTCAAATATCAGGATCTGCGCGATTATTACAAAAAATGGTATCGTCCCGATTTGCAGGCTATTATTGTAGTCGGCGACATCGATGTGGATCAGATTGAGGCAAAAATAAAAAAGGCCTTCGCAGACATACCCGCCCCTGTCAATCCGGCTAAACGGATTTACTACACTGTGCCCGACAACGACAAGCCGATTGTCTCTATCGCCACCGACCCCGAAGCTACCAGTTCTATGGTAAATATCTTCTTCAAACACGACGGACTGAGCGAGCAGGAAAAACCGACCGCCATGGCTCTGATCAACGGCCACATGAAGTCGCTTGCGCAAATGATGATTAACAATCGTTTGGCCGAACTGACACAAAAAGCCAATCCACCCTTTGTAGCTGCATCTATCGACGACGAAACATTTATGGTATCGCAAACCAAAGAGGCACTCACCGCATCGGCCGTTTGCAAAGAAGGTGAGATTGAAAAAGGGATGAGAACTCTGCTCGAAGAGCTCTACCGGGTAGATAAATTCGGCTTTACTGCCACAGAATATGACCGTGCCAAAGCCGACCTGCTACGAAGCTACGAAAGTGCATTCAACGAAAAAGACAAACAAAAACACGGGGCATATGTCCGCGAATATGTAAGCCATTTCACCTCCGGCGAAGTGATTCCGGGTATTGAGTATGAATACAACTTTGTGAACAAAGTTTTGCCTCAGTTGCCTCTTGATGCCATCAATAAAATGATGCAGGATCTGATCAGCGACAAAAATATTATTGTCACCGTTTCCGGCCCGAAAAAAGAGAAACTTGAATACCCCACCAGCAGTGCGTTGCTATCTCTGTTCGACGAAGTGAAGGCATCACCGCTGACAGCCTATGTGGATAAAGCGTCGAATGAGCCGCTTGTACCCAAAGCGCCCAAAGCAGGCAAAGTAATCAAAGTACTGAAAAACAAGGCTTTCGATGCCACAGAGTGGACACTCTCAAACGGTGCCCGTGTCATTTACAAAAAGACAAACTTCAAAGATGATCAAATTCTGATGAAAGCGGTCAGCTTGGGCGGTTCGTCCCTGCTGAGCGATAAAGAGATTGTGAACATCCTCAACATCAACGAGGTAATTGGCATCAACGGGTTAGGTACATTCAGCAAGGTAGATTTGCCCAAGGCGCTTGCCGGCAAAAAAGCCAACGTTTCGGCCTCGATTGGCACCACCACCGAATCGCTCAACGGTGGCTGTTCGCCCAAAGACCTGAATTCGCTCATGCAGCTTGTCTATCTGTCGTTTACTGCGCCCCGCCCCGACAACGACGCCTTTACCAGTTTTGTGAAACGCAGCAAAGCTATGCTCGAAAACAACGAGGCCAATCCGATGGTGGCATTCAGCGATTCGCTCTACGCCGGCCTGTATGGCAATCACCCCCGAGCTAAACGAATGAAAGCCAAAATGGTGGATCAGATAGACTACAACCGCATACAACAAATATACAAACAACGGTTTGCCAATGCTGCCGATTTTACCTTCTTCTTTGTGGGGAATGTAGATGCCGATTCGCTGAAACCGCAGGTAGAAAAGTATATCGCATCACTTCCGGCCACCGGCAAAAAAGAGAATTATAAAGACATAAAGCTCAACATTCTGCCCGGCAAGCGTCGCAACAACTTCCAGCGCGAAATGCAGACACCGAAATCGACCGTTTACACCGTCTTTTCAGGCAAATGTCCTTTTACGCTCGAAAACAATCTGAAAATGAGCATGCTCGATCAGATTCTTGATATCGTTTACACCGAAAAGGTGCGTGAGGATGAAGGTGGAACATATGGCGTGAGTGTGAGGGGGTCGGTCAGCGATTACCCCAAAAACACCTTCCGCCTGTTGATTGGATTCGATACCGATCCGGCGAAGAAAGACAAACTCATATCCATCATCCACAGCGAGTTGAAGAATATGGCAGACAAAGGTCCGTCGGATGTAAACTTCAACAAGGTGAAAGAGTTTATGTTGAAAAAACAGAAAGAAAACCTGATTGAAAACGGTTATTGGCTCGGTGTCCTCAACGGATTATATATTGATAAGTTTGACAAACATACTCAATATGAGGCAATTATCAATAGCCTTACACCCGATAAAATAAAACTGTTTGCAGCAGAACTGCTGAAACAGAATAACAATACAGAGGTGATCATGAACGGATTCAAGAAATAATCCGTCGGAAACGAAACCCGCAAAAAAGGCTGACTCAGGGATATGGGGTCAGCCTTTTTTGTATTTACAAACCATCGTTCACCGCTTGCCAAGTAGTCTGAATAAGCGAAGAAATATCGTCGGGAAGGTATGGTGTCACATCTATTGGCGAATGGACAATGGCCTCGATGGTGCCCGGATTGACATGAAGCGAATTTCCGTGAAACCGATCGAAGCTGCCCCGCAGCGTGACAGGTACAACAGGCAGAGACAAATCGGTAGCGATGCGAAATGCGCCGCGTTTAAACGGATTCATCCGACCGGTGCGGGTACGTGTGCCTTCGGGGAAAATAACCAGTGAGACTCCGTTTTTGAGTTGCGACTCTGCAATTTGAAGCGAGCGACGGGCTGCCACAGGACTCGAACGATCGATAAATATATGTCCGGCCGACTCGCACGCCTTTCCCACAAAGGGAATCCGGCGCAATTCGGCCTTCATCATCCACTTAAAGATGTGCGGAAACCAACCGTAAACCACAAATATATCGAAGATGCTCTGATGATTGAGAACAAAAATGCAGGACTGAGCAGGGTCGAGCTTTTCGAGACCTGATACACTGACCTTTACACGCAACAGGAAACAGACCGCCCGGGCCCAAAACCGGGCAGGCATATACGAGAGTGGTGAATTGGGCAAATAGGGCGACAACACAATGGTAGAGATGGCCACAAGGATGGTGAGCACCAACAAAACAGGCACGGCAATAAGCCATTGGTAGGCAAGGAAAAAGATATGCTTTGCTTTCATGCACGAATTACTTTTTTCTTTCTTTTCTTACGGCAAAGATAATATTTTATTCCAAAAATACGATTTCTATCTTCATTATGGCTTGCAGAGCTACATTCTCATAATCTCAGGTCATCGACCTGAGGTGTCGCTAATCGTAGTGAAACCGACAGGCGATAACCAGCACAGTGTTGTCTGTTATTTGGTAAACCAATCTGTGCTCATGGTCAATTCTTCTCGACCAAAAACCGGCCAGATCGTGTTTCAGTGCTTCCGGCTTGCCAATTCCATCGAACGGACTTCGCTTAATGTCTTTCAGTAGTTCGTTAATTCTCTTTACCAGTTTTTTATCTATCGTTTGCCAGTAGGTGTAATCCTCCCATGCGTTTGGGGTAAATGTGATTAACATGACTATAGTTCAAGATCAGGTTGCACAGTTTGACCCGATTTCGATTGCTGAATTGATTCGTACAATCTTTCGGCATTTGCTTTGGTGCTCAACAGATGCATGGTTTCCATAATCGAATTGTACTCTTCCAGCGAAATCAACACGGTGCCTTTTCCTGTTTTTCGTTTGATAATAAGAGTTTCGTTGTCGTTTTCCACGCTGTCGAGAAAACCCTTCAGTCCGTTTCGAAACTCAGAAAAGTTAGTTGCTATCATGATTAGGTCTGTTTTTATGTACTTAATTAAGTACAAATATACGCATTTCTTTGTTTGGGACAAACGAATTTGCTCGTTTTTGTTGTATTTCTGCCCTTCAGGCAGCGTCAGGTATCTGGTCTGTATATTCCGCAGGTCGGTGACCTACGGTTATGAAGATCAGTCCTTTCAGGACATATGGGTCAGAGGTGCTCGTTGGAAACACAGTGTACGATGGCTTGCAAAGCCATATCTCCTGCACCTCATGTCATCGACCTGAGGTGACGGTCATAACCTCGTATTCCGGCCTGAGGAAACAGTGTACAATGAGCTTGAAAAGCCACATTTTCATAACCTCAGGTCATCGACCTGAGGTGTAGGGTAACAATAAGCAATACCACTGCCTGAA
>CAZHNZ010000010.1:43291-50960 GCA_964534355.1 uncultured Parabacteroides sp.
CCTCAGGTCATCGACCTGAGGTGTAGGGTAACAATAAGCAATACCACTGCCTGAAAGGCAGAACAAATATTTGTAGAATCTAACAAATTGATTTAGTTTAGTTTAAATAAAAGTCGTATCTTTGCTGGCTGAATAAAACCGCGTTTGTTCCGTAGCGCATTTTTTCGACAAAACAAACTGAATATCAAGTAATAAGCATTTAAATGGGAAATATAGTAGCAATCGTCGGCCGCCCCAATGTGGGCAAATCGACGCTTTTCAATCGGCTGGTCGGTAGCCGTCAGGCGATTGTAAATGACATGGCCGGTACTACCCGCGATCGCCAGTATGGCAAAGCGGAGTGGTGCGGCAAGGAGTTTTCTGTTATCGATACAGGCGGTTGGGTGGTCAACTCAGACGATGTATTTGAGGAGGAAATTAACAAGCAGGTAAAAATTGCGATAGAAGAAGCAGATATCATTCTGTTTATGGTGGATGTAGCCACAGGCGTGACGGATCTGGATGAGTTTGTCGCCAATATATTGCGCCGCACAGACAAACCGGTGATGCTCGTTACCAACAAAGTAGATACGCACGAAATGCAGTATGGCTCTTCCGAGTTTTATGCTCTCGGATTGGGCGACCCCATTATTGTATCGGCCATGAACGGCCTTGGTTCGGGTGATTTCCTCGATCTGCTGGTGTCGAAGTTTACAAAAAATATGGAAGAGGAGATAGAAGAGGTGTTGCCCCGGTTTGCCGTAGTGGGTCGTCCCAACGCCGGTAAATCATCTATCGTCAACTCGTTTATCGGTGAAGAACGTTATATCGTTACAGACATTGCCGGCACCACGCGCGACTCAATCTATACCCGCTTCAACAAGTTTGGGTTTGATTTCTATCTGGTCGATACAGCCGGTATCCGCAAAAAAGGAAAAGTGGTGGAGGATATCGAATACTATTCTGTTATCCGTTCTATCCGCTCTATTGAAAACTCGGATGTTTGCATTCTGATGATCGATGCCACACGCGGTGTAGAGAGTCAGGATATGAATATTTTTTCGCTCATTCAGAAAAACCGCAAGGGACTTGTTGTCTGTATCAACAAGTGGGATTTGGTGGAAGATAAGTCGCAAAAGGCAATTAAAGAGTTTGAAAATGCCATTCGCGAACGATTTGCACCATTTACCGACTTTCCGATTATCCTGACTTCGGCTGTTACCAAACAGCGTATTTTCAAGGTGATCGAAACAGCCATGGAGGTGTATCAAAACCGCAAACGTCGTGTTCGCACCAGTGAGCTCAACGAGACTATGTTGCCGCTGATCGAAAGCTTTCCGCCACCGGCTCACAAAGGTAAGTATGTGAAAATTAAATACGTGACCCAATTGCCGGAGACCTTTGTGCCGACTTTCATCTTCTTTGCTAACTTGCCTCAGTGGGTAAAAGATCCGTACAAGCGATTCCTCGAAAACAAAATTCGTACCCACTGGAATTTCCATGGTACTCCAATCAATATTTTCTTGCGCGATAAATAATATCGTATCAGTTTAGTCAATAATATAAAAACCCCGCATCTGTTTAGGATGGCGGGGTTTTATATTTTCAGCAAGTACTGTCGGCTTATTTCTTTAGAAAACGATACGGTTTGTGGCCGGGTACTGTAAGCAGATAGATGCCTGAAGGCAAATGCCCCACATGAAGCTGACTGCTGACAGTAGCGGTAAGTACACGCGTACCGGGCAATGCATAAACCGAAACCTGTGCCGGCTTGTCGAGTCCCTGAATATTGAGCGTTTCTGCCACAGGATTAGGGAATATCAGCAATTCGTTATTGTCAGACGGCGTAATACCTGTGCTACCGGAGATAGCTGTATTGTAGTAGAAGGTGGCCGAAGCTACACAATCTTTATCCACGGAGGTGCGTACCCATTGGGCATTGAAGCCGTCGGGGAAGGTGTAGGTGAGTGTTTCGCCCGCTTTGACCGGTACGGATAAAGCTTTCACGAATTTGCCATCGGCCATGTAATCGACTTCGAAGGTGAAGTTGACCGTTTCGCTGAGATTGTGAGTCAATACCGCTTTTTTGTCGGCATATCCCTGCATCAGGTAGGGCAACGATGGTGTGTTGGCTGTTACGGCAGCCTCTTTCCAGGTTGAACCGATGCCTTTGGGTGTGCCCATTTTGAAGAGATCATCGACGTTCCCAAACCAGAGTCCGGCTTTGCCGTCGGCAGTTTTGCGGTAGTGAGCATCGTTTGTCGCATTGGTGAAGTTGCCCGACAAAACGAGCATACCGCGCCACGAGCAGAAGTCGTAAATTTGCTTGTTGTGGGTGGTGATGGGGCGAATTTTGATAAATCCGCCGGCGTCATCGCGGGGCAGTTCGTAGAACGAACCGTGGATGTTCATTACACTGCGTTCGGTG
Organism: uncultured Parabacteroides sp.; assembly: GCA_964534355.1. Lineage (GTDB taxonomy): Bacteria > Bacteroidota > Bacteroidia > Bacteroidales > UBA7332 > CAXXIC01. The sequence goes on from CAZHNZ010000010.1 coordinate 45,699, forward strand.
ACAATCTCACGAATGCCGCGGGCATAACCCGAAACAAGCGGATCGTTGAAGGCTGCATCTCCCATCGGCAGGCGGTATTGTTTACCACCTGAGGTCATCAGCACTGAGGCATTATCTACCGAAAAATCTTTGGTAGGCGCATAAGTGGTCCGCAACGCGTTTTCGGCAGCCACATCGGTCACTTTGTTGAACGACATGTTGCCATCTATTTCGTAATAAGCTTTGCTGATTCCACCGGTTTCATCCACGATATCGGCCGCAAACTGAAGTTTAAGATCTGCTCCTGCCATAGGGCGGATAACGCCTGAGCTGATACCCTGTCGTTGCAATGGTTCGGGTACGGTCTGCAACATATTGGCAACCGGTGCACAATACGGATTTGATAGGTAGACGTATGCACTGGCAGATTGCACTTTTGTGTCGGGCACCACACGTAACCATTGGGCATTGAGTTTGGCGGGTATAATGTAATGCGCATATCCCGAAGCGGGTATCGTTACCCGGGTGAGTTCGCTCCACTCGTTGTTGCCGGCCACATCTACTTCGAGTGCAAACGTGGCACTTTTGCCTGTATTCTGAGCCAGGTGAATAATGCGGGTTTCGTATCCGTTTATCAGCATTGCCTCGCTGGGCACACCGGCTTTCACTGAGTCGTTCATCCATATTCCACCAAAACCGTATGGTGTTCCTCCAAAATTGGCCAGCTCTTCGCGGGTGGTGAATATCAGATTGGATTGGTCGCGCGGACAGATGCCATTTGAGAATTTAGTCGCATCGTTGCAACCCAATACAATCTTGCCGTTCCATTCGGCGTAATCGACAATCATTTTCAGGAAGGTGGAAAATGGTTTTATGCCTCCTGTGCTGTTGTGGCTGAATGCAGATGGAAACTGATACATCAGTCCGTGCATGTTCATCAGGTAGTTGCCGTTGTTGTATCCGATGTCGCGTATGCGGGGCCACTCGGTGTACCAGCCGTGGTCGGCATCGTGTGTATAACTGCCTTTGGGCAGGCGGTAGCGTTTCCAGATACCACCGTTGTCGCAAACGTTAAGTAATACAGAACGCTTGTCCCAGCCCAGACTCCATACCGGATCAGACTGCGAGGTGGCTCCATATATTCCACCTTTGGTGGTAATTTCTGTATGTTTGTTTACATCGACCAATGTCCACGATGCAGGCAGATTGGGGTCTCCGTCTGTATCGCCCTTCCACTCGGCGAGCACACCGCCTACGCCGTTGTTGGCAATCATCAACCGGTTTTGGCCTACATAGCCGCCCTTCATGTGCTGACCGGGGACAAGGCTTTTCACACCGGAAGTATTCACATCGGCATGAAGGGTTTTAAACTCAAGCGTTTTTACATCCACATCGTATATACCCTCTTCCATGGTGATGAAGTAAATGCGGTTGGCCGGGTCGGTCAGGTGGCGGGCATTGGCCGTCATGCGACCGGGCATAAGTGAAAGGGGGATAGTTCTCACCCGTTTCAGAGAGTCGATAATGTGCGAGCCAATCATCAACTGATTCGATTCGCGGTGTATCATTCGGTTGGCAGGTGTGCCACCCACGCTTTCGGGGCGTGCGGTCACGGTAAGGGTTGTGTCGAGCTGATACAGTTTATCATCGCTACCATTGGGGTAATGAGCCGAATAGGTGACGTACCAAAGATCGTTCTGCCAGGGCACAACGGCTCCCACACCACATTCGCTGTCGCTGTTGGTCATGGCCAGGTGGGGGTAAATGCCGCTGAAACGCGGATAAACCAACTTCGCATCATTGTCTTTTATTGTTACGGTAATGTCAGCAATCTGTTTTCCGTTGTAAGTCGTGTCGGCCGATGTTACATCAAAACCAATTGTACGGGTGAAGAGTCCGTTTTGCGAAACGGCATCATCTTTGGCTTTTACCGCCAACTTTTGCACCACATCGAAGTTTTGCGGAGTGAAAATCAGTTGAGCCGGAGAGATTATCAGATTGGATGAAGCAGGCTTCTCAGAAATATTAATTGTAACATCATTTTCGGGTGCTGTCGATAATTTTATCTGCAAAGTATCAGATGTCTCATTTTTCTCTTCTACCAGTGTAGAGCCGCCTGTTTCGGTAACAACCACAGACGATAGTCCGCCCAGCGTACACTCATCCAGCAGGTAGGATTGTGTCGCTTTCATGCCGTATGCCGACGTAAATGTGAGTGACGAGACAGTTGTCGATTTGGTCTGAAAATAGTTCTGTCCCTTAGCAACAAGTTTCAGCACAGAGCTGTTTGCCGCCGAGGCATACACATCGTAGTTAGCATTGGTCAGACCGTAGTTACGCGCCACAATCCGAATGCGGTGTGCACGCAGGGTATCTTCGGCATCCACCAGATCGCCATCGTTGTTGCCGTCGGTCGAAAACGAAATTTCGTTGCCATTGCCCACCGTTACCCAGGTGCTGCCGTTGTAAAACTGAATGGCGCCGCCGGTAGCAATACGCATATTCAGCTGAGAGTTGTTTACATTCAGGTTAAAACCACGATCGCCGCCAAACAGCGCCGGATTTTGGCACGCAACATAGAAGTCGAGCATCCAGTCTGTGCCAACGTTTGATACATTTTGTACAATTTTGCCGGTTGTGGCTGCTATTTGAGCACACTGTGCAGAGCCGGCCACAAGGCCCTTCTGTGCCGTAGTCGCTAATCCGGTTGCAGTCCATCCGCTCAGTGCCGGTGATTCAAAATTTCCATTGGTTAATAAATTGGCATTTACCTGCATCGCAAATATTGCCATGGTCGAAAGTAGTAATTGTTTTAAATTCATGTGTATTCAGATGTTAGAGATTTAGATTGTTGGTCAGATAAATTGAGAGAGTACAAAGATATATAAATCAACCAGCTAATGGTAGAGAATGGCTTCAAAAAAGTCTAATTTTCTGATTACAAATAAAAACAACGAATGGAACTGCTCACGCCGGCTCTCATTCGTTGTTCACACACACACATTTTATCACTTGCTTTTACACAAAGTCATACTATCTCTCTGTTTGCATCACTAATAATCTGCTGCAAATGTAGAGTCTATCAAATGAACTCTCGTTCTCTCATGTTCCAAATTCATGCATATTTGTTACATAGCGTTTGATAAATGGCAAAATCAGTCGTTTAAATGTCTTTTTAACGCGGTTTTTATCCTCTATGTAACATGGCTATACGTAATTGGAACAAATGAAATATCGTTTTCCTGCGATACGCCGTAACTTTGTAACATAAAAAAATAAGAAAATACGCAATCTATCCTCAAAGCAATATGAAAACACAACTTTACACCACAAAAATCCTGATCTATGCATTTTTGCTCATTGCCTCTGCCTCTGCCGTGGCACAGGGTTTGGGGCAATTGGGCGCAAATGCCGGTTTACTCTACGGCACCATGGTGCACAAAGCTCAGTTTACCAAGGCCGGGCCCGAATACAAACAAACTCTGATTGACGAATTCAGTATGGTCTTTCCCGAAAACGAGATTAAATGGGATGCCATCGAGCCATCCCGCGGAGTTTTTCAGTTTGCCTACCCCGATTCGGTCATCGACTTTGCACAGGCCAATGGCAAAAAGTCGCGCGGACACTTTATGATTTGGCACACCAATATTCCTTATTGGGTCACTTCGCGCAAGTCGGGTACCTACAAGTGGACCCGTGCCGAACTTATGAGCATTCTCAAAAACCACATTACTACCGTTATCAGTCACTACAAAGGGAGAATTTCGGAATACGATGTGGTGAACGAGCCCTTCAACATTGGCTACGACAAGCCTTTTGGCCTGCGAAACAGCTTTTGGTATGATATCATTGGCCCCGACTACATCGATTCGGCTTTTGTGTGGGCGCACCGTGCCGACCCCGATGCCTATCTCTACCTCAACGAATACGGCGCTGAGGCCGCCTCATCGGCCGAATACCCCAAACGCGATTCGCTCTACAAATTCGTGAAAGAGCTGCAAAGCCGCGGCGTGCCCATCCACGGTGTCGGGTTCGAAGGCCATTTCGGCAACTACATCAACGCCGGTACCATCAGCGCCAACATGAAAAAAATTGGCGAACTCGGGCTCCGTGTCTCTATCACCGAACTCGATATGATGAACACCTCAAACATGCCCAACAATTGGAAAAACCTTATGAATGCGGCGTTGTCCAACTTCAACTGCACCACATTCGTCACGTGGGGCATAGACGACCTGCACTCGTGGAAGGGAAAAGATTGCGGCTGCCTCGTTTGGGATACGCTTTTTCAGAAAAAACCGCTCATCTACAAAGCTTTGTCTGATGCGCTCAAGGCTGCCGATCCCACCATTTCGGCCAAGCGAAAAGCCTTTGCTGCTCTGCCGCCCTCATCGCCCACGCTCATTCGCCCCAAAGTGATGAACATCGACCTATCCGTAGCACCCGACAGCAAAAACCAAACCATCATTATCGACAATTCCGATGCCGCCTGCACCTACGACTCGGCATGGACAGCCAGCACATTCACCCCCGGCTACATGGGTGCAAATTACATGATAGACGGCACCGATAAACTCGACCTAGACCGTTGGGCCAAATGGACACCGGACATTCCCGCGCCTGCACTTTACAAGGTCTTCATCCGTTGGGTAGCCGGTGGAAACCGCCCTGTTGCCGCCCCCATACAAATCAAGTATGCCACCGGCGACACCACCATTCGCGTCAATCAAACCCTGAACGGCAACCGTTGGCTCTACCTCGGCACCTTTGCCATGAACAAAGGAACCGCCAATTTTGTCAAACTCTTTGCCTCAGACCCCGGCTATACCACTGCCGACGGCGTGCTTTTCGAGCAACAAAGCACCACCGGTATTGCCCAAACTCGCCCCGATGCCCGCATTATCACCGGCGCACAGCCCTTCACCGGCAGCTGCAATGTCAGCCTCAGTGCCGGTCTGCTGTTGCAATCGGTCACCGTCTATTCGCTTTCGGGCACAGTAGTTGAGTCGCAATCGGGTATCGATAGCTACCAAACCACCATCGGCAGCACCCTCTCGCCGGGTGTATACCTCGTCAGAGTGCGCACCATTGCCGGCGAATACAATACCAAAATCACCAAAATCAGATAAAAATTTTTCAGGGCGCGCCCCTCGCCCACTCGGGTCAGGCTATCCGTTTCAAGTCCTCGCCCGGGGAACCCGACTGCGTATCCTCAACCATCGCAGTCGGGCTGTGGGCTTTCCACTTCTATCCTTCGCGCAAAAAAGTTACCACTCATACCGC